>NZ_JACMYP010000195.1 GCF_020889705.1 Bradyrhizobium altum | reverse complement strand
TTGGCAGTCTCAGCGTGGTCGCCTTGATCAACCAGCACAAGGCGATCCGTGCCAACGACGACAGCATGTTCGCGGCATCCAGCATGGTTGAGGAGGCGGTCAATCTGAGCGCCGGTGATGCTTCGACTTCGCGGACTCGCCGGCTCATCATCGGCCGCGGTTGCGATCTGCTCGACAAGGCGGACCAAGGGACAACGAACGATCCCCCGATCAACGGGGTTGTAACCTGCCGGCTCGAGCGCGGAGCCCGGCGCGAGGCACTGCACGAAGACAAGGAGGCGCGCAAGGAATTCAGCGACGCCATCGAACGCGCGGCGCTGAGTCATCAGAGCCGTGCGCGCGTTGATGCTGCATTGGCTCTTCTGCAGGCACGCCAAGCCTATGCCGAGTATCTGATGCGACAGAAAGATACCGATGGCGCCAGCCACGCATATGCCGATCTGCTCGAGGACGCCCGGCGGCTCGGCAAGGAGCATGATGGGCGCGCGCAAATTGTCCGGTTCGAGGCCGAGGCGCAGGGCCAGACGGGCGACCTGCACGCTGCCGCAAATCGCCACCAGGAGGCGGCCGACAGCTATTCCGCTGGTGCCGACGCGCTGAAGCGCTTGCTCGACGCCCGTAGGTCCGACGGTCGCACCGAGGATGATCAGGTCGTCGCATGGCGGGTGCGCCTGTTCCGGCTGGCGGGCCAGCAATATGTCACGCTTGATCGGCCGGATCCTGCGGCCGAGCAGTTCAAGCTTGCTGTCGGTGCCGGCTCATCCGATGACGGCAAGCCCGCCGACGCATCCGTCGCGTATGAGGTGGCTATCGCCCAGGCATACACACTCCTGATTGAGCGCAAGCGCGGAAATGCCGCCGCTGCCGCGGATGCCAAACAGGGGGCCCTCAACAGCGTCGACGCGATCGCAGCTTCCGATGCGGGGGCTGGCCTCAAGCGGCTCGCCGCCGATCTCAAGCGCTGGATCGAACAGCAGGGGAATTGAGGATGGACATCTCCGGCAGCGCGCGCCTTGTGACCGCAACGCTGGCATCGTTCGTCGTGAGCGCGGCCGTGCTCGGCGGTGCCGGATATTCAGCGTCGCGTATCCTGGTCGCGCCGCCGCGAGACGTGTTCCGAGCCGCGGCGTTTGACATGGAGCTGGCGCGCGGCTGGTGGTGCGAACAGGACGACAGTGAATTTGTCTGCTCGCCGCCCGGCAAGCCTCCCCACGCGGCCATCGCGATCATCGCGATGAAGGAGCGCAATTCGCAGGACAATCTGCAGGCCTACGAGGACCACCTGAAGCAGCGGCAAAGGATCGGAGACGAAGCGACCGGCAAGCTGTCCGACGTCCGCTCTGTCGGACGCACGACGATTGGTTCGCACGAATGGGTCGAGGCGCTGCATTCCGGTTCGGAACTACCCAATTTCGACACCTACTATCTCGCCACCAACACATCAGAGCTCGGTATCCTCGTCACTCTGTCGGTGCACAAGGACTATGCCGACAAATATGTCGCCGAACTCAAGCAAATGATCACAACGCTCAAGATCTATCAGAGGTAAGACACGCCGCGCTCCAGCCACGCGGCTTTGGAGAGCCGGTCAGACCGCAACCTTGATCCGGCGATTCTGGCGGCCCTTGTTGTCGATCTTGACGATGCGCGCAGGGCGGGCCTGCCCGGTCGACGTCAGATGGGTGCCGCCGCAGGCCTGCCGGTCGAGACCGAGGATCTCGACGATCCGAACAAGGCCATCCTCCCCGACCGGCGGAGCGACGGCCTTGCTGCGAAACAATCCGGGTGTGGCTTCTGCTTCGGAATGCGCCATGAAGGCGGCGCTCACCGCAAGGTCCTGCCGGACGATGTCGTTCAGCGGTGCCTCGAGCGCCCGCAGTCGTTCATTGTCGGCGCCGGGCAGATCGAAATCGACCCGGAAGCTGCCGTCGGCATTGAGTTGCGCCCCGGTCAGAAGCGCGCCGCCGAACTGCGTATAGACCAGTGCGTTGACGACGTGGGCGAGCGTGTGCAACTCGCACATCAATGCGCGAAATGCCGGCTCGACTTCGAGCATGACCTTGCCGGAGATCAGGCTGTCGCCCGGGACCATGTGCCAGAGGCCGCGTTCGTCACGTGCGAGGGCGGTCACCGGCAGCACGCCGCCGGACCATCTCAGGACACCCTGGTCCGGAAGCTGCCCGCCCCCTCCGGGAAAGAACGGCGAGCGTTCGACGAGGACGGCGCCGGGCCTTGCGTCGCGCACCTCGGCTTCGAGCTGCAGGATTTCGGGATGATCGTGATAGAAGGCACGCGACATCGATGACGCGCCTATTCCGCCGGCTTCGCGGCCGCCGGCGCCTGCGTAGCCACGGGCGGCTTCGGCGCCTTGTCGACTTTCTTCGACCAGGAGCGGTAATAGGCGAGCACGGTCATCAGCACGATGCCGATCGCGCTGACCAGGATCTGCATCCAGAGGCTGCCGGAGACCTCGACCAGCACCACATGCGCGACCACGGCAAGGAACACGCCCGAGCAGAACACCTCGAGCGACTGCTGGCCGCATTTGATGATCGGCTGGAATATCGGCCATTCGTATCCAGCCCATTCGCGCGGCAGGAAGCGCGTGACGAAGAAGGCCAGCACCACGAAGTGCAGCACGCGATAGGGCGCGAGGTTGGTCTTGTCGTTCGGATTGAAGGCGTCGTAGAGCCAGGGCGGTATCGCCTGGCCCAGCTCCGGAAATCGGCCCGCCAGCGTCATGATCAGTGCGAACAACAGATAGGCGCCGCCGAGCCACAGGAAGGCGCGCGAGCGGATGAATGTGATCGATTCGCCGGCGCCGCCGAGCGCGAACCAGCCGCCGAACACGAACAGGAACTGCCAGCAGAACGGATTGAAGTACCATGAGCCGCCTGGATAGGCCGGCAGATTCCAGCCGAAATGCCGTGCGGCGAGATAGAGCAGGAACGAGGCCGCCAGCGTCAGATTGAGCTTCCGCAGCATCGCCCACAGCACCAGCGGATAGACCAGCATCAGCGCGATGTAGAGCGGCAGCACGTCCATGTTGACCGGTTTGAACGCCAGCAGCAGGCCTTGATAGAGCGTCTCGGCCGGGTTCTGCATGAAGCCCGCGACGTTGAATTCGTTCTCGAGATTGGGGTCGTGATAGCGCTGCGCGAGATAGCCGATCTCGGCGATGTAGATCACGAACAGCAGGACATGCGCGACATAGATCTGCCACGCCCGCTTGATCAGCCGGGTGGCGCCGATCACGGTGCCGCGCTCCAGCATCATGCGCGCATAGACAAAGGACGCGGTGTAGCCGGAGATGAAGACGAACAGATCGGCCGCGTCGCTGAAGCCGAAATTCTTCTGCGTGATCCAGTTCACCGCGTTGTTCGGGATGTGATCGAGATAGATCGCCCAGTTGGCGAAGCCGCGCAGCAGATCGAGGCGATAGTCGCGGCCACGCGGCGGCAGAACAGCCTTGACGTCCATCGGTTCGCTCCCATCCCAGTGCCCGCGCGTTCTGCCGCGAGGCGTCCACCGCGTCATACTAGAACAGGATTTCGACGATTGGGTATTGGTTTTCTGGGAGGGTTGGCAGTCAACACCGCCGAACCACAATGAATTTGGATCAAATCGTTCGGGCCGCGAACCACTCTTCGGCAGACAGTGCGTAGGATGGGTGGAGCCAACGGGTCCGCGCAACGCGCGGCCCGATGATAAACTCCGCGAAACCCATCGCTCCGTGCCAGCCCAACCGATGATGGGTTTCGCTGCGCTCTACCCATCCTACCAGAGTCGGGGCCGCGCACCGGCGCAGCTAACGCTGAACGAACCCGTCATGTAGCGTGGTGAACAGCGTCTTGCCCTTCTTCACCAGATCGTATTTGCGGCCATAGAGCAGCCAGACCGCGGTCAAGTGGCACATGCCGCCCATCATCAGCGACATCGCGGTGTAGGGATCGAGGTTGCGGCGATAGGTGCCGGCGCGGATCGCCTGCTTGATCAGCTGCACGTAGCGCAGCGCATATTTGTCGACCGCTTTCTTGACCCGCGGCTCGGCGGCGAGGACGCTCGGCCATATCTCCAGGAAGAACACGCGGCCCCAACTCGGGTTGTCCTTGATGTACTGGAAGTTGGTCAGGAAGATGATGCGAAGCTGCTCGACGGGGTCGCCGCCCTTCACCAGCAGCGGCTCGGTCTTCTGATACAGCGCTTCGAAATTGCCCTCGGGCACATCCAGCACCAGCGCGCGCTTGTCCTCGAAATAATCATAGATGCTGGAGAGCGGTACTTTCGCCACGGTAGCGATCTCGGTGAGCGAGGTGCCGTCGATGCCCCGCTGGCCGAACAGCTTGGTCGCTGCCGAGAGGATCTGTTCGCGCCGATCGCGGCTGCGTTGTTGCTTGAGCTTGAGCGTCGTCCCCGAAGCCACTTCCTTCTCCCATCCCGCAAAAACAGTAAGACAGCGAAAGTGGATCACCAAGAACTATTGCAACATAAAGTGGAAGAGGCCGTTGTCAGATTGACGCGTTCCGCCGTCGATGGTTGCGGAACGCGTTGCGGGCGATGATCTGCCGCATGATTTCGGATGTGCCATCCAGAATGCGGACCACTCGTGTTTCCCGCCAGATCCGCTCGATCGGCAGGTCCCTGGAATAACCGGCACCACCGAACAGCTGCATGGTCATGTCGGCCACCCGCTGCACCATGTCGGCGCCGGTATATTTGGACAGTGCCGCCGCGGCGGTGCGGGCGGCGGCGTCGCCCTGGTCATAACGCCAGGCCGCCTCATAGGCGACCAGGCGTGCGGCATGCAGCGCGCTCGCCATGTCGGCGATCTGCCATTCGATGCCTTGATGGTCGCGCAACTTGCGTCCGAACGCTTCGCGATTCGAGACATGATCGAGCGCGTAGTCCAGCAGCTGGCTCGCTGCGCCGACGCAATAGGCGCCCCAATGCGTGCGCCCGGCATCCAGGCACCGCATCGCGATGGCAAATCCTTCTCCCTCCTGGCCGAGCAGGTTCTCACGCGGAACGCGGCAGCCTTCGAAGATCACCTCGGCATGCGCGGAACCACGGCCGGCGGCCATCTCGACCAGGCGGCCGATGGCGAGGCCCGGCGTCTTGGCGTCGACGACAAACGCCGCGATGCCCTTCGCGCCCGCCGACGGGTCGAGCGTGGCGAACACCGTGAAGACGCCGGCGACCGGCGCATTGGTGATGTAGGTCTTGCGGCCGTCGAGCACGTAATGATCGCCGTCCCGCCGCGCCCTGGTCTGGATGCCGGCGGCATCCGATCCGGCGCTCGGCTCGGTCAGCGCGAAGGCGCCGATCATGCGGCCGCTGGCGAGCTCGGGCAACCATCTGTCGCGAACCGCGGGCTGCGCGAAGAACTCGATCGCCTTCGAGCCGATATGAACGTTCACCCCGCTCAGATAGTAGAAGGCGGTGTGCGCCTTCGCCAGCTCTTCGATTGCAAGGCAGCTGCCGAGCATCGGGAGGCCGAGCCCGCCGAATTGCTTCGGCGTGTTGGTGCCGAACAATCCCATCCTGCGCAGGCCAGCCATCGCGCTCTCCGGCACCTCGCCGGTTGCCTCGATCGCGGCATCATGGGGCTTGAGCTCGCTGCACACGAATTCACGTACCCGGCCTTGCAGAACGCGGAGATCGTCGGGAAGATCGAATTGCATGACCTCACCAAAATTCGAATAATCTTCGAAAAATGTGCGCCGTCATTCCGGCGGTGTCAAGATTTTGCAGGAGCGCCGGCGAACAAGGCGGTGTTAGCAGGTACTGGGTGAGAGCAGCCGGGAAGGTCGGAATTCTGTTCCCGATGCTTTCCGCCGCAAGTTTGTCCATTTCTTGCGCGATAAAACCACGAGTTGTGAATAGGCAATCTGTCGCTGGGGGAAGAAATGACGCTGCACTCGCTTCGATCGGCTCGTTCCGCACGCATCTTCATCGGCCTTGCCGCAGCCCTTGTGATCGGGCTTGCGTCGCCGGCTATTGCACAACGATCGCCTGCCGGCGATACGCTGGCCCGCGTGCTCGTGCTCGGCACCGGCGGCACCATCGCGGGCCAGGCCAATGCACGCGCCGGCAATGCCTATGATTCGGGCAAGGTCAGCGCGGCGAACCTGATCGCCGCCATTCCAGGGATCGACAAACTCGCCCAGATCTCGGCCGAGCAGATCTCGTCGATCGGCTCGCAGGACATGAATGACAAGGTCTGGTTCGACCTCGTCAAGCGCATCCGCGCGGCTGTTGACAACAAGGAAGTCGACGGCATCGTCATCACGCATGGCACGGACACGATGGAGGAGACGGCTTTCTTCCTGCAAAACGTGCTGGACACCGAGATGCCGGTCGTGTTGGTCGGATCGATGCGGCCATCGACCGCGATCGGGGCCGATGGCCCGGCCAATCTCTACGAGGCGATGCGGGTCGCATCGGCGCCGGAATCCCGCGGGCGCGGCGTGCTCGTGGTGCTCAACGACACCATCCATGCCGCGCGCTGGGTACAGAAGACCAATACGACCAGCGTCGAGACGTTCCGTTCGCCCGACGCCGGTCCGGTCGGTTACGTCGACACCGGCTCGCTGCGTTTCCTGCAACCGGCCGCACCGGTCAAAACTGCCAAGCTGAAGCTGCCGGACGCGCCGCCCTTGCCGCGGGTCGACATCATCTATTCGCACGCCAACATGGATGCCGCGGAGGTCGAGGATGCGGTCAAGCGCGGCGCCAAGGGCATCGTGCTGGCCGGCGTCGGTGACGGCAATTCATCAAAGGGCGCGATCGATGCGCTGGCGGCCGCGGCGAAGCAGGGTGTAGTCGTGGTGCGTTCCACTCGGGTTGGCTCGGGCTATGTCAATCGCAACGTCGAGGTCGAGGACGACAAGCTCGGCTTTGCGGTCTCGCTCGATCTCAATCCGCAGAAGGCGCGCGTCCTGCTTGAGCTCCTGATCGCCAACGGCGTCACGGAGTCCTCGACGGTTCAACAGGCGTTCGCGCGGTAGACCGTGAGTTCCGACGGGCCGCCCGCGGGTCTCGCCGCCGCTGGTTCCGCGGACGCCTGCGTTGTTCGCCGCGCCGCGAGCAGCAGGCCGCGGGCTTCCGCGATGCGCGACATCACGGTGGTGACGGGAACGCCGGTGACCTCGGCGATCTCCTTGTAGGACAGATCGATCATTTCGCGCAGCGCGATGACCTCGCCGAGCGGCGCGGGCAGGTCGTCGACGAGTTGCCCGATTGTAGGCAGAGCGCGCCGGCCGGACTTTTCCTTGTTGCCGGCATCGTCCGTCGGCGAGCCGCAGCGGCCGAGCATCTCGCCAAGTTTTTCCTGGCAGACGGTTTTGAGGATCGCGAGCAGCCACGGCCTGATGGCGGTGCCACGAAAGCCGTCGAACTGGTGCAGTGCGCGCAGATAGCAGTCCTGCACCGCCTGTTCGGCGTCCGCCTCGGTTCGCATCAGCACCTGGGCGAACGCTAGGCATCGTCGAGCCATGGCAGCGCGGCGTCACGAAACTGCCGCGCCGTTTTATTCCCGGCTGTCGCACTACGCATCATAGGGTTGCATCTCGTGAATAGCTTTACCGTCAATCGGCGGAGTGGTATCAGGCTCCCCGCCGGAGTCGTGGACCGTCGCGCCAAGCGTAGGGACAGGAACGACATGCGCGTATCGGGCAGCAGGCGATCGATCGAGTCAGCGTCGTGGGCGTTCGGAGCACGGACCATGTCCGAGACACAGGTGCCCAACCGCTTCTCGATCTTCCATCGCGGGCTGGCGAAAGGGCCGGCCTATGAGGCCTGGCGCGAGGGAATTTGCCGCGGCTTCTGCCGGCTCGACGTCGGACCGACCGACGACAACCGCATCGATTGCCACAACGAGTTCACGCTGCTGCATTCGGTCGCGATCGCGACGCCACGCGGTGGCTCGGCCCGTTTTGCCCGCACCCGCGGGCTTCTGAGCGACGGCTGCGACGATCTCGTCCTGATCTTCGCGACGCGCGGCACGGTGCGGGTCACACAGGGCAGCAAGGCGATCGAGCTTAAGCGCGGCCAGATGTGCCTCACCGAGATGAATATCGTCGGCACCGCCGATCTCACCCAGTCCGGCAGCTTTACGACAACGCGGTTTCCGCGGCGCCTCTTGCTCCAGGTCGCCCCCATGGCCGAGACCCAGCTGGCGCGCCCGCTCGGGCGCGAGCTGGCGTTGAGCGCGATGATCGAGCGCTATTCCGCGCTCTGCACCGAGCTTGTCGGCGACCTCGACGTGCCGGGCCAGCAGGCGCCGGCGCATCATCTGGCCGATCTGGTCGGCCTCGTGCTCGGCAGCAGTGCCGAGCAGAGGGAGTTCGCCGCAAAGGACGGCGTGGCGAAGGCGCGGCTCGATCTGATGAAGGCCGATGTCCTGAAGAATCTCGACAATGGCAAGCTCACGATCGACGCCATAGCAAGGGCGAATGCGCTGAGCACGCGCCAGGCGCAACGCCTGTTCGCGGCCGAAAGGACCACGTTCTCGGAATATGTCCTGGAGCAGCGCCTGCTGCTGGCACGCCGGCTGCTGCTGCACGCGCAGGGCGCCGGCCGCAAGGTCAGCGACATCGCCTATGCGGTCGGCTTCAACGACCTGTCCTATTTCCACCGCGCGTTCCGCCGCAAGTTCGGCGCAGCGCCAGCGGAGATGCAGATGGAACTGGGGCGCCGGCATTGAACGCGTTGCGTGGCTGACGTAGATCAGGGGACCAGCTTCACCTCAACGCGTGTGGTCTCAATGCCCCTCTGGACCTGCGAACAATGCGGCGCGCAATTTCCTGAAACCGCGGCGCCGCCACCGTCCTGCCCGATCTGCGAGGACGAGCGGCAATATGTGAACTGGAAGGGACAGGTCTGGCTGACGCGCGAGGAGCTGGCGCAGCGGCATCGGCTGGTCTGGCACGACGATCTTGGCCTCGTTGGATTGGCGCTCGAGCCGTCCTTTGCGATCGGGCAGCGCGCGATGCTGGTGCCGGACCGCGGCGGCTGCGTGATGTGGGACTGCGTGCCGCTGGCGACGGCCGAGGCGATCGCGCATGTCAGGTCGCTCGGCGGCCTGAAGGCGATCGCGATCTCGCATCCGCATTATTATGGCGCGGTCGCCGACTGGAGCGCGGCGTTCGACGACGCGCCGGTCTATCTGCACGGCGACGATGCGCAATGGGTGACGCGGCCCTATCGGTCGATCGTGCCGTGGCAAGGCGACAGCCATCGCATCTCCGACGACATCCTGCTGGTGCGCGGCGGCGGCCATTTCGCCGGCGCCACCATGCTGCATTGGCGCAAGGGCGCCGACGGGCGCGGCGCGCTCTTGACCGGCGACATCGCGATGGTGGCGATGGACCGCCGCTCTCTGAGTTTCATGTACTCCTACCCGAACTACATTCCGCTCAACGCGGCCGCGGTCCGCCGCATCGCGCAGGCGGTCGAGCCCCTGGCGTTCGAGCGGGTCTACGGCGCCTGGTGGGGCAAGAACATCGCCGCCGATGCCAAAGCGGCGTTCGGCCGTTCGGTGCAGCGCTATATCGCGGCGATCGCGGACTGACGGTTCCCGCCCGCTTGTCTTGCCACCGAGCATGATCACGCTATATCAGGGCTTTCCCGCCCCTTTCCTAATTGTCCGAGTTTCGCATGACCACCACTGCCGCCGCCGAATCCCAGCCATTCCAGGCCGAGGTTGCCGAATTGCTGCACCTGATGGTGCATTCGGTCTATTCCGAGACCGATATCTTCCTGCGCGAGCTGATCTCGAACGCGTCGGATGCCTGCGACAAGTTGCGCTATGAGGCGATCGCCAATCCCGGCCTGATCACCGACGGCACGCCGCCGGAGATCAGGATCGTCCCGAACAAGGCGGCCGATACGCTGTCCGTGGTCGACACCGGCATCGGCATGGAGCGTCAGGAGCTGATAGACAATCTCGGCACCATCGCGCGCTCCGGCACCAGATCGTTCCTGTCGAAGCTCACCGAGGCCAAGGACGGCGCCAATCTGATCGGCCAGTTCGGCGTCGGCTTCTATGCCGCCTTCATGGTCGCCGAGAAGATCGTCGTCACCAGCCGCCGCGCCGGCTCTGACGAAGTGTGGGTATGGTCGTCGGAAGGCGGCAGCGGCTTCGAGATCGCGCCGGCAAGCGAGGAGGCCGCCCAGCGCGTCGCGCGCGGCACCGAGATCGTGCTGCATCTGAAGAAGGACGCCGCGAAATATCTCGAGGCTTACGAGATCGAGCGCATCGTCCGCGAATATTCCGACAACATCCAGTTCCCGATCCTCTTGGTGCCGGAGGAGGGCGAGCCGCGCCAGATCAACTCGGCGAGTGCGCTGTGGCAGCGCTCGAAATCCGAGCTCAAGCCGGAAGATTACGCGCAGGCCTACAAGCAGATCGCGGGTGCGTTCGACGAGCCGGCGATGACGCTGCATTACCGCGCCGAGGGCCGCCAGTCCTACGCCGTGCTGCTGTTCGCGCCGTCGCAAAAGCCGTTCGACCTGTTCCAGGTCGAGCGCAAGGGCAAGGTCAAGCTCTATGTCCGCCGCGTCTTCATCGCCGACGATGCCGATCTGCTGCCGGCGTACTTGCGCTTCATCCGCGGCGTGATCGACAGCGAGGATCTGCCGCTCAACATCTCGCGCGAGATGCTGCAGAACAATCCCCAGCTCGCCCAGATCCGCAAGGCCGTCACCAGCCGCGTGATCGGCGAGCTGGAAACGCTCGGCGAGAAGGAGCCGGAGACCTTTACGAAAATCTGGGACGCGTTCGGCCCGGTCATCAAGGAAGGCCTGTGGGAGGACTTCGAGCGCCGCGAGAAGCTATTGGCGCTGGCGCGCTTCACCACGACATCGGGCGAGAAGCGCTCGCTGAAGCAGATTGTCGACGACTTCAAGCCGAACCAGACCGAGATCTATTATCTGGTCGGCGACAGCGTCGAGCGGCTGAAGTCGAACCCGAAGCTGGAATCGGCGCGCGCCCGCGGCATCGAGGTGCTGCTGCTGACCGATCCCGTCGATGCGTTCTGGACCTCGGCGCCGCTCGAGTTCGGTGGCAAGCCGCTGAAGTCGCTGAGCCAGGGCGATGTCGATTTCGGCCTGATCCCGCTGGTCGACGACAAGTCCGAGGATAAGAAGGACGAGCCCGCAGCCGATGCCGCGACCACGATCGCCGTGATCAAGGACGCGCTCGGCGAGCGCGTCTCGGATGTGCGCGCCTCGCAGCGGCTGACCGCGAGCGCGTCGTGCCTGGTCGCTGGCGGCGATGCGCGCGACCGCGCGCTGGAGCGGCTGCTCGCCCAGCAGAACCGCGGCGAGATCACCAAACCGATCCTCGAGATCAATTTGCGCCATCCGCTGGTCGCAGCGCTCGCGGCCGACACCGCGCAGGCGAGGGATCTGTCGCTGTTGCTGTTCGAGCAGGCGCAGATCCTCGACGGCGAGATGCCCGACGACCCGGCCGCCTTCGCCAGCCGCCTGAACCAGCTCGTGCTGCGGGGCTTGGGGAAGTAGAGGCACTCGTAGCCCTCTTATCCCGTCATCCTGAGGAGCGCGCTGTTGCGCGCGTCTCGAAGGATGCACGGCCGAGCTGTTGCAGCGAGGCCGTACAATGCTTCGAGACGGCCGCTGCGCGGCCTCCTCAGCATGACGGGACTGGCAGTTCGTAGCCCGGATGGAGCGTAGCGCAATCCGGGGCACTTCAACCGCCGAGGAAGATCCCGGATTTCGCTGCGCTTCATCCGGGCTACGGTTTCGCAGACAGACAAACAATGCGGCGCGCCTCACACCGGCGCTTGACAGGCTGTCGCCTCAGTGATGTTATGTTATAACATTACATAAATCCAGTGCCCCATGCCCCGCCGCCGCCCATCCCTCCAGCAACTGTTTGATCTCGATGCAAAAACTCCCCGTCACCATCTTGTCCGGCTTCCTCGGGGCTGGAAAGACCACTTTGCTGAACCACGTGCTGAACAACCGCCGCGGCCTGAAGGTTGCGGTGATTGTGAACGACATGAGCGAGGTGAACATCGACGCCGACCTCGTCCGCGATGGCGGTGCGAACCTGTCCCGGACTGACGAAAAACTGGTCGAGATGAGCAATGGCTGCATCTGCTGCACCCTGCGCGACGATCTGCTGAAGGAGGTGCGCGCGCTCGCCGAGAGCGGCCGCTTCGATTATCTCCTGATCGAATCGACCGGCATCTCCGAGCCGCTGCCGGTCGCCGCGACGTTCGAGTTTCGCGATCAAGATGGCCGGAGCCTGTCCGACGTCGCGCGCCTCGACACCATGGTCACGGTGGTCGACGCCGCCAATCTCTTGAAGGACTATGCCTCGACCGATTTCCTCAGCCAGCGCGGCGAGGCGCTCGACGGCGACAAGCGCACGCTGGTTGATCTCCTGGTCGAGCAGATCGAGTTCGCCGACGTCGTGGTGCTCAACAAGGTCGACGACGCGACGCCGGCCGAGCGCGCGACCGCGGCGACCATCGTGCGCGCGCTCAATCCCGACGCCGATCTCGTTGAGGCGAATTTCGCAAAAGTCCCGTTCGACCGCGTGCTCGATACCGGCCGCTTCGCCTATGAGCGCGCGCAGCAGCATCCGCTTTGGCACAAGGAGCTCTACGGCTTTGCCGAGCACGTGCCGGAGACCGAGGAGTACGGCATCGCGAGCTTCGTCTATCGCGCGCGGCGCCCGTTCGATCCGGTGCGGTTTCACGGCTTCCTGCGCGAGAGCTGGCAAGGCGTGATCCGCGCCAAGGGCCATTTCTGGATCGCGACGCGTCCGGATTGGTGCGGCGAGATGAGCCACGCCGGCGCGATCGTCCGGACCGAAGGCCTCGGCTCGTGGTGGGCCGCGATCCCGCGCGAGCGTTGGCCGGATCATCCGGACTGGCGGCTGATGATGCAGCGGAGCTGGAACGATCTCTACGGTGATCGCCGGCAGGAACTGGTCTTCATCGGCTCCGACATGAACGAAGTCGATATTCGCCGCCGCCTCGACGCCTGCCTCGTCGCGGGCCGGCCGGGCATGGACCCGCAGGCCTGGGCAAAACTCCGCGATCCGTTTCCGCCGTGGAGAAGAGCCGGCGAGGTGGCGGGAGGCATGTTAGGGACGCGCGTAGTCCTGCAGCCAGGATTGATCTAGATCCCGTCTTCCTGAGGAGCCGCGAAGCGGCGTCTCGAAGGATCGACGGCCCGGCTGGTGGCCGTGCATCCTTCGAGGCTCGCTGCGCTCGCACCTCAGGATGACGGGATTTCGCTCCGTCCGTGCTGCCAAAACCCGATCTCAAACCGCTCGTATCTGCTAGAGAGTCTTGCAGGGGCGGAAACAGCACGGCGTTGCGATGGCTGGCGGCAGCGAGATCTTCTACGGCGGCATTCCGGTGTTTCGCGGTTTCGCGCGCCTGATGGATCCGGCGCTGTATGCGCCGTTGCCCGACGACTGGACGGTCGGCGTCGCCGATATCGTCGAGTCGACCAAGGCGATCGCGGCGCAGCGCTACAAGGCGGTCAACATGGCCGGTGCCGCGGTGGTCGCCGCCGTCACCAATGCGCTGGATGGCCGCGAATTCCCGTTCGTGTTCGGCGGCGATGGCGCGAGCTTCGCGGTCGCGCCCGCCGATCTCGACAGGGCGCGCGAGGCACTCGCCGCGACGGCACGCTGGGTGCGCGATGATCTCGATCTGGTGCTGCGGGTGGCGTTGGTGCCGATCGCGGCGATCCGCGCCGCGGGGGCCGACGTGCGCGTCGCGCGCTTCGGGCCGTCGGCCAATCTGTCCTATGCGATGTTCTCCGGCGGCGGTCTTGCGTTTGCCGATGCCGCGATGAAGCGCGGCGCGTTCGCGCTCGATCCGGCGCCTGAGGGCACGCAACCCGATCTGTCCGGCCTGTCCTGCCGCTTCGAAGTGATGCCCTCAGTGCGTGGCGTCATCCTCTCGGTGCTGGTGCTGCCGGCGAAGGATGCCGATCCCGCCGCCTTCCGCAAGGTGATCGAAGACCTCGTCGTCCGGATCGAGAAAAGCCCCGACGCGGGACGGCCGGTGCCGCCGGGCGGCCCGCCGCTGCGCTTTCCGCCGCAGGGCATCGAATACGAAGCGCGCGCCAAGCGGTTCGGCGGACCGCTGGCGATGCGACGCGCCGCGGTGCTCGGTTTCGCGCTCTGGGCCTTTGTCGTGTTTCGGCTCGGCCTCAAGGTCGGCACGTTCGCGCCAAAGCTCTATCTGCAGCAGGTGGTCGAGAACTCAGATTTCCGCAAGTTCGACGACGGCCTGCGCATGATCCTGGATTGCACGCCGGAGCTTGCTGCCGAGCTCGAGCAGCGCCTGGTCGCCGCAGCCGGGCAGGGCATCGTGCGCTATGGCCTGCACGAGCAGGATGCCGCGATGATGACCTGCTTCACGCCGTCGGTGATGCGCGCCGACCACGTCCACTTCATCGACGGCGCCCGCGGCGGCTACGCCTCGGCCGCCACCGTGCTGAAGACGCGCGCGGTGCAAGTTGTCGCAACATCGGGATTCTGCTCCCTCTCACGCTTGCGGGGGAGGTGAAGGATAATCCCGCCTCGCGTTTACCGCCCCACCCGCGTCCAGGTCTCGCCGCCGCATAGCGCGCCGACGCAGCCTTCGACGCGCAGCGCGCTTTCGCCGGTCACCGAGACGCTGCTCGCATAGGTGCCGCCATCGTCGGCATTGTAGATCTGGCCCGACCATTTGCCCGCGGCAACCGGCTGCATGCCGGAGAACAGCGGCAGCCCGATGATCGGCCGGTTGGCCAGCGACGGATTGGGATTCTTGTTGTCGACCTGCGGCTTGCCGGTCATCGGATCGATCGGGTCGCGCAGGCTCACCACCACGCCGCAGATGCCGCCGCCGCATTTGCTGACCTTGACGCGGGCATCGCCGGCCTGGGTCTGCCAGACGCCGAAAGGCTCAGGCGCGTTTTGCGCATGTGCGGCAGGCACAGCGAGTGCCGTCGCAATGATTGCGATCACGAATCCGAATTTGCAGGCCATGACGTGTCCCCCAAGAGGTCGGCCTGCATAACAAGTCGAAAGATTTCTGCAATGTAATAATCGCGCGATCGGGCGGGCACGATCCGGAAAATTTTATAGCTTTTTCCGAGGCCGCCATGCTCCGGCAAGGCTCGGAAGGGTGGCGATGCCTTGTCGCGACCGGCGCAGCGCGAGCCTCGGCCCTCCAGGTCTAGCCCCAGCGGGTCAGCTTGATCGAGATGATGGTCGCGAGGCCGAAGGCCACCATCGCACCGCCGACCAGCGCAAACAGCGTCCACGCCGGGGCGCTCGCGGTGGCGAGCCACCACCCGCCGATGCCGACCAGCAACAGGCGGATGGTCCCGGCCAGCACCGGCCCGCCGACCTTGGCCGCGCCTTGCGAGGAAAAATACAGGCAGACGCCGACGCCGAAGAAGCCGAAGGCCGGGCCGGCCAGCGCGAAATAGGACGAGGCCGCGGCAGTCACGCCCGGATCGGTGGTGAACAGCGCAATCCACAGCGTCGGCTTGAGTGCGACCACGAATCCGACCACTCCGACGACAAGTCCGGCAACCGTGCCGGCGGTCCACGCCACCTTGCGGGCCCGCGTCACCAGTCCCGCACCAACAGCCATGCCGACCATCGGCACCGAGGCGACGCCGACCGCGAATGCGATCGGGATCAGCAGGAATTCCAGCCGCGAGCCCATGCCGTATCCGGCCAGCGTCTCGGTGCCGAAGCTAGCGAGGATCTTGGTGAAGATCAGGATCGTCAGCACGCTCTGCAGCGGCGACAGGCAGGAGATCGCGCCCACTTTCAGGATGTCCAGGAACATCGCACGCTGGAAGCTGAAGGCGGCGAAGTCGAGCTTCAACCGGCTGCGGCCGCTGGCGAGATACCAGGCAAGGAAGATCGCACCACACGTGAACGCCGTGAGCTGGCCTGCGGCGACGCCACGCATGCCGAGGCTCGGCATGCCGAACAGCCCGAGACCGAACACGCCGCCGACCGCGATCTGGATCATCGAGACGGTTATCAGCGTCATCGAGGGGACGCGCATGTCGCCGGTGCCGCGCACGACGGAGGCGAGCGTGTTGACCAGCCAGATTGAGACCGCGCCGGAGAACAGCACCTGCGAGTAATGCATCGACTGCTCGAGCACGCCGCCGCGTCCGCCGAGCAGCGCATAGAAGTCGCGGCCGAAGCCCAGCATCATCACGGTGAAGAACAACCCGGCGCACCCACCGATGATCGCCGCATGCAACGCCAGGTCCGCGGCGCGGTCGCGGTCGCCGGCGCCGAGCGCGCGGCTGATCGCGGACGAGACGCCGCCGCCCATCGCGCCGGCCGACATCATCTGCGTCAGCATCGCGAACGGAAACACCAGCGCGATGCCGGCCAGCGGCTCGGTGCCGAGCCGGCCGATATAGGAGGTCTCGGCGACCGCGACCAGCGTCGAACCGAACATCGCGATCGTGTTGGGGACCGCGAGCTTGAGCAGCGTCGGCAGGATCGGCGCCGTCAGCAAATGATCGACCGGCACCGCAGGCGTGGCCGCGGCCGGGTTGATGTCGTCGATCGAGGCATCGATGGTCATGCGTCACGGCTCACTTCGCAACCGGGAGAGGGGCGCACTGCAATTCGACGCCAGTGAACCAGGCTCGCAATCAATAAATGATGATCGACATGTTACGTGTTCGGGCTAGTGCTCGCCACCCGCGCCCGCGCAGGGGTCACCACGGCAGGCCGCATAGGTCGATCTTGCCCTGGCGCGGCGCGCGGACGATGTCGTTGACGAACGGCGCCATCGCCTCGAAGCGGATCTGCCCGGAGGGCTGTTCGCAAGTGACTTCGC
>NZ_JACMYP010000194.1 GCF_020889705.1 Bradyrhizobium altum | reverse complement strand
CGCCGCGACGACGTGGCTGTATTCGGGATGATAATTGTCGCCGGGACCGTAGAGATTGGTCGGCATCACGCTGATGTAATCGGCGCCATACTGGCTGCGATAGGCCTCCACCATCTTGATGCCGGCGATCTTGGCGATGGCATAGGGCTCGTTGGTCGGCTCCAGCGGGCCGGTCAGCATCGAATCCTCGCGCAGCGGCTGCGGCGCCAATCGCGGGTAGATGCAGGACGAGCCGAAGAACATCAGCTTCTCGCACCCATTGGCATGGGCCGCCTGGATCACATTGGTCGAGATCGCCAGATTGTCGTAGAGGAATTCCGCCCGCAGCGTGTTGTTGGCGACGATGCCGCCGACCTTGCCGGCGGCGAGGAACACGGCCTGTGGCCGCTTCGCGGCAAACCAGGCGTTGACCGCGGCCTGGTCGCGCAGGTCGACCTCGCTGCGCGATACCGTCAGCAGATCGGCCCCTTCGCGCGCCAGCCGGCGCATCAGCGCCGAACCGACCATGCCGCGATGGCCGGCAACGAAAACCGTCTTGTCCTTCAGTTCAAACGCCGTGCTTGCCATTGGCTGCATCCTGCCTGGCCTCGACGAGATCGCTGGCGACCATTTCCTTCACCAGCTGCGCGAACGGCGTCTTCGGCGCCCAGCCGAGCTTGGCGCGTGCCTTGCTGGCATCACCGATCAGAAGATCGACCTCGGTCGGGCGGAAATAGGTCGGGTCGATCTGCACCAGGGTGTTGCCGGACGCCTTGTCGACACCGATCTCCTCGACGCCCTTGCCGCGCCATTCGATGCTGCGGCCGACCTCCGCAAATGCCAGCTCGACGAATTCGCGGACCGAACGCGTCTCGCCGGTCGCGAGCACGAAATCGCCAGGCTCGTCCGCCTGCAGGATTCGGTGCATGCCCTCGACATAGTCGCGGGCATGGCCCCAGTCGCGCTTGGCATCGAGATTGCCGAGGTAGAGCTTGTTCTCCAGGCCGACCTCGATGCGGGCGACGGCGCGCGTGATCTTGCGCGTCACGAAGGTCTCGCCGCGGATCGGGCTCTCATGGTTGAACAGGATACCGTTGCTGGCGAACATGCCATAGGCCTCACGGTAGTTCACCGTGATCCAGTAGCCATAGAGCTTGGCGACGCCATAGGGCGAGCGCGGATAGAACGGCGTGGTCTCCTTCTGCGGTACCTCCTGCACGAGCCCGTAAAGCTCCGAGGTCGACGCCTGATAGAACCGCGTCTCCTTTTCCATGCCGAGGATGCGGATTGCCTCCAAAAGGCGCAGTACGCCGATGGCATCGGCATTGGCGGTGTATTCCGGGCTCTCGAAACTGACCTGGACATGGCTCTGGGCGGCCAGATTGTAGATCTCGGTCGGCCGGATCTGCTGCGTCAGGCGGATCAGATTGGTCGAATCGGTCATGTCGCCGTAGTGCATCAGAAACGGTACATCGCCGGCGTGCGGATCCTGGTAGAGATGGTCGACGCGCGCGGTGTTGAACGAGGACGAGCGACGCTTGACCCCGTGCACGGTGTAGCCGAGCCCGAGCAGATATTCGGTGAGATACGCGCCATCCTGCCCGGTGATGCCGGTGATCAGCGCTACGCGCCGCTTTGAGTCCTGAGCCGCCATGGTCTCTCTTAGTTGCGCCGGAAAGACAGCCTGTCCTTGAAGCGCTATTTGCGAAGCCGTTTCTCGAGAAATCCAGATGCGCAAGCGCTCTACCCGCAATTAGAGGAGAGCGATCGTCAGCTCCAGTCATACAGATCACGCAGCAATGCACACTATATACATTGATTTATATTGGACTGGAGCGAGCCACCTCCATTAAGTTTCAAAAAATGAAGTCAACTAGCCCTCGCAACCTGCCTGATACCGCGATGATCCTAGGCAGGCGAGATGAACGGAAAACACTGGTTACCCGCGGCCGGGCGCACTTGCGCCAGGCGATAATTCCAATGAAATAGCAGCCGAAGGTCTGTGTTCCTCAGGCGCATGTATGCATTCGCGTGGTCTCCGTATGAGCGGGAGAGTGACGTGCTGAGGCCGCAGTCGTCAATGCATTTGTCGGAATGACGGCATACAAGCCAGCATACAGTCAAGCCTGTGCATCAATTCGTAGTCTGCAAAGCGTCGGTACATTTAACTTCCGAACAGAATGCTCAGTCTGGGCAGCCGACTCATCAACCATGATCAGCGCCTTTACCAATATCCAACTCGCGGCACGTAGTGGACGATCGACGCAAGACACAGTGAGAAAGAGTAGCAAACGTTGGTATAGATCCTCGAACGTTTCTATATCGAAACCTTACGTTCGTACAATAGAGCTTCGATGCCAATCGTTTAGCGTCATCCCGACAAGCACAACGTTGCCTCGGTTCGAGTATGAGGAGCCTCTTAAATTCGCGCGACAGATTGTTTCCAGTAACATAGGACAATTCACGCCTACCGTCTGGTTCGAATGTCCTCAATCTATGGAGCAGACTATTTGCGCGATATGTCCGCAGCGGATTGTTGCGACGACGACAGGTATCGTTGCAACCTAGCGAGTCTGCACGGATCGGAATTCGATACCGCACAAAGCGATCACGCTATTCGCAGCCGCATCGCAGTTTGTACCTCGGGTAGCCAAAAGCGAAAGTAGGCGGGCGAAGCGATGATGGCTGAAAGAGATCTAACTCACTCTTGTGAATGCGGCGGCGATACAGGTAACCGCGAGAAATCCCGAACTTGACACCTGTTACCATCGGGCAAGTTAATTTCACGACGGGATTCCTGTGGGGCAACGTCAGGCTCCTTGAACTTGGGCTGCGTTGATCGATATGTGTGGAATTGTCGGCATCTTGGGGCGTGGTCCGGTCGTTGGGCAGTTGGTCGCTTCGCTCAAGCGATTGGAATATCGTGGCTACGACTCCGCAGGCCTGGCGACGCTCGAAGGTCTCCGTATCGAGCGCCGGCGTGCTGCGGGTAAGCTGAGAAACCTTGAGGAGCGCCTGCGCTATTATCCGCCTTCGGGTCATGCCGGTATCGGTCACACCCGCTGGGCGACTCATGGAAAGCCGACCGAGAGCAATGCTCATCCGCATGCGACGGAAAATGTCGCGGTTGTTCATAACGGGATCATTGAGAATTATCGCGAATTGCGAGCCGAACTGGAGCGGGATGGAGCCCATTTTAACTCAGAGACGGACACCGAGGTGGTGGCGCATCTCGTCGAATCTTATCTCATGAACGGCTACTCGCCGCAGGACGCGGTACAAGCGTCGCTGCCGCGGCTGCGCGGAGCCTTCGCGCTGGCTTTCCTTTTCAAGGCCCACGACGATCTTTTGATCGGCGCGCGCAAGGGATCGCCCCTTGCGATCGGACATGGTAACGGCGAGGTGTATCTAGGATCGGACGCGATCGCGCTCGCGCCCTTGACCGACACCATTACCTATCTTGAAGACGGCGACTGGGCCGTGCTTACGCGCGCGATCTGCGTGATCTATAGCGCAGACGGCGCCGTCGTCCAGCGGGAAACATCGAGGTCTGGCGTATCGTCACTCCTGGTGGACAAAGCGAATTATCGCCACTTCATGGCCAAGGAAATCCACGAGCAGCCGACGGTGGCCGGCAAGACATTGGCGCATTATCTCGATATGGCGGCCAAGCGCGTCGCCCTGCCGCTCACGTTGCCGTTTGACTTTAATTCCATTCAGCGCATATCGATTACGGCATGCGGCACGGCAAGCTATGCCGGGCACATTGCCAAATATTGGTTCGAGCGGCTGGCGCGCTTGCCTGTCGAGATCGACGTGGCGTCTGAGTTTCGCTACAGGGAGGCGCCTTTGCGCCAAGGCGATCTCGCGATCGTCATCTCGCAGTCGGGCGAAACCGCTGACACGCTAGCCGCGTTGCGATACGCCAAGAGCCAGGGCCTGCACACGATATCCGTGGTCAACGTCCCGACGTCGACGATCGCGCGCGAGAGCGAATCCGTTCTGCCGACGCTAGCTGGACCAGAAATCGGCGTCGCTTCCACGAAAGCATTCATCTGCCAGCTGATGGTGTTGGCGGCGCTTGCCGTCGCGGCAGGCAAAGGGCGCGGTAAGCTGTCTGAAATCGACGAATCGAAACTCGTGCGCGAGCTTATCGAAGTGCCGCGGTTGATTGCCGCGGCGCTGTTGACCGAGCCGCAGATCGAGAAGCTCTCGCGTGATATCGCCGAATCGAGGGACGTGCTCTATCTCGGTCGTGGCACATCGGCTCCGCTGGCGATGGAGGGCGCACTCAAGCTGAAGGAAATTTCCTATATTCATTCAGAAGGTTATGCCGCCGGCGAGCTCAAGCACGGACCGATCGCGTTGATCGATGAGGCCGTGCCTGTGGTGGTGATTGCGCCTTACGACGAGGTCTTCGAGAAGACCGTCTCGAACATGCAAGAAGTTGCGGCTCGGAGCGGCAAGATCATCCTGATCACCGATGCGAAGGGGGCTTTGGAAGCGACGGTGGACACACTCATGACCATTGTACTGCCGGAGATGGCCGCAAGCTTTACGCCGATAGTCTATGCCATTCCAGTGCAGCTGTTGGCTTACCATACCGCCCTCGTAAGGGGCGCGGACGTGGATCAGCCGCGTAATCTCGCGAAATCGGTGACTGTCGAGTGAGGCCGCAGCGTTAGCATCGGTACATCGACGCCTCGGCGTCGAGCCGTTGGGCTTGCGTTTGGTCGCGTCGGTTTTGTGGATGACGGAACCGGACAAGTTCTCAATTTGCTGTATCCGAAGTTGTTCGTAGCTGCCGCATGGTTGCACGACCTCAGGCAATGCTGTCGTCAGCCGCTCGTCCTCCGCTGAGCGGCGAAACGATACCCTCTAACTAATCTCGTAACTTGCCGACGAGCAACTCGGTGCAGACAGCTTCGAGCCGCTCCGCCGCGGCTAATTCAGTGGCAGCGTATACGCGCGACAACCTACTTTCCCAACTGCCAGCATCCGCGCCACGTCTGGCAAGTTGAACATGCGCTTCCACCCTGGGACGATTGCCTCGGATTAGCGGTCCAGTTTCTCCCTTAGATCGAGCGCAGCAGCGGCTCATCCGGTTTGGGTCGCACGTGCCACCGCAGTCCTCCCAGTTCCTACCCGTCATCAAAGAATTATAAGGATTGTTAGAAGCTCGACATTCGCGCGCTAGGTGGAGTCATGGCCAACCCGGGCCAGCGACTGAGAGAGCAAGGAGACGGACCCAAAAGTCAGCCGCGGACAGGCCGTTGGCCTCGTCGTCAACGCCTTTGCGAAAGACGTTCTGCAAAAGCTGCCGATGGAGTCCGCAGTGGAGGCGCAGAAGCTGATTTCGATCTCGCTCGAGGGATCTGTCGGATAACCAAACGTCCCGTGAGCCTCCCGAATTCGGCTCGCCATTCCCGATGACGCATTTCAGGGATCAGATCAGAATGACGCTACTCGAAGTCCGAGATTTGCATGTTGGTGTCCAGGGCCGAGAAATTATTCGCGGCCTCGATCTTAACGTCGATGCGGGTGAGGTGCACGCGATCATGGGGCCCAACGGATCCGGTAAATCGACCCTGTCCCACGTCATCGCGGGCAAGGGGGGTATGAAGTCACCGGTGAAGGTCCGAAGAAGTTATACTCGCACCACGGAATTTTCCATTCCGTCGGAGCAAGAAATTCGAAGCGGTATATCTGGCCCTGAGGATCAAGCTCACACTATGCGTGGAATTGCCCTGCCCGATTCTCGAGCGTTTCCGTGATCGCAGTACGCTGCGATCACGCTCACCGAAGGCGACCGTAACAAGGAAAACCGACTGCAAGGCCGAGCTGGCCGACACAGGCCTGCGAGTACTATCGATGCTTGCCGAGACCTATAGGTGCTCACCTTCTGCGATGACGATGCTGCAGAGTGCATGACGTCATCATCCTCCTCAGCTCAGCGCAAGGTGCCTCACCACCTAGCCATGGCCGGCTCGCCGAATCACGAGAATAGCTGCCTCGCCTTGATAAGCGCATGCACGAGCACATCGAATGTCCCGTCTGCGTTCTGCCCGCCAGCCGGAAGCGTGGACAAGACGAGCCCTCCTGGCGCGGGTGGCCTTTTCTCCGGCGGGAGAACTATAACATTTTTGGCAAAATGGGGCAATCCTTTCGCCGCCAAGAGACTGCCCTTACCAACATCACCGGCAATGGCATCGCCGCCGTGTTCGTATCCTGGTGGGAAGTCGCCACTGATCCGCATAGGCTTTCCGGTTTTTGATCGGCATCACCATCACCGCTCCCCTGTATGGGGCTATCAGGGCGGCCTGAATGTGCCGGTGAAGATCCTCGACAAGATCTTCGACGAGATCGACAAGAAGACCAACGTTCTTGGCAAAACTGACTACAGCTTCGACATCATTCGTTGATGACGGACAGTGCGCGTGCCATCGCCGAGAACACTCGACGATGGCACAAGCGCACGATGGTTGACCTTGCAATTAGCTTCCGCGGAGAGGAGAAACGGATGAGTTCGCTAGCGGCCACGGTCCAGAATATCTTCAACGAGCCGGGCTGCGCCAAGAATGGCAGAAAGTCGGAGGCTGAGCGCAAGAAGGGCTGCACCAAGCAGCTGCAGCCGGGTAGCGCTGCCGGCGGCTGTGCTTTCGACGGCGCCAAGATTGCGCTGCAGCCGTTCACGGACGTCGCTCACTTGGTGCATGGTCCGATCGCCTGCGAAGGTAATTCCTGGGACAATCGCGGCGCGGCGTCTTCCGGTTCGAATCTGTGGCGCACTGCATTCACGACCGATTTGAGCGAAACCGATATCGTGTTCGGAGGCGAGAAGCGGCTCTGCGAAGCGATCAAGGAAATCATCGACAAGTGTGACCCGCCCGCCATCTTCGTCGATCAAACCTGCATTCCGGCGATGATCGGCGACGACGTCAACGCGGTCTGTAAGGCAGCATCTCAAAGGTTCGGAAAGCCGGTGATCCCGATTAATTCCCCGGGCTTCGTCGGCTCCAAGAACCTCGGTAACAAGCCCGCCGGCGAGGCCTTACTCGACTATGTGATCGGAACGCAAGAGCCCGACTACACCACGCCGTACGATATCAACCTGATCGGGGAATACAACCTTTCGGGAGAGCTCTGGCAGGTGAAGCCACTGTTAGACGAGCTTGGAGTGCGGATTCTCTCCTGCATCTCCGGCGATGGTAAATATAGCCAAGTCGCTTCCTCTCATCGCGCCCGGGCGGCGATGTTGGTGTGTTCAAAGTCCATGATCAACGTCGCACGCAAGATGGACCAACGCTACGGGATCCCGTTCTTCGAGGGGTCGTTCTACGGTATTCAAGATTCGAGCGAATCGCTGCGCCAGATTGCCCGCTTGTTGGTTGAGCGCGGCGCGCCGAAAGATCTTCTCGGGCGCACCCAAGCGGTGATCGCGCGCGAGAAAGCGTGGGCCTGGGCTGCGATCGAGCCGTACAAGCCACGATTCGAAGGCAAGAAGGCCTTGTTGATTACCGGCGGCGTCAAGTCATGGTCGGTCGTTGCGGCGCTCCAGCAAGCCGGGCTCGAGTTAGTCGGAACCAGCGTGAAGAAATCAACCAGGGAAGACAAGGAGCGCATCAAGGAGCTCCTGGGGCAGGATGCCCACATGATCGAGGACAGACGCCGCGCGAAATGTACAGGATGTTGAAGGACGCAAAAGCGGACATCATGCTATCGGGCGGCAAGTCGCAGTTCGTCGCGCCGAAAGCGGCGATGCCCTGGCTCGATATCAACCAGGAGCGTTGCCACGCCTTTATGGGCTAAGTCGGAATGGTCAAGCTGGTGGAGGAGATCGACGAGTCGCTCTCCAATCCGATGTGGGGACAGCTACGTCGACCGGCACCATGGGAGGCCTTGGCCAAGGCGATGGAGCGGCTGCAATCGCCGGTGGTCGCGATCGCCCGCGACCCGGCGCTCGCCGAAGCCGCGCGCCGCGCGAGGAAGATCTGCTTCTGTAACACCGTCGATCTCGGCACGATCGAGGATGCGATCTACGCGCATGGTCTGACGACCGTCGCAGCGGTCACAGAGCATACCAAGGCGGTCGGTGGCTGCTGCCAAAGACGCATCGAAGGTATATTGGTGTCCGAGCCATCCGTCACGCGACAGGCGGTAGAATAGGGAGGCGTCATGGCCATCGTCACGGCGCCGACAAAGGCCTGCGCTGTCAACCCGCTGAAGATGAGCCAGCCGATCGGCGGCGCATTCGCCTTCATGGGGCTGCGTGGGGCGATGCCGCTGCTGCACGGCTCCCAGGGATGCACATCCTTCGGGCTCACGCTCTTTGTCCGGCATTTCAAGGAGGCAGTACCGCTGCAAACCACCGCGATGAGTGAGGTCGCGACCGTCCTCGGCGGCTATGAGAACCTCGAGCAGGCGATACTGAACATCTACAACCGTACCAAGCCAAAGATCATCGGAATCTGCTCCACCGGCGTCACCGAAACCAACGGCGACGATGTGGATGCCTACCTCAAGCTAATCCGGAGCAAGCATCCGCAGCTCGCAAAGTTGCCGCTGGTCTATGTCTCGACACCTGATTTCAAGGGCGCGTTTCAGGACGGCCGGGAGAAAGCTGTGGCACGCATTGCGGAGGTGCTGGTGGAAGGGCCCAACGCCAATGGCCTGCGGGATCCGTCGAAGGTGAATGTTCTGCCGGGGTGTCACCTGACGCCCGGCGATCTTGATGAACTCCGTGTCATACTGGAGGATTTCGGGTTGCGCCCGTCGTTCCTCCCTGACCTGGCGGGGTCGCTCGATGGGCATATCCCTGATGAGTTTACGCCAACGACCATCGGCAGCATCGGCGTCGATGAAATTACGAGCATGGGCCGCGCCGGGTGGACGATTGCGATCGGCGCGCAGATGCGGCGAGCGGCAGAGGTCATGCAGGTCAAAACCGGCGTGGCTTTTCGCATCTTCGAGCGGCTGTGTGGTCTCGGTCCTAACGACGAGTTCATGACGTTTTGAGTGAGATCAGCGGCCGCCCCATACCATTGAAATATCGGCGCCAGCGCGGTCAGCTCGCCGATGCAATGCTGGACGCGCACTTCCATATTGGCGGTCGCAAACTTGCGATCGGCGCTGAGCCGGACCTCCTGTTCGACCTCTCCGGCATGCTGCATGACATGGGCGCGCAGGTGACCGCGGCCGTGACGACCACCCAGTCGGTGGTGATCGAGCGGACCAAGACCAAGGAGGTACTCATTGGCGATCTCGAGGATCTGGAGGACCTTGCCAAAACACGGCATTGCGACCTGCTGATCACGCATTCGCATGGCAGGCAAGCGGCGGCTCGGTTGAAAATCCCGTTCTATCGTACGGGTTTTCCGATGTTCGATCGACTTGGCGCAGGACACCAACTATCCGTGGGCTATCGTGGTACCCGCAATCTGATCTTCGATATCGCAAATCTCGTGATCGCGCACCGCGAGGAGAGCCATCAGCCTACGCCCGATAGCTGGCGGACTGCGTCCGGACTGCCACGATGCTCGGGGTATCGCAGCTCCGCCGGCGCAGCTGAGAGGTCGATTGCATGAAGGTCGCATTCGCCACTCAAGACTTGAGACGCGTCGATGCTCATTTCGGTTGGGCAAAGAATATCGCTATCTAAGATGTCGCGCCAGGCGGGCACGTGTTTCTCAAAGCGGTTGAGTTTGAGGGCGATCTTAAGGAAGACGGCAACGACGACAAGTTGGCGCCGAAGATCGAGGCGATCAAGGATTGCGCAATCCTTTACGTCGCCGCCATCGGCGGCGCCGGGGCCGCGCGGGTGGTGACCAACAAGATCCATCCTATCAAGGTGAACAAGCCAGAAAGCATTCTGGTGCTGCTCGAAAAACTCGAACACGCCCTGAAGGGCACGCCGCCTCCCTGGCTACGCAAGGCATTGGCAAAGGACCAACGGCGTACGTTCGAGTTAGACGAATGAGGTGATATGAGCGCAAAAATAGAGCAGAAGGGCAGCACCGTCGATGCGCCGATCCTCATGGAGCTGGTCAAGATTTGGCGCGCTCAGGACACCAACGGAGTCTGGGAGGCGAAGAGCGATCTCGACTTGCTCGAACCCTATATCTTGGACAAGGAGAAACGGCGCGCATCGCCGATTGTCGGCGATCCCGATCCCGATACGGTGTGGCGGCTTGAGCTGTTCTTCGACGCGGTCGCGCTCTCGATCGAGAGGGTGACCGGCGTGATGATCCAACCGATTGTGAAGCTGCATCATGAAGGCTTCGGCCGCGTGGTGCTGATCGGAGGCCGGCTGATCGCCGTGAACAAGCAGCTGCGCGATGTGCATCGCTTCGGCTTCGATAGTTTCGCAAAGCTCTCGCAGGAAGGTGACAAATATGTCAGCGACGGAATCGACCTGATTCGGAAAATTCCGGACGTGGCGAACTATTGAGGGCACTCATGAGCGATCGTGAAACACTTAAAGCAGAACTAAAGAAACTGTCTGCCAGGGCGATACAAGCCAAGATGGATCTGCACGACCTTTCGGAAGAAGTGCCCGTCAACTGGACCTCGATCATGGCGGTGGCGCAGAAGGCGCACGATGCCTATGCCGAACTCGAGCGCAAGAGCCATGATTTGAAGGCGCTGGAAAACACTTAAAGGGGCCCGACTCATGTCATTTGCAACGCGCGATGGCCGCGACTGGACGCCAGACTACCTGGTCTCGATCGATGGCAAGAAGTGCATCGGCTGTGGCCGCTGTTTCAAGGTGTGCGGCCGAGACGTCATGACGTTGAAAGGAATCAACGAGGAGGGCGAGCTTGTCGACCTCGACGATGACGAGGATGATGAGATCGAGAAGAAAATCATGGTGCTGAACGATCAGGGCGCCTGCATCGGCTGCGCCGCTTGCGCCAGGGTTTGCCCGGCTAACTGCCAGACCCACGCTTCAGCCGCAGCGGAAGCCGCGTGAGCGAAGGCTGGCTCTCTCGCAGCAGGCGGAATATATGCGAGGAAGACCGATTGTTGATCAGGCGAATCCGCAATGGAGACGGGGCTGGCGGGCTTGAAAGGCCTCGATCGTTCACCGAGCAGCAAGACGGAACGAGCGGAGATATCGGCGCATAGGCTGCTTGGTCCTTGAGGCAGGCCGCACCGATTGAGTGGCGCTCCGCTCGCGAATCGTTCTCCTATCGCAAGGTCCAAGTTTTCGCGAAAGGCGTCCTGGCCCTTGCGCGGGCCCGGCGGATGATCAAGTTGCCTTCGTGGTCGTCACAGATTGCGAATTGCTGGTTTCCGAAGTGGCCGCTGCTGCGGAGCAAATGGTGCCCCTTTATCCTGTGGCGTACCCGGTTGCAGGAGCGTACGTCGGCCGCGGTGGGCCGGGCTATGGACAATTGTCTGCCCTATCACGGCCGATCGCGTTGAAGCGGATGTGACGGCGGTAGCTGTGCCTCCTGCGCACTTCTCCATTGGTAACCCGGATGGCACACGGCAAAAGCACCGGGCGGAAATGCAGCACGCAAGCCGCCGCTCCTCGACACACGGCTGCATGGTCAAACCGGGTATCTCAATGGCGGGCCAAGGTCCGATGGGAGGGCGGTGGTGTAAATCTGTGCCGTCAGGCGTCACGACCTTGATGGATCAAGCGCCGGCGATATTACGCCGTCAGCCTACGATTGCAGATGGTGACCGGCGAGTGTTTGTGATTCGCGCGCGGATTTGTGCGTGGAGCGCAGCTTCCGAACGCGTAGCCGTTGAGATAGAGCAGGTCGAACGCGACCAGGACGATCTTCCTCGACCGCCCCTTGAGCTCGAACAATCCGTCGTACCATCAGCCGCCGGCACTCCCCTCGTCGCCGAAGATCGGGCTTCCGGCGGAAACGTGCCAGGCTTCGCTGGCGATTGCGGAACCGGTGCGCCCGAGGCCCGGCGGATGAAGATCTTGATGGCTTCGTTCGTTGTGAACCTGCCCGCGATAGCCGTCGAACTTGATTGCGTAAATCCATCTGGCGCCAGTCGGCACGCGCCAGAGCCGCTTCGATCAACCCCGAACAAGAGCCTCGTTGCCAGCTTGGCCGGCTTTCGGCGCTGAAACGCCGCTATAGGACTCCAACGAGAACGAGGTCCACAATCCCAAGCGATAGGCGAACGATCACGAAGCCGCCCGGCGTCGACGCTTTGCAGCGTTCTCAGCCCATCTAGGTGACCAGGCAGACGGAAAGGGGGCTCACGCTGCGAGCGTGCGCCCCCCTTTGGCCAAGACTTTTGCGCTCACGCGCGCAACGGCGAAATGCCCGTCATTTCCCGCCGCGTGCTGCTATCGCAGCTACTACTCCACGCGCAACCCCCTAAAAGCGCGCGCCAGGTAAAATGAAGGATCATCGTCGGAGGACTCCGTCTCGAAGCTCTCTTGAGTATCGCTATCGCTATCCTCGACTTTTGAAAGATACTTCGTAGGCCTGTCTACCCGCTGCCACTCGTCGTTCTCGTTCTTCGTCCACACTTCGGGATGCTGGTTAGGATCAAGCACCCAGTGATTACGGCCCACGTGAACAAAGCCCATTTCCGCCAGACGAGGTTCCATGGCTTCACCGGCAGGACGTGACAAGACCAACGGATGATCGCCGTCCATTCGCAGTTGATGTTCCAGCAGGATATCGCCCGCGTTCTCGACCAGCGGATGAGTAACCCGAAGATCTACCACGGACGTGATATGGTTGCGCCCGAACTGTTGCTGAAAATGGTCTCCTTTAATCCGAGCCGGGCCTCCTGCTCTTAAAAGCCCAACAGTTTCGTCGCCTAACTGATAGCTGTAAAATCGTGCCGGCTTGTCTGGATCATCGAAGGTGTTGGCATAACCTCCAGCAACCGTTGCTGCGCGCTCAGCTTTCTCGGACACGAAATCCGAGTACTCTTGTGGGTTACCGGCAATGTGCCTGATGTCACTGCCCAGGAATCTCCTCACTCCTTCCATGAAGGACGAACGGTCGATCTCTATAATGGGCGGTTCGGAAGCCAGAGAGTACGGCCCCGTTGTCCCGGACGACGACCCACCCGGCTCCATGCCTGCAACCGTTTCCGCAAAGCGGGGGCTATCTCCCGCTTCTCCCGGTTCATCAGCTTGGCTAGCGCTTGTGGACTGGCTGGATGAGCCAACGATTCTGCCATACATCAGACTCTCCTATCGGCAGAATTGCACGCGATTGAGCTCGTGCCGCGCAAGCTCTGCGGCGAGGATATACAACCTAGCTGACCACAACCTGACCAAAGCATCCGCCCGCACTCCGACGCGACGGCTACGCAAGCCGAGTCAAAGAAACTCATCGCAGACACTGACATTCAGTTCAGCGAAAGTGGCGAGGTCGACGCGCAATGTTCGAGCACGCTTGCAAGATCGGATGATAAGGGCGTCGTCTCGAAGGTCGCCGACAGCCCCTATGTCTCGGGCCGTGGCAGCATTCGGCTGAAGAAGCCCTGTGCCCGGCGGGAGACGCTGACCATCACCGGCGCTACCCTAGACTCTTATGTCCGTAGTCAATGCTATTTAAGCATGAGCAAAGTCCGGACGTCGAGGTGGACGCCGGGGGGTTTGTCTGAGTGAAGCTGCACAGAGCAGGAGATGGGGCGCTCAAGACGACGGTCGATCAGACTCTTATTCGCGGATTGGTTACCGCCTTCCGTGTTTCGTCTCAGGGCTGACCCGGCATCTAGAGGCGGGCGTCGAGCGGAGCTCGGCCACGTAGTCTAGCCAGGGGTTCCCTTCCGTGGCCCCATCCCCAGCGCTGTGCAGTTGGATGAATGCCCGCCGCCTCAGGTAAGCGGATGCACCTCCTGGCCGATGGCCCAAAGAAAGGCGGCCATCTCGCGGGCGATCGCCGCGATGGCCACCGGCGCCTTCTTGCCGGCTGTTATCAGGCGACGATAACGAGCGCAGAGTCTGACCTGGGCTCGCCAGGCGATGTCGCGGACGGCCTTTGGCAGCTGTTCAATGCGGGTTTGCAGGGTCTCACTGACGCGTGCTGGATAGCGATAGGTCCATGCCCCTTCGATGAGGACGCGGCGAGCACGGCGATTACCAGTGAGAGTAAGGCCAGCTCGCCGCACGGTGTTGCCGGTCGAACGCTCTGAAGGCACGAGGCCGAGGAACGACATGAGTTGGCGTGGGTTGTCGAACCGACGCACGTCGCCAATCTCCGCCACGAATGTGATGGCCACGAGAAAGGATACGCCACGCATTGCCTGACATGCCGCGACGACAGGCGCCATTGACCAGCTTGGGACGACTACGGCGAGCTGCTGGTCGAGACCGTGTAACCGTCCGACCGCGTCCTCGATCGCGTTGATGGTATCTTGGAAGACGATTTGCTGCGCTGGGTGCTCGAAGCTTTGCTGCGCAAGCCAACGCCAATGAGCGCGGGTCCAATGTTTAAGTCCAGTGAAGATCCGACCATGACGGAGTAGGAAAGCCACCAATTGCTGCCGCTTTTTGCGCAAATCGTCCGCTGCTGACTCGCGCGCTCGCGTCAGGTCACGAACAGCTTCATGGACCGCATCCGGCACCCATACCGAGGTCAGTTCGCCCGCTCGATGCAACCGCGCCAGCGTGACGGCATCACGTCGATTGGTCTTAACGCGGTCGCCAGGCTTTTTTGGCGTAAGTGATGGCGCAACGACCGCGCAATCGTGTCCGAGGTCTTTGATCTGGCGGTGTAGCCCATATCCCGTGGGGCCGGCTTCGTAGCAGACGTGGAGCTTCATATAGCGTGTCGCGAGTTTGCCCATCACCTTCTCGACTGTCGCCGGCGAACTATCGATCTCGCCGAGGTACCGAACCTCTCCTTCTCGGCCGCCCTCAGCCACTGCCAGGGCATGCCTCTTCTTAGATGTATCAAATCCGACGAATGCTTCGCTAAACTTCCGCATGGTCCGTCCTCCGTGCATGAGGCTCGGCTCGGTCCTCCGAGCAACCCTCGCAGTTTTGCACGAAAGGGCGGACCGCCGATCCCAGCGGACGGACATAACGTCTAGACTAAGGAAAATGGGACCGGCACCTAGCTTGGTCGGCGCAAAGGCAATGAACTGAACTATGCTGGGAAAGTCCACCACGGGTTCGACAGGGACTCCGCGGCGAACCTGCAAAAGCGCCTGACGGCGCGAACGCAAAAAAAAGCCCCCGTGACCCATCAAGGGCGGCGGGGCATCCTCGCTGTTGTGATTTGGGAGATCCGTTGCTTCACAGGCCAGGGCCTCGTCAGCTTCTCGAAAGGGTGCCCGAGTAGATTGCTCAGCACAATCTTGACCCTTCCAGTGTAGCAGTATCGTCAGAGGTGCAGCACGCGCCCGTGGAAGGTCAGCAAGCGGACCCGGCGGGGCAAGAAGCCTTTGAGCAGCAAATGGAAGCCGCGCGCCTGGCCGATACGGCGATGCCCGACCTGAGGCCGCGCCGTAGCCCCCCTCACAATGTGGCTAGCGACAGCCAGCAGTCCCCGGACGAGTTGATGGGGGCACTTGCCAGGAGCCACCTCCTGCCAAGCGAGGAGGTCCTCGTCAACGATGAGCATGACACAGCTGAGGTAAGACAAGGGAAGAGACCGAGGACTCTACACAATCCGCAAGGCGTTGCCATTGAGCGGCAGCTGAGCGAGACCGCCAGTTCAGGTGGAGGTGGTCGAGCAGTGCCGGCCGCCACGGCGCTGCAGCCGGCTCAGTCGACGGGGGTTGTGATAGGGCACGACATGCGGCCTCTTTATTCCGAGGATGCTCCCGTTATCTCGCGGCTTGAGGAGGCCGTCGTCGAGGTCGGGATGACGGAAGGCTCCGCCAAGAAGTATGCGACTTCTCTTCGTGGCTTTAGCTGTCGGCTCTTCGCAAAAAAACAAGCCGGGCATTGTTGATCGGCTCGACAGTAAGTCGCTGAGCGGTGACGGTGAGGTGTTCGAGTTCACCGGAAAGCGTAATCCCGAAAAACTCCTTTGCGCCCTGGACCATTTGCGAACCTTCCGGTCGACGGGCATGCCGATCATACGCCGCAACGCAAAGTTCGATCCTCCCCCCCCCCCGGAACGTCGCCCCCGTCGATCCCGAAGACGCAGTACTGATGGAGCCGGGATGCGTCGACATCGCCGCTGCGCGGCATAGCGCGGGCTCGGCGCCGCAGCCGGCTCAGTCGACGGGGATAGCGAGAGGGCACGACATGCGGCCTGTTTATTCCGAGGATGCTCCCGTGGTGCTGGGGCTTGAGGAGGCCCTCGTCAAGGCGGGGACTAGGCGCCTCGACATCGCCGCTGCGCAGCACAGCGCGTGCTCGGCGCTGCAGCCAGCTCAGTCAAGGGGGATTGTTGTGACGGGGGCGGACATGCGGCCTCTTTATTTTGAGGATGCTCGCGATATCTCGAGGCTCCAGGAGGCCCGCCTTCATCAAGGCCGGGATGGCAAAAACCTCCACCAACCATGCAGGTTCTCTTCGTAGCTTTAGCCGTTGGCTCTTCGCAAAAAACAAACCGAGCATTGTTGCTCGGCTCGACAGTAAGTCGTTGAAGGGTGACGTGTCCGAGTTCATCGGAAAGGGTAATCCCCAGAGCCTCCTTAAGGCAATAGACCATCTTCGGACCTTCCGGTCGACAGGCGTGCCGATCGCACACCGCCGCGCCAAGCGCAATCCTCACCCCCAGGACGTGGTCCTCATCAATCCCGAAGGCGCGGTGCTGATGGAGCCGAGGCGCGTCGAGGACGCCGCTGCGCAGCACAGCGCGTGGCAAGAAGCTGGCAGTCGGCCCGAGGAGATGCGGTTACTGCGGGATGATCAACCCGCCCCATCGGTTTTTGTCCAGGAGCACGTCGCGTTAGATCCCGCGCAGATGTCTCGGGGGGAACTTCACCGAGTACTCGAAACGGCG
>NZ_JACMYP010000193.1 GCF_020889705.1 Bradyrhizobium altum | reverse complement strand
AGTCGAGGTGAAGGAGCGCAAGGATCGCGTTGATGACGCGATGCACGCGACCCGCGCGGCTGTCGAGGAAGGCATCGTCCCGGGCGGCGGCGTCGCCCTGCTCCGTGCGTCCGAGCAGCTCAAGGGCCTGCGCACCAAGAACGACGACCAGAAGACCGGCGTCGAGATCGTGCGCAAGGCGCTGTCGTCCCCGGCTCGCCAGATCGCGATCAACGCCGGTGAAGACGGTTCGGTCATCGTCGGCAAGATCCTGGAGAACAAGGCCTACAATTACGGCTTCGACTCCCAGACCGGCGACTATGCCGACCTCGTCAAGAAGGGCATCATCGACCCGACCAAGGTCGTCCGTACCGCGATTCAGAACGCTGCCTCGGTTGCCGCGCTCTTGATCACCACGGAAGCGATGGTTGCCGAGCTGCCGAAGAAGAACGCCGGCGGCCCCGCGATGCCTCCGGGCGGCGGCATGGGCGGCATGGACTTCTAAGGTCCAGCCTCTCGGGCTTTACGAAATGCAAAGCCCCGGCAGCGATGCCGGGGTTTTTGTTTTTGGGGGCGCGTTGATTTCCGCTCGAGGGTTCGCGATAACATCCTTCGTCATTCCGGGGCACGCGAAGCGTGAGCCCGGAATCCATAACCACGACTGCCGGGATGGCCTACTACGTCTATCTCCTCGCGAGCAGGAAGCACGGCACACTCTATCTGGGTGTGACAAACGACATTGTGCGTCGTGTCCACGAACATCGGACGAAGGCCGCGCCGGGTTTCACATCACGATATGGCGTCGACAAGTTGGTGTGGTTTGAGGTGTACGACGACGCGACAACGGCTATCACGCGCGAGAAAGAACTGAAAAAATGGCGGCGGGATTGGAAAATCCGGCTGATTGAGGAGCAGAATCCTGGCTGGGATGATCTGTTTCCGGGGATATCCAACTAGCATTCGTGGTTATGAATTCCGGGCTCGCGCTAAGCGCGCCCCGGAATGACGAATAGTGGGCGGCTGACTGCTCACTCCGTCCGCGCCGCAACCGGTCCCTTGTCGGTCCAGTCCGGCGGCACACCGGCGCTGTCGCCGACCATGCCGACGAGGCCCGGTGCGCGTCCAAACGCCTCGCAGGCCGGATATTTCGGCGCGCCGCCGAGCAGGAAGCCCAGCCGCTGCATCGAGGGCATCGATGGCACGCCGCCGAACGGCGTCACGCCGGTGACCAGCATCTGGCTGAAATCGCCGCCGAACGATGCCGCGAGGCCATACGCATCGCCCTCCTCCGACATCCGCCCGTTGTCGAAGGCGTTGGCCGCACGGCCCCAGACCATCGCCGCCTTCTGCTGTCCGGCCGGATCACGCGCCTCGGCTTCAAGCGACAGGCTGCCGAGCCCCACCGGAATGCGCGGAACGGGCACCGGCACGCCGGGCAACAAAATCGTCTTCGCCACCGACACACCTTTGGAGACGCCGACGGCCGTCGGATCGGTCGGCACCACATGCGTGATGACGGCGTGAACGGTCAGGTCGGCCGGCTCTGACGCAACCACGTAGAAGCGTTCGCTCAGGCCCGCACACAATGCCCGGTCGGCGGCGTTGGTGACGAGCCTGCGCTGCGCAGCCGTGAAGGGCACTGCCGTTCCGTCCGAGAACACGGTGGGCACGATCCTGATCGTCTTCGCCGCCAGCACCTCTTCCTTGCTCACCCGCAGCTTCGAACGAGTCAACATCCCGTCCGATTGCTCCATATTGTCGTAGGTTCGGAGTGAACCGGCCTGATCCAGCGTCGCCGTCGCGCAGCCCGAGACCAAAAGACCGAGCAGGCTCGCCGCCGCCCAGCCGCGGAAGAGTGCCCCCCGCCCGCTGACGAACCCATTTGCCGCCGGAATCCGTTTGATCCGGCATACGCGCGAACAGGTTGTCATTGCGGCCCCACTGACTTACACTAAGTGTAAATATTACACTCGGTGTAATTATCGTGTTAGGCGGTTTTATGGCGTGACCGCGGGCTGCGACCGGAAGACGCATGCCCAACCGCGCCGCTTCGCGCGTTGACGCCGACGGCCGCGCGATCCCGAGGCCACCAAGTGATTTTGTCCTGATTGACTATTGATGAGAGAAGCGGCCGATGCCGGAGACACTGACGAAAATCCAGCGGCCTGCAAAAACCGAAGGCCTGCGCGAGCGAAATCGTCGCGAGACGCTGCAACGCATCGCCGATGTCGGCACGGAGCTGTTTCTGGCCAACGGCTTTGATGCGACGACGCTGGATGAGATCGCGGCGGCGGCCGGCATCTCGCGCAGGACCTTTTTCTATTATTTCAGGAGCAAGGACGACATCCTGCTCGCCCATATCGCCGGCTATGATGATGCGCTCAGGGCATCGATCCGCGACCACGCCGCCGCCGGTGCGCCGATCGACGTCGTCCGCGAAGCCTTGCTGGACGTGTGCGCCCGCTTCCAGACGTCGCGAACGGTTGCGATTTCGCGCCTGATCCGCGAGAGCGAAGTGCTGAGCTCCCGGAAGCACCGCAACGATCTGCATCGGGAGCAGGTCGTCTACGAGACGCTGTGCGAATTGTGGCCGGGCAAGGACCGCCGTGACCGCCTCCGTCTTGTCGCGATGGCCGCGAGCGGCGCGCTGCGCATCGCGGTCGACGCCTGGCTCGAGCAAGGCGGCAAGCGCCAGCTCACCAAATACGTCCAGGACGCCTTCGCCAATCTGAAGGCCGCGATCTGAGACCTCTCGCCCCGTCATTCCGGGGCGCGCGCAGCGCGAGCCCGGAATCCATAACCACGACTGCCCGAATAGCTTACTACGTCTATCTGCTTGCGAGCCGGAAACACGCTATCTGGGTATGACAAACGATATGGGTGGGTTGATCTCTATCCGGGGATATCCAACTGACTTTCGTGGTTATGGATTCCGGGCTCGCGACTTCGTCGCGCCCCGGAATGACGGGGAAAAGCGAAGGGCCGCCCGTGGGCGGCCCTTCCTGTCTTTACGCGCTCTCGGGCGCCTTGAGGCGGACCAGCTTGGTCAGGAGCGCATCGAGACCCTGACCATCGCCCGCATGCAGGTCGATGCGTCCGACCTTCTCGACCAGACGCTCGAGCGACTCCAGCTCCTTGAGCCGCAGCAGCAGAGGGTTCTCCTCCATCAGCTTGGCGGTGTTCAGGAGCGAACGCGTTGCCGCGGTCTCCTCCTGCCGGCGGATCAGGTTGGCCTTCGCCACCCGCTCCGCCTCCACCACCTTGTTGACCAGCTCGCGGATCTCGCCGGGCAGGATCACGTCCTTCACGCCGAGCTCGGTGACCTCGACGCCGGAATCCACGACACGGTCGCGGACATAGTCGCGAAGCTCCTCGTCGAGCGCCGTCTTCGCAGACAGCACCTCGTCCAGCGTGCGGCCGGCCACCGCCTCGCGGATCGCGAACTGCACCAGGCGGTACAGCCACGCATCCACGTCGGGCACCGCGGCCACGACCCGCTCGGGATCGACGATCCGGCGGAACGCGGTCAGCGTCACGCGCAGCGCGATGCGATCCTTGGTCAGCATCTCCTGCGCCGTGATCTCGATCGCCTGAGGACGCAGGTCGAGGCGCTTGACCTCGATCTTGCGGCCCGCGATCCAGAACGCGTGCCGACCGGGCGCGAGCCGCTCGACCAGCTTGCCCTCGACCGTGAGCAGACCGGCCTCGTGGTTCTCGACCACCGCCTCGGTGATGACGCCGGCCCGGTTGGGCTGGATCATCGCGAGGTGGCGCGCCGTGACACGAACATCGCTCGTCACGTCGATGCGCTCGACCTCGACCGACGTCGCGACCTTCCAGTACACGCGCGTCTGCCAAGGCGCCATCAGCTGCACCGGACGGCCGTCGAGGCTGACGATCGCGATCTCGTTCGCGCGGGTCTCGACCGCCTCGAACAGCTCGTCGGCCAGATCGGGCCGCGCGGCCTTGATCACCGCGTAGCGATCCGCGGGCAATTCGGTCCGCACGACGCTGAACAGCTCGGCCTTGAGCTGATGCAGGGGATCGAACAGGCGATGACGTCCAGGCGCGAGCACCCGCTCGAGCCGGCCGTCACGCGTCAGCAATGCGCGCTCGCCATCCTTCACCGTCAACTTGGTCGTCAAGAAATGCCAGGTCATGGCAGCCTCCATTGTTGCCATCAGGCCCATGGGCCGGAGAGCGGGTTTCATTTTGCAAAGGACGTGAGGACGCGAACGCGGCTTCCTGTCAGCCAAGCGGGCCGTGGCTTGAGCTTGCGCGATGCGGGGCGCACGCGCGCGTTCGCGCGACAGATGTCGCGCGGCCGAGCGGAGCCACCCGGCATCAGCGCAAGCGGTATCCACCGCGGCGCGAAGCCGGTCTCACAGTGTCGGTGTACGGACGAAGAGCCTTTCGGCAAAACGACCGGACTGCGACTGAAGCGCGCGTCCGGTCCCCTTCAGAGGTATCAGCTTTTCAGGCTGAACGGAGCGCTTGGAGCGGGAGTTGAACCCGCGACACGATGATTCTGAGTCACCTGCTCTACCTAACTGAGCTATCCCTTGATTGAGAGACCGGAATCGAACCGATACCTTCGGGGTTTCATCCCCGATGCTCTCCATGAGCTACATCTCGCGATCTTCATTTCGGCGGAACACGACACCGCAGAGCGGCACGCGCCAGTCGGGATCTCAACGAGCCCGAACCCGTGGCCGAAGCGAAGGAGCGGGCTAATAAACGAAGCTCGTCCGGGTTGCAAGAGGGCTGCGTGTGATTTTTTCATGACGGAGCGGCGTTGCGGCACCCGCGTTGCCACACGGCGCATCGCTACACGGCGCGTCATCCGCTGCGTGCGACGTCCTGGAAGCAGGCGCGCAGCCAGTCGATGGTCACGCGCGTTGCCGCATCGCGCTTGAGATGGCTTTGCACCAGAAGCCAGACGTCGCGCCGCTTCGGCAGCAGCGTGGCGCGCAGACGGCGATCGGTCAGCAGGTCGACGCAACTATGCTCCGGCAATACGCCGACCGCTTGATGCGACTGGATCAGCTTATGGATGATCCGGACATTGTCGGTGACGCAACGCGCACGAAGCCGCTTCGTGCGCAAAAACTGCATTTCCGGAATCCCTCCGAGCTCATCGGGATAGGCGCACGTCACCGCCTCTCCCGCTGTCGTCGCAACCGGCTCGAAGAAATACAGCCTGACCTCGGCGAGCTTCGAGATTGCGAAGTCGCCCTTGTCGGGCTTGCGCAGGCGGATCGCGAGATCGGCCTCCCAGCGCGAGAACTTTACATTCTCGCTCGACGTCAGAAACTGGAACGTCAAGCCCGGATGGGCGCGCAGCAATGCGCTGGTGCGCGGCGCCAGCACCTCCTCCGCGATCGCATTGGTGGAGGCGATGCGCAACCGGCCGACCGGGCCGGGCAGGCTTTCGCCGATCCGGCCGATCTCCTCGGCATGCGCGGCCATCGCCTGGACGTGCGCGAGCACCACGTCGCACTGCCGGGTCGGCTTGCGGACACCGTCGGCGGCCTCGAACAAGCGCAGGCCGAGCGCACGCTCGATCCGCGCCAGCCTGCGGCCGACCGTGGTCTCGTCGATCCGCAGCCGCGCGCTGGCGCCGGCATAGGTGCCCTCGTCCCTGACGGCCGCGATGATGCGAAGGTCGTCCCAGTTCATGGCGTCAGGCTACATCGCATCTCGCTTGCCTGCAATAACGCAGCCATCGGCTGCAATATCCCTGCATAACGGCAGGCAGGTCCGCGGCTATATTTTCGCAAGACGCATCCTCTGGAGTTCTCACGACCATGACCACAGTCAAAACCTTGATGCAGCTTGCCGGCATCGACCTCACCCCGCCCCGCCTCGGCGACAGCTGCCTGGTGCTGATCGATATCCAGAACGAATATCTCGCAGGTCCGCTGGCCCTGCCCGACGCCAAACCCGCGATTGCGCGCGCAACCGCATTGCTCGCCCGCGCGCGGGAGAGCGGCGCTGCGATCATCCACATCGCACACAAGGGAGCGCCGGGAAGCCTGTTCGATCGCACAGCAGAGCGTGGCGCGATCGTCGCGCCGCTTAAGCCGCGACCGGGTGAGATCGTGATCGAGAAGCAATTGCCGAACGCGTTCGCCGGCACCGACCTCAATGCACAGCTTGCCGCGACCGGCCGCAAGGAGCTCGTGCTCGCCGGCTTCATGACCCATATGTGCGTGAGCTCGACCGCCCGCGCCGCGCTCGACCTCGGCTTCCGCACCACCATCGATGCCGACAGCTGCGCCACCCGCGACCTGCCCGACGGTGTCGGCGGCACGATCGCCGCGAAACTCATTCACGACGTCGCACTCGCCGAACTGTCCGACCGTTTCGCGATCATCGCGCGCGGCAACGCCCTCGCCTGAGATCACCATCATGATCGAGCTCTATTTCTGGCCGATGGCCTGCTCACTCGCCAGCCGGATCGCGCTGATGGAAGCCGGTATCGACGCGCGCTATCACATGGTCCATCTCTGGACCAAGAAGGTGCTTGAGGATGACGGCGACTTCCGCGACGTCGCGCCGAAGGGCGCGGTGCCGGTGCTGGTGCTCGAGAACGGCGAGCGGCTGACTGAGAGCGCGGCGGTGCTGCAATATATCGCCGACCTCAAGCCCGAACTCGGCCTCGCGCCGGCACCTGGCCATCCGGACCGCTATCGCCTGCAGGAATGGCTGAGCTTCATCGGCACCGAGATCCACAAGGGATTCCTGTTTCCGACCTTCTGGTACAAGGACGATGCATCGCTCGTCAAGCCGCGTGCCAGGATCGGACAGACCTTGTCGGTGCCATCAGCGCATCTTGCCGACCGCGAATTTCTGGTCGGTAACCGCTTCACGGTAGCGGACGCGCATCTCGCCTGGGCTCTGCTGTTGCTTCGCGCCGCCGGCATCGATGTGGCGCAATGGCCGCCGCTGGCCGCCTATCTTGGACGCATCCAGACGCGCCCGCAGGTCAAGGCCGCCATCGGCACCGAAATGCAATTGTGGAAGAGCATCGCGGCTTGATCGCCGCGCATGCCGGGCGGCATTACTGGAACGCGACCTCGGCGAAGCTGCGCAGCTTGCGCGAATGCAGCCGCTCGGACTCCTGCTGCTTGAGCCGCTCCAGCGCCTTCAGCCCGATCTGAAGATGCTGGCCGACGCGCTGGCGATAGAATTCGCTCGCCATGCCCGCCAGCTTGATCTCGCCGTGCAACGGCTTGTCCGAGACACACAGCAGCGTGCCGTAGGGCACGCGGAAGCGATAGCCATTGGCGGCGATCGTCGCCGATTCCATGTCGAGCGCGATGGAGCGCGATTGCGACATCCGCCGGATCACCTGCGGCCCGCTGATTTCCCAGTTGCGATTGTCGACGCTGGCGACCGTGCCGGTGCGCATCAGGCGCTTGAGCTCGAAGCCGGTGAGCCCGGTCACCTCGCCGACCGCCTCCTCCAGCGCGACCTGCATCTCGGCGAGCGCGGGGATCGGCACCCAGAGCGGCAGCTCGTGATCGAGCACGTGATCCTCGCGGACATAGCCATGGGCCAGCACATAATCGCCAAGCCGCTGCGTGTTGCGCAGGCCCGCGCAATGCCCGATCATCAGCCAGGCATGCGGCCGCAGCACCGCGACGTGATCGGTGATGTTGCGCGCATTCGACGGACCGATCCCGATATTGATCAGGGTGATGCCGCGATAGCCGGGCTCGACGAGATGGAACGCCGGCATCTGCGGCACGCGCTCCGATGCGGTCCCGATGGTGCCGCCGCCTGCCAGCGCGCTGTGCGTGATCACATTGCCGGGCGCGACGAACGCCTCGAGGCCTTCCTCGCCCGAGGCAAGACGCTGCAGGCTCGATTGCGCGAAGGCGTCGACATAGAACTGGTAGTTGGTGAAGATCACGAAATTCTGGAAGTGCTCGGGATCGGTGCCGGTGTAGTGATAGAGCCGGCGCAGCGAGTAATCGACCCGCGCGGCACGGAACAGAGCCAGCGGCTCGGGCGTGCCAGGCGTGAGTTCAAACGTGCCGTCGGCGATCGCATCGTCCATCGCCGCAAGGTCGGGTGTATCGAACACGTCGCGCAGCGACCTTGTGAAGGCCGAACTGTCGGCGATGGTCAGCGCCGCCTCGATATTGATGTCGCGCCGGTAGGCGAAATGGATCGGAATCGGCTCGTTGGACTCGCCGATCTCGACCGCCACGCCATGGTTCTTGATCAGGAGCCCGATCTGCTCGGTGAGATAGGTCCGGAAAATGTCCGGCCGCGTGATGCTGGTCTCGTGGACGCCAGGCCCCGCGACAAAACCGTAAGCAAGACGGGAATCGAGCCGCGCATGCGACGAGGTCGTGATGCGGACGAACGGGTAATGCGCCCGCACCCGCGTCGTGCACGGCACCCCGTTGACATAGGCCTCGAAGCGATTGCGCAGGAATCCGGTGTTGCGCTCATAGATCTCTTCGAGACGGGCAACGGCGGCTGCGGCATCGACGAACGCTTCGGTCGTGATCGGCGGAGGGGTTTCGATGGGAGGCGTCGGAGACATGTTCGCTTTGCACCAGATCCGTTGCCGAGTTGGGACTCGCCCTGGATCAGCGCAGTATACCGACAATGGCCTCCAGTTCCAGATCGGTGCCGAACGCGCCCGGCCGCCCTATTCCTCTTGGCGCGGCGGCAGCGCGCAAATCTCGGACCGGGTCAGGAACCGGCGTTCGCGCCCATTGTCGAGCGAGAACATGCCGCCGCGGCCCGGAACGACGTCGATGATCAGATCGGTGTGCTTCCAGACGTCGTATTGCGCGCCGCTGATGTAGAACGGCGCCCCGCCGATCTCGCCGAGCTTGACGTCATAATCGCCGATCAGGAAGTCGCCTTGCGGATAGCACATCGGCGACGAACCGTCGCAGCAACCACCCGACTGGTGAAACAGCACCGGCCCGTGATCGGCGACGATCTCGGCAATCAGCTCCAGGGCAGCCGGCGTCGCGGTCACCTTGTCAGCCATCTCGGCCTCCGTGATGGGAGCTTCGGCGGGACACCCCACCGAAGCCTGTCGTCTTCGTCCCCTGCACGCGGGGGCGGCCGGGATATCAGAAGAAGCCGAGCTTCTTCGGGCTGTAGCTCACCAGCATGTTCTTGGTCTGCTGGTAATGGTCGAGCATCATCTTGTGGTTCTCGCGGCCGACACCGGACTGCTTGTAGCCGCCGAACGCCGCGTGCGCCGGATAGGCGTGGTAGCAATTGGTCCAGACCCGGCCGGCCTGGATGGCCCGGCCGAACCGGTAGCAGCGATTGACGTCGCGGCTCCAGATGCCGGCACCGAGGCCGTAGAGCGTGTCGTTGGCGATCGAGAGCGCGTCCTCGTCGTTCTTGAAGGTGGTCACGGACACCACGGGCCCGAAGATCTCCTCCTGGAAGATGCGCATCTTGTTGTGGCCCTTGAACACCGTCGGCTTGACATAGTAGCCGCCCGAGAGCCCGCCGCCGAGATTGTTGCGCTCGCCGCCGGTCAGCACCTCGGCGCCTTCCTTCTTGCCGATGTCGATGTAGGAGAGGATCTTCTCAAGCTGCTCGGAGGACGCCTGCGCGCCGATCATCGTGGTCGGATCGAGCGGACTGCCCTGGGTGATCGCTTCGACGCGCTTGAGCGCGCGCTCCATGAAGCGGTCGTAGATCGATTCGTGGATCAGCGCACGGCTCGGACAGGTGCAAACCTCGCCCTGGTTGAGCGCAAACATCACGAAGCCTTCGATCGCCTTGTCGAAGAAATCGTCGTCCTCGGCGCAGACATCCTTGAAGAAGATGTTGGGCGATTTGCCGCCGAGTTCGAGCGTCACCGGGATCAGGTTCTGCGACGCGTATTGCATGATCAGCCGGCCGGTCGTGGTTTCGCCGGTGAAGGCGATCTTGGCGATCCGGTTCGACGAGGCGAGCGGCTTTCCGGCCTCGAGGCCGAAGCCGTTGACGACGTTCACCACGCCCTTGGGCAGCAGATCGCCGATCAGCTCGAGCCAGACCAGGATCGAGGCCGGCGTCTGCTCGGCCGGCTTGATGACCACGCAGTTGCCGGCGGCGAGCGCGGGCGCGAGCTTCCAGGTCGCCATCAGGATCGGGAAGTTCCAGGGAATGATCTGGCCGACCACGCCGAGCGGCTCGTGGAAGTGATAGGCGATCGTGTCGTGGTCGATCTCCGAGATCGAGCCTTCCTGTCCGCGGATCGCGCTGGCGAAATAACGGAAATGATCGATCGCCAGCGGCATGTCGGCGGCCATCGTCTCGCGGATCGGCTTGCCGTTGTCCCAGGTCTCGGCGGTGGCGAGCTTTTCGAGATTGGCCTCCATCCGGTCGGCGATCCTGTTGAGGATCAGCGAGCGCTCGGCGACGCTGGTCTTGCCCCAGGCGTCCTTGGCTGCATGCGCGGCATCGAGCGCGGCCTCGATATCCGACGCGTCGGAGCGCGGGATCTCGCAGACCGGAAGGCCGGTCACCGGCGAGATGTTCTCAAAATACTTTCCGGAGCGGGGCTCGCGCCATTCGCCGCCAATGAAATTGCCGTAGCGCTTGGCGAACGGCGCCTTGAGCACGGACTGCATGTCAACCTTGTTCATGTGTTCCTCCGTTGGCACGCCGATGCACACGGCGTTGGCCGGGACGCTCGGTCAAATCAGGCGGGCAGAACAGCGGCCCGCCCCAAGGGCCGCAGGGAAACTGTCGCAAATCTGAGACAGAGTGCGCCGCAAATTGGCACGGGCGCGCCAGCGCTCCGGAGGCCGGTTCTAAGCCTCTCGGGTATGCCCTAGCGATGCAGGCCGAGCTGCTTGAGCTTGCGGTGCAATGTGGCGCGGGACATGTCGAGATCCTTGGCGGCTTTCGACACGTTGCCGCCGGCGCGCGCCAGCGCGCGCTGCAACGCTGCGCGCTCCGCGGCCGCCAGGCTGCCATCATCGCGCGTCTCGCCGATCAGATCGGCCGCCGGCAATGGCCGCGCCAGCGACGACGCGTTGAGGCCAAGCGCGCGGCGCGCGGCGCGCGTTGCACCGATCACGAGATCGTCGCGATCGACCGCGAGCAGCGAGTTGACGGCGCGCTCGCTTCGCGGTGTCAGCAGAATTCGTGCACCGGGAAACGCCCGGCGAAAATTCTCGGCTTCGATCGCGCGCGCGGCGTCCGTCACCGTGGTCGCAATCAGCCGGGAAAATCCGTCGGTCAGGTCCGCCCGGCAGGACGAGACATCGAGCGCGGCGGCAAGCTCGCCATGCTCGTCGAAGATCGGCGCGGTGGTGCAGAACAGTCCGGAATTGCGCGTGAAGAAATGCTGCTCGCGGTCGATCGACAGCGGGCGCTTCTCGACGATGCAGGTGCCGATGCCGTTGGTGCCCTCGTACTTCTCGCTCCAGACCGCACCGGTCCAGAGCCCCCAGGCGTCGAACGTCGCATCATCGGCGCCCGCGCCGCGCCGGTCGACGACAACGCCGTCGCGGTCCGCGAGCAGCACCGAACAGCCGACCCCGCCCACGGCGAGGAACAGCCGGTCGAGCGTGCTCTGGGCGACTTTCAGGAATTCGCCGAGGCGCTGCTGTGCAGCGGCGATTTCGGCCTGGCCGAGACGATGGGAAGGCAGGCGGCTCGCCGGATCGAGCGCATGCAGATGGCCGGACCGACGCCACGACGCCGACAGGTCGGATGGCGCCCCGCCTCCGGCCAGCACGTCGAGAACCCTATCCGTGTGCATGACGCCTGGCGACCGGCTCATGCTTCCCTCCCCTGCTCCGCGGGTTCTGTGACCCTCGCAAGCGCGGCGCTGTTGGCCCTGGCACCCTTGTATTTCGCAGGATATAGCGCCCCCAGCAGCCTTTCAAGGGATGGCCACCGCGACCTTCGGACAGGAACTGGGGCTGGTCGCGTCGTTCACGCCTTGGGGGCAGCGCCCCCAGGGAGGACGGCGCTTACTGAACCCTCGCCAAAACCGCGAGGCGGCGGATGCCCTTGTTACGGTAGGCATCGAGGAACGCGTAATAGTCCTTGAACGAGACGCAACCGTTGGAGTCGCCGTTCGGGCCGAGCATGAAGGTGTGCGCGAGCAGGCCATCGCGGTTGAAGATCTTGCCTTCGCCGCCGATCGGATTGAGCCGCAGCGCCGGCACGCCGTGGAACAGCGCCTCGCGCGGCTTGAGTTCGTAGATGTGCGGCGGCGTCACGCCGACCATCTTCAGATGCGAGGACCTGGGATCGTCGAGCCGGGAGCCGAGGCCGGAATGCGCCTCGAGCCGCGTGCCGTCGGGCAAGTACACGGTCTTGGCCGAGATGTCGTAGACCGCGGTCTGGCGGTCATAGGGCGGCGAGCCGCCGAGCATCGGGTTCTGGTCCAGCGTCGAGGGAATGCTGCCGGTGACATTGGCGTCGGCGGAGGCGAAGGAGAGCAGCCCGCCGCTCCACTCGCGCTTGCCCCACAGCTTCTCGACCATGGTCTGCCGCTCGCTCGATGCGATCGACAGCACCGCGGCCTTGGCGCGCGCGGCCATGTCACGGACGCCACCAGACTTGGTCGCCTGCTTCGCCTCAGGCGCCTTCTCAGCTCCCTTGGACTCAACCGTCGCAGCGGGATCGTTGAGCGCCACCTTCAGATTGGCGGCGGCCTGCTTCTTGGCGGTCTCGACCGATTTCGGCGCCGGCAACGGCTTCGATGTCTCGGCGAGTTCTGCCGTCGCCACCCCCCTCGCCGCTACGGCGACCTTGGGTTCAGCGGCCTGCTTGATCGGGTCGATTTGCGGTGCGGCGTCAGCCACGACGCTGGACGCGACACCCTCGGGCGCGGCGGCCGCAAACCGATCGTTAAACATAAGTGACGGTGTCGGGGCTTCCGACTTCGCGACCTCGGTCTTGGCGGGCGTCGCCGGCGCGGGCGTCAGGGACGCGAACACCTCGTTGAACGCGGGTGCGGGCCGCGCGGCGACCGCGACGGGCCGCTTCACCACCGGCGCGTCAAACGACGCATTGCCGACCGACGGATAGACGCTCGCCGCAAAGATGTTGGCGTAGACGGTCCAGGCGCAGCCAAGCACCAGCCCCGCCACCGCGGCGCTGCCGAGGAAATGCCGTGGGAGGATTTTTCGGGAGGTTTTCTTGCGGCTTGGCGCCCCAAGAACATACGCACTCGCACTCGTACCCATACGCCCGGCGCTCAAAACAGGTCCACCTTTGTCCCTCACTCGACGCATCGTCGAACGGTGTTCGGCTCAACGTCGCGCGGGGGCACAGACGGCCATTAAGGCGACTTTTAGTTAAATGCGACTTAACCGGATGCGATCCCCTGCGGCGCGGGAAGTGCCTGTGGCGTAGGGCTTTTTTAAGATGGCATTGGACCGCCAAAGCGGCTTTTTTTTTGTCCCATGATGGGACATTCCGGCACGCTATTACTCCGCAACATGCAGGAATAAAATCAGCGGAGAATTTCCTTGCTGATCGCCCCGTAATCGAGCGGGGATCGAGCAAAAACCATCTCTCAATAGCTGAGCTTCGGATACCAGTCCGCGCCGCGCCCCTCGCGCGTGGTGTCGAGCACGGTCCAGAGCGGATCCATGTCCGGCGCGCCGCGCGGGTCCTGGCCGGGGTCGACCGTGCCGGCTCCCATTTCGCCTGCCCAGAAATGCCGGATCACGCCGCTCTGGCGCGTGAAGACATTGTAGCCGGGCACGTCGCTGTCATCCTCGCTGACATAGTCGCGCGTGTAATCGCCCGACGCATCCGAATAGACCTTGTGACGCGTCCAGCCGCGCGCCTTCTTCGCCTCGATCAGCCGCGCGATCGGCGAGCGCGCCACGAACACGAACGACACGCGCTGCTCGATATCGGGCAGCTTCTCCTCCCATGTACCCATGAACGACGTGCACATCGGACATGGCTTCTCGCGCTGCGGGCCGAACATGTAGCTGTAGATGATGAGCGTCTGCTTGTTGCCGAACAGATCGGCGAGCGAGGCCGCGCCGGACTTGCCCGTGAACTCATAGGCCCTGGTCACCTCGCCGCCCGGCGGCAAGGCGCGGCGCAGCTCGGCGACGCGCGCGATGTACCGGCGCAGCTCGATCTCCTCGACGAGCAGCGCCTGGCGCGCCCGACGATATTCGGCGCTCTCATTCGGAAAGCGCCTGTTGTTGGTGTTGGCGAGTTCGGCGGCGGGCTTGAGGACGGAACTGATCATGGTTGGAACCTCGCGTGGTTGACGGGCTCCCTGGAAGACGAACCGGAACCGGTCGATCCGACATCAACGGCGACGATTTACTGCAGTTCCGGCGGCGGCGAACGGTCGAAGACCTCGCCCTTTGCGCCGTCCAGCAGATCGAGCGCGTAAGTCTCGATCACCAGCGGCCCGCGCATGCGCTTAGCTTCGGCGACGGTTTCGACATGGGCGAAATTGTCGCGCACCGAGGCCGGCATCGCCTGCTCGACCTCATGCACATACAGCAGCTTGCCGGCCAGCTGCGCCGGGCTCGGCTCTGATATGTTGACCCAGCGAACGCGCTGGCCTTGTTGTGCGACGCAGGTGCCCTTGGGAAGATAGAAGGCCAGCCAGCCGGTGGTGCCATAGTCAGGCGACAGTACGCAGCTCGCGCCGGAGCGCGCGCGCACCGCCTCGATCTCGCCCGCGAGCTCCTGCCAGCCGACACCGACGCTGCGCACGGTGGCGTCGCGGCGGTAGCCCGAGAGCATGCCGGTGTTGGCCTGCACGATTAGCAGCGCGAACAGCACGACGCCCGTGGGCGCGGCCCAGCGGCGGCAGAAATCGATCGTGCGCTGCTCGCGCGGCGCCCACTGCACCTGGATCGCCGCGACCGCGGCCGCCATCGCAAAGGCCGGATAGACCGGCGCGAACCAGTTGGCCTCGACCCGCGCATGCAGCGCGTGCCAGGTGAAGTAGACCACGATGGTCCAGAACATCGTGTTGACCAGCACGCGCGCGGGCATCGCGCCGGCGCGGCGCCGGTAGAGCGCGTAGAGGCCCATCACACCGAGGATGAAGACCAATGGCGTCGCGAACGCAAACTGCGTCGGGATCAGCTCGGCGATGTAGTTCGGCCGGAAGTCCTCGATCCGGGCGCGGCCCATCTGCTTGATGAACGACACCCATTGGTGATCGGCATTCCAGAGGATGACCGGCGCAAACAGGCCGGCCGCAACCAGGCCGCCGAGATAGAGCCAAAGCGAGAGATACCAGCGCCGCAGCTTCGGCACCATCGCAAGCCAGATCAGGATCGCGGGTCCAAAGAACAGCGCCGTGTATTTCGACAGCAGCGCCAGGCCTGCGCTGACGCCGACCGCGAGCCACCAGGCGCCGCGGCCGCTCTCCAGCACCTTTGCGAGCGAATACAGCAGGAAGCTCGCGGCAACCAGCAGCGGCGCATCCGGCGTCACGATCAGCGTACCGACGGCGGCCATCAGCGTGACATTGAGCAGGATCGTTGCGCTCGCTGCGATACGTTGGCCGCTGAACAGGATCTCGGCCGCCCGATAGATCGCCCAGCTCATCGGCAACGCAAGCAGGATCGACGCCAGCCGCACGCCGAACGGCGTATCGCCCGCGATCATGGTGCCGAGCCGGATCACGACCGCCACCATCGGCGGATGGTCGTAATAGCCGCCGGCGAGCGCCTTCGACCACATCCAGTAATAGGCTTCGTCGAAGGTCAGCGGCGTCCATGCGGCGGCGGCCAGCCGCAACACGACCAGCGCGCACACCGCAAGAGCGGTGTTCCGGGCCAGCCGCGCCTCGTTCGCGTTCATGCCACCGTCATCGCTTGCGCCAGACGAACAGCCCGGACATCGCGTAGTTCCACACCACGCCCATCAGCGCGCCGGCCGCGCCCGCAAGCCACCAGATCGGCTCCTGGTCGTAGACCGAGAATGCGACGCCGACATTGGCAAGCAGGCCGACGCTGCAGACCAGATAGAACAGCAGCAGGCCGCGCAGGATGCCAAAGCCCTTCAGCCGCTGGTCGCGATAGGTCAGGAAATTGTTGAGGATGAAGTTGCTGGTCATGGCGACGATCGCGCCGGTGGCCTGGGCCTCCGGGAACGGCGCCTTGAACAGCTCCAGCGCGATGAACAGCACGCTGAGATGCACCAGCAGGCCGAGCCCGCCGACCGCCGCGAACAGAATGAAGCGCAGCGAGATCACGTCGTTGGTCAGCTTCGCCAGCACCAGACCAAGGAAGTCGAGCGCGACCATCGAGTCAAGCTTGCTTTCGCCATGCTGGCGGGCACCGAATGTGTAGGGAATCTCGACCGCGCGCAGCTTGCCTTCCGCCGTCGCCACGACATCGAGCAGGATCTTGAAGCCCTGGGTCGAGAGCTGCGGCGCGAGCTGTTCGAAACGGTCGCGGCGGATCATGAAGAAGCCGCTCATGGGGTCGGCGATCTCGACCTTCAACGAGCGGCGCGCGATCTCGGTGGCAAAGGCGCTGGCGCCGGCACGCTGCTTGTTGAAGCCTTCGGTCTTGTAGCCCTCGATATAGCGGCTGCCGACCACGAGCTCGGCCTCGCCGCTCTGCAGCAGGGCGACCATCTTCGGGAGCTGGGTCTCGTCATGCTGGAGGTCGGCGTCCATGACCGCGGCATAGGGCGCGCTCGACGCCAGGATACCCTCGATGCAGGCGCCGGACAGGCCGCGCCGGCCGATCCGGCGGATGCAGCGCACGCGGGAATCCTTCCGCGCCAGGGCGCGCACCACGTCCCAGGTACCGTCGGGCGAATTGTCATCGACGAAGATGACCTCCCAGGACACGTTCTTCAGGGTCGCGTCGAGCCGGCGGTACAGCACCGTGACATTGTCGCGTTCGTTGAAGGTCGGGACGACCACCGAAAGCTGCGGCAAACTTGCTGCCTGCGAGGAGGTTTCGGGGGCGAGCTTGATGGCGTCATTCATGAGCGCAGCGTATAGCCGCAGCCTCCCCCGCTGCCAAGGCGGGCCGGGCCAAACGCTGTCTCGGAAAGCGGGAAAACGGGGCAAAATACCCCTGAAAATGCCAACGACCACGAACAAGGGGCGCGCGTACATCTGGCGCAGCCAAACAATGTCGTGGTCGTCCCAGCGCCGGAGCCCTTAAGCTGCAACGTCGCCGTTGCGGGCTAGATAGGAAGGCCCCAGGCGGTCTGCAAGGGGCGGCCTGCAAAGGGGCGGTCTGCAAAGGGTCTTGGCGCTAGTTGTTCGGGACTTCCCGGATCACGGGGCCGCGCGGCGCCGCTGGGGCCGCC
>NZ_JACMYP010000192.1 GCF_020889705.1 Bradyrhizobium altum | reverse complement strand
GTTTCCGCGAACTCGAAAGACGAGAGTGTGCGGAGAGTCCCCCTCACCCGAAATCCGCGCGTTGCGCGGATTTCGACCTCTCCCCGCAAGCGGGGCGGGGTGGCAGAAACATCCCCCATCGCCTTGATTCCATTGGCTGCCGCCGATACGGTCCCGCGCGCTTCAAAACCCCCTCGCGAGACCTGTACCGACGATGGACGCCCTGCCTGACCACATGCGCCCGGAACGTTCGTTCCAGGGCTTCATCCTGGCTCTCCAGCGATTCTGGGCCGAGCAGGGTTGCGTCATCCTGCAGCCCTACGACATGGAAATGGGCGCCGGCACCTTCCATCCCGCGACCACGCTGCGCGCGCTGGGGCCAAAGCCCTGGAACGCGGCCTATGTGCAGCCCTCGCGGCGGCCGAAGGACGGCCGCTATGGCGAAAATCCCAACCGGATGCAGCACTACTACCAGTTCCAGGTGATCATGAAGCCGTCGCCGCCGAACCTTCAGGACCTGTACCTGAAGTCGCTGGCCGCGATCGGCATCGACGCCGCCGTCCATGACATCCGCTTCGTCGAGGACGACTGGGAGAGCCCGACGCTCGGCGCCTGGGGCTTGGGCTGGGAATGCTGGTGCGACGGCATGGAAGTCAGCCAGTTCACCTACTTCCAGCAGGTCGCCGGCGTCGAATGCGCGCCGGTCGCGGGCGAGCTCACCTACGGGCTCGAGCGGCTGGCGATGTATGTGCAGGGCGTCGACCGCGTCTACGACCTCAACTTCAACGGCCGCGAGGGCGCCGAGAAGGTCACCTATGGCGACGTCTTCCTGCAGGCCGAGCAGGAATATTCGCGGCACAATTTCGAATACGCCGACACCGCGATGCTGTTCGAGCAGTTCAGGATGGCGGAAGAGGCCTGCCGCAAATATCTCGCCGCCGGCTGGCAAGATTCTAAGACCTTGGGTGGCAATCAAAAGGAACATCTGATGGCCTTGCCGGCCTATGACCAGTGCATCAAGGCGAGCCACGTGTTCAACCTGCTCGACGCCCGCGGCGTCATCTCGGTGACGGAGCGGCAGAGCTACATCGGCCGGGTGCGCGATCTGGCCAAGGCCTGCGGCGAGGCATGGATCCACACTGAAACGGGCAGGGCGGTCTGATGCCCGAGCTCCTCCTCGAACTGTTCTCCGAAGAAATTCCCGCGCGCATGCAGGCGAAGGCGGCGGACGATCTGCGCCGCATGGTGACCGACAAGCTCGTCGCCGAGGGCCTCGTCTATGAAGGCGCCAAGGCATTCGCGACCCCGCGCCGCCTGGCGCTCACCGTGCACGGCATTCCCGCGCGCCAGCCCGACCTGAAGGACGAGCGTCGCGGCCCGCGCGTCGGCGGACCCGAGCCCGCGATCCAGGGATTTTTGAAGGCCACGGGTCTCACCTCGATCAGCGAGGCAAAAATCCAGACCGACCCGAAGAAGGGCGATTTCTACATCGCGCTGATCGAAAAGCCCGGCCGCGCCGCGATCGACGTGATCGCGGAAATGATCCCGGTGATCATCCGCACCTTCCCCTGGCCGAAATCGATGCGCTGGGGCGCGCGTTCGGCCAAGTCAGGCTCGCTGACCTGGGTGCGCCCGCTGCACGCCATCACCGCGACCTTCGGTCTGGAGACCGAGGAGCCCGACATCGTCAAGTTCGCGGTCGATGGCATCGAGGCCGGGCAGACCACCTACGGCCATCGCTTCATGGCGCCGGGTGCGATCTCAGTGCGCCGCTTCGAGGATTACGAGGCCAAGCTGAAGGCCGCCAAGGTGATCCTCGATCCGCAGGCCCGCAAGGACATCATCCTCGAGGACGCCAAGGAATTGGCTTTCGCGCAGAGCCTCGAACTGGTCGAGGACCAGGTGCTGCTCGACGAGGTCTCCGGCCTCGTCGAATGGCCGGTCGTGATGATGGGATCGTTCGAGAAGGAATTTTTGTCGATCCCGGATGAAGTGATCCGCGCCACCATCCGCAACAACCAGAAATGCTTCGTGGTCAAGGATCCCAAGACGGACAAGTTGACCAACAAGTTCGTGCTGACCGCCAATATCGAGGCCCCCGACGGCGGCAAGACCATCGTCGCCGGCAACGAGCGCGTGATCCGCCCGCGGCTGAGTGACGCGAAGTTCTTCTACGAGACCGATCTGAAGACCAGGCTCGAGGACCGGCTGCCGAAGTTCGAGCAGATCGTGTTTCACGAGAAGCTCGGCACCCAGGCGGAGCGCATCAAACGGATCGAGCAGCTCGCCGCCGAGATCGCGCCGCTGGTCGGCGCCGATGTCGAGAAGACCAAGCGTGCCGCGCGCCTCGCCAAGGCGGATTTGCTGACCGAAGTGGTCGGCGAATTCCCCGAATTGCAGGGCCTGATGGGCAAGTACTACGCGCTGGCGCAGGGCGAGGATGCCTCCGTGGCCGCCGCGAGCGAGGAGCACTGGAAGCCGCAGGGTCCGACCGATCGCGTGCCGACCGATCCGGTGAGCGTCGCCGTCGCGCTGGCTGACAAGCTGGATACGCTGGCGGGGTTCTGGGCGATCGACGAGAAGCCGACGGGTTCGAAGGACCCCTACGCGCTGCGTCGTGCCGCGTTGGGTGTGATCAGGTTGATCATCGAGAACACGTTGCGCCTGCCGATCCTGAAGGCAGCCAAATCCGCATTGCTCGGACTGTCGGTCAAGGCTGATGCCGAAACATTGCCGAACGATCTGCTAGCCTTCTTCGCCGACCGCCTGAAGGTCCAGCTCCGCGACCAGGGCGCGCGTCACGATCTGGTCGATGCCGTGTTTTCGCTCGGCGGCCAGGACGATCTGCTGCTCGTGGTTCGCCGCGTCGAGGCGCTCGGCAAATTCCTCGACAGCGACGACGGCAAGAACCTGCTCGCGGGCACCAAACGCGCCAGCAACATCCTCGCGATCGAGGAGAAGAAGGACAAGCGTACGTTTGATGGCGCGCCTGATGCGGCGCTCTACAAGCTCGACGAAGAGAAGGCGCTGGCCGCGGCGATCGACCAGGTGAAGGCCGAGGCCTCCGCAGCCGTCGCCAAGGAAGACTTCGCCGGTGCGATGAGCGCGATGGCAAAACTGCGTCCGGCGGTCGATGCGTTCTTCGACAAGGTCAAGGTCAACGACGATGACCCCAAGGTGCGCGAAAACCGCTTGAAGCTGCTCAACGAGATCCGCGCCGCGACGCGTGCGGTGGCGGACTTCTCCAGGATCGAAGGCTGATCGATGGACCCCGCAACGCTCGCTGCTTACGACAAGGAAGCGGCGGCGTTTGCGCAGGACTGGCACGACCAGCCGGCCCCGGTCGATCTGCACGAGATTGTTTCGCGCTTCTTCATCAAGGGCGGCGCGACCGCCGATATCGGTTGCGGCAGCGGCCGCGAAGTGGCGTGGCTGAACGCCAACGGCTTCCCGGCCGAAGGTTTTGATGCCTCCGAGGGCCTGCTCGCGGAAGCTCGCACCCGCTATCCGGCGCTACGCTTGATGCGCGCCGAATTGCCCGAGCTATCCGGCATCGCGGCCGACAGTTTCGACAATGTGCTGTGCGAGACCGTGATCATGCATCTCGATCATGCGCTGATCGCGCCGTCGGTCCGTCGCATGTTCGAACTCGTGAAGCCCGGCGGTGTGCTCTATCTGAGCTGGCGCGTCACCACCGGAGATGATCTGCGCGATGCCCACGGCCGGCTCTACGCGGCATTCGATGCGGCGCAGGTGCGGGCCGAGCTCGGCGCAGCACAATTGTTGCTTGATGAAGAGCCGGTCAGCGTCTCCTCCGGCAAACGGATTCATCGGTTGGTCGCCAGCAAGAGGAGGTGATGATGACGCGGCTTGCGACATGCGCCTGCGGACAGCTTCGCGTGACCTGTCACCGCGAGCCCGGCAGGGTATCGCTGTGCCATTGTCTGGAGTGCCAGAAGCGAACGGGCAGCACCTACGGCGTCGCGGCCTTCTTCCAGCGCGCCGACGTCGAGCCGCACGGTGAGACGCGGGAGTATAGCCGCGTCGGAGACAGCGGCTCTGCCGTGCTGTTTCACTTCTGTCCGGATTGCGGGACGACGGTCTACTGGGAGCCCCGCCGCGCGCGGAGCTCATCGCGGTTGCGGTCGGTGCCTTCGCGGACCCGGATTTTCCCGCGCCGTCGCAGTCGGTCTTCACGCAGCACCGTCATACCTGGGTCGTGGACAGGTGAGCGATCGCGGCTGATCCGGCCTGCCGGAAATATTTAGACACAATTTGCAATTTATTAACCATGCCCTGCGAGGGTCCTGGCGAGTCAACGATTTCTTAAGAAATCGCCCCTCGCGCCAATGCAGGGACCTCCCCGATGACCTCGATCGGCACCACGCCCAATCCCTACGCCCAATATGGCTCGGCCTATGCGCGGGCCGCGGCGACGCCCTCGCTGGCGGCGACCTTGTCAGGCGACGGCAGCGCCGGCGACCTGTCGGCGTCCGCGACATCGAGCGCTGCAACCAACCTCACGCTGTCGGACGCCGCCCGCGCGCAGCTCGCCAAAGCGCCGCTGCCGGATTTCGCGACCGTCACCAACGACGCGCGCGTCACGCTCGACCGGCTCTACACGGTCGCGGGGGTGAAGAAGCCGATCGTCGACGGCAAGTCCACGATCGATCTCTCGACCCTGGATCGCCGCTCGCTGTTTCCGATCTCGACCAACAATGGCGGCAAGTTCACGCCGGACGAGCAGGCGGTCGCCGCCACCGAACTGAAGCAGCGCTTCGACAAGGCCTTAGCGCCGTCGCTTGCGACCACCCGCCTGACCGGCGACTACAGCGTCAGCTACAAGTCCGCGCTCGACTATCTCGACGGCGCCAGCGATGAGGAAAAGGCAACCGCAACCTGGGCCAGCCAGCGCGCCGCGGTGCTGAAGGGTGTTCAGGCGACGCAGCAGGATCCGAACAAGGCGCCGGCGGGAATTCCAGGCGATCCGATCGCGGCCGCGCTGGCGGGAACCACATCGCCCACGACGGGCAAGCCGCGCGACTTCGGCAGCGTGGCGAGCGATGCGCGCGCCTTCCTCGATCGGCAGAAGAGCGAGGCGGCGAAGGGCGGCAAGGAACTGGTGTACGATTCCCGCCGCAAGACCGGGCAACTCGCCGACCTGTCCTCGCTCGACAACCGCTCGCTGTCGGCGATCTCACTGAACCAGGACAAGAAGTTTTCAGGCGAGGAGATCTTCGCGGCCAAGCAGGAACTCAACACGCGGACCCGCCTTGCCGTGCTCGATGCGCTGAAGCAGAGCCAGTCCGCCGGCGATCCGCGCCAGTTCAGCCTCGGCATCCTCAAGCAATATTCCTCGATGAGCGCGGAGGAACGCCAGGCGGCCAACTGGACGCAGGATTTCCAGGACGCCGCGATCAAGAGCTACAAGTCGACCTCGACGCTGCTCTCGATCCTGAAATCGTAAGCCGGGACGACATCAGAATTCATCACGTGACAACAGAAGAGCCCCGCCCGGAGGGGAGGCCGGGCGGGGCTTTCTGGTCCGGTCGAACTGCGCGCACATCCGCTTGCGCGGCGCCCGGACTGTTCGTTCAGGCGATCGTGCTGAGTTGAGCTACTCGACGACCTGAACGATCCGCCGCGAACGCGGCTCGACCAGAACGGTCTCGCCATTCACGACGGTGTAGCGATAGGGCGTCGCGCCGAACCGTTGCGGCACGTCGTAATAAGTTACGCCGGCATCCGGCAGCACGGTGCCGACCACGACGCGATCCGGAACGGTGTAGTTCGGCACGCGCTCGCGCACGATGTATTCGCGGAATGCCGGGCGCTGTTCGACGGCAATGCCCTCGTCATCCTCGACTGCAACCGGCGGGCCACCGCGGACAACGCCGACGGTCTGGGCCTGTGCGGCAACAGCCGGCACCGTGATCGCAGCAGCAACCGCTGCAACGGCAAGTATTCTGTTTCGCATGGCTCGCTCCATTCTTTTTCGATGCGCGCCGGCCTTCGTCGATGCGCACGACGGGCCAATGCATCGGCTGCGGTGATGTTCCGGAAAAACCGCTGCCACATACGCGGCAATTTGGAGCAATTTTCGTGAGTTGCGGGAACTCTCGGGCCGTGCAGACGTCTTGATGTGGGAACCCCCTCAGCGGATAAACTGCCGCTCGATTCGCTCCTCCAAAAACTGCCGGAGAAAACTTCAATGACCATCACCGCTGGGCATCTGCCTGCCATCGTGGCTCTGGTTGCAGGCGTCCTGATCCTGATCATGCCGCGGCTCCTCAACTACATCGTCGCGATCTACCTGATCTTCGTCGGCCTCGTCGGAATGGGCCTGCTGCGCTGGCTGCACCTGTAGCGGGAAAGCGGGGTTTCGCGGCTTGCGCGGAACCCCCCAAAATGGTGTAAGGCGCGCATCTTCGACCCCTCTTTTCGGATTGTTGTCTGACATGGCCAAAGCCGTCGCGAAGTCCAAGAAAACTGCCGAGAAAACCGCAGCGAAATCAAAGTCCTCGGCACCGGCCCGGAAGGCCGCGCCGGCGCGCAAGGCGCTGAAGAAGAGCGCGCCGAAGCCGGCCGCCAAATCGACCGCGAAGCCGGCTGCAAAGCCCGCCAGCAAGGCGCCGGTAAAGGCCGTCACCGCTGCAAAAAAGGCGGCTCCGCCAGCGATCAAGGCCGGCAAGTGGGTCTATACGTTCGGCGACGGGAAGGCCGAGGGCCAGGCGACCCTGCGCGATCTGCTCGGCGGCAAGGGCGCCAACCTCGCGGAAATGGCCAATCTCGGCCTTCCGGTGCCTCCCGGCTTCACCCTCCCGACCTCGGTCTGCACCTATTTCTACGATCACGACAAGACCTATCCGAAGGAGTTGAAAGCACAGGTCGAGAAGGCGCTCGACTATGTCGGCAAGCTGACCGGCAAGACCTTCGGCGATGCCAAGAACCCGCTGCTGGTGTCGGTCCGCTCGGGCGCGCGCGCCTCGATGCCGGGCATGATGGACACCGTGCTCAATCTCGGCCTCAACGACCGCACGGTCGAAGCGCTTGCCGAGCTCTCCGGCGATCGCCGCTTCGCCTATGACAGCTATCGCCGCTTCATCACGATGTATTCGGACGTGGTGCTCGGCTTCGAACATCATCATTTCGAGGACATCCTCGACACCTTCAAGGACGGCCAGGGCTATTCGCTCGACACCGACCTCACCGGCGACGACTGGGTCGAACTGGTCGGCAAGTACAAGGAGGCGGTCGCCAAGGAGACCGGCCACGACTTCCCGCAGGATCCGCACGACCAGCTGTGGGGCGCGATTGGTGCCGTGTTCTCATCCTGGATGAACGCGCGCGCGGTGACCTACCGCAAGCTGCACGACATCCCGGAATCCTGGGGCACCGCGGTCAACGTGCAGGCGATGGTGTTCGGCAACATGGGCGAGACGTCGGCGACCGGTGTCGCCTTCACCCGCAACCCCTCGACCGGCGAGAGCAAGCTGTACGGCGAGTTCCTGATCAACGCGCAGGGCGAGGACGTCGTCGCCGGCATCCGCACGCCGCAGGACATCACCGAAGAGGCGCGCCAGGAATCCGGCTCCGACAAGCTGTCGATGGAAGCCGCGATGCCGGCCGCGTTCAAGGAGCTGACGCGGATCTACACGCTGCTCGAGAAGCACTACCGCGACATGCAGGACATGGAGTTCACGGTCGAGCAGGGCAAACTGTGGATGCTGCAGACCCGCGGCGGCAAGCGCACCGCCAAGGCGGCGCTGCGCATCGCGGTCGAACTCGCCAATGAAGGCCTGATCTCGCGCAAGGACGCGGTGACGCGGATCGATCCGGCTTCGCTGGACCAGCTGCTGCACCCGACCATCGATCCGGCCGCCAAGCGCGACGTGATCGCGACCGGCCTGCCGGCGTCACCTGGCGCTGCCTCGGGCGAGATCGTGTTCTCGTCCGACGAAGCCGCCAAGCTGCAGGCCGACGGACGCAAGGTGATCCTGGTCCGCATCGAGACCAGCCCGGAAGACATCCACGGCATGCACGCCGCGGAAGGCATCCTGACCACCCGCGGCGGCATGACGTCGCATGCTGCGGTGGTCGCGCGCGGCATGGGCAAGCCCTGCGTCTCCGGCTGCGGCACCATTCGTGTCGATTACGGCCGCGGCACCATGAGCATCGGCTCGCGCACCTTCAAGACCGGCGACGTCATCACTATCGACGGCTCGGTCGGACAGGTGCTGGCCGGCCGCATGCCGATGATCGAGCCGGAACTGTCGGGCGAGTTCGGCACGCTGATGGGCTGGGCCGACGAGGTCCGCAAGCTCGGCGTCCGCGTCAACGGCGACACGCCCGACGATGCGCGCACCGCGGTGAAGTTCGGCGCCGAAGGCATCGGCCTCTGCCGCACCGAGCACATGTTCTTCGAGGAGACCCGCATCCGCACCGTGCGCGAGATGATCCTCTCCGAGGATGAGCAGTCGCGCCGCGCTGCGCTGTCGAAGCTGTTGCCGATGCAGCGCGCCGACTTCGTCGAGCTGTTCGAGATCATGAAGGGCCTGCCCGTCACGATCCGCTTGCTCGATCCGCCGCTGCACGAGTTCCTGCCGCACACCCAGGCCGAGATCGAGGAAGTGGCGCGCGCCATGAACACGGATCCGCGCAAGCTCGCCGACCGCGCCCGCGAACTGTCCGAGTTCAACCCGATGCTCGGCTTCCGCGGCTGCCGTCTCGCGATCGCCTATCCCGAGATCGCCGAGATGCAGTCGCGCGCGATCTTCGAGGCGGCGGTCGAAGCCGGCAAGCGCACCGGCAAGCCGGTCGGACTCGAGGTGATGGTGCCGCTGATCGCGACCAAGGCCGAGTTCGATCTGGTCAAGGCGCGGATCGATGCGATGGCCAACGCGGTGATGAAGGAAACCGGCGTCAAGCTGACCTACCAGGTCGGCACCATGATCGAGCTGCCGCGCGCCTGCCTGATGGCGGGCGAGGTGGCGGAGACGGCGGAGTTCTTCTCCTTCGGCACCAACGACCTGACGCAGACCACCTACGGCATCAGCCGCGACGACGCCGCGAGCTTCCTTGGCACCTATGTCGCCAAGGGCATCCTCGAGATCGATCCGTTCATCTCGGTCGATCGCGACGGCGTCGGCGAGTTGGTCAGGATCGGCGTGACGCGGGGCCGTAAGACACGGCCGAACCTCAAGGTCGGCATCTGCGGCGAGCATGGCGGCGATCCTGCGTCGGTCGCGTTCTGCCACGAGGTCGGGCTCGATTACGTCTCGTGCTCGCCCTATCGCGTGCCGATCGCGCGTCTCGCTGCTGCCCAGGCCGCGCTCGGCAAGGAGATCGCGAGCCAGGCGTAAGCGATCAATCAGTCCAGAGAGTGCGATGGCCGGGACCAGGTCCCGGCCATTTGCTTATCGGGGTTCGTAGGATGGGTGGAGCGAAGCGATATCCATCAATTGCCTCCGCGTGGAGAGATGATGGGTATCGCTGCGCTCCACCCATCCTACGCGTCGGAATCCTGCGGCGCGCGCAACACTCTATTCACCATTCTCATTGACCCGTTGTTTACGACTTTCATGCGCCGCGCATTTACCAAGACGCGTGATGCGACGCGCGTCGCACGTGCGATCGCTTGAGTGTAGCGCGCGTGCAACGCTGATTAACTCCGCGGCAACCTAAACAAGTTAGCAACGAGAAAGGTCGAATTGCGCGGATGTACCGCGTTCGATTGCACTCAGTAAGCGTTGCGTGAGCGTACGATGTTTGTGTCGCCTAACCAGCCGAAGGGCGCACGTCTTGCGCTCTTCGGTCTCGGTCTTGGCATCTTCGCATTGATGCCGACCGAGCTCGGATATCAGGATATTGCGTCGCTTTTGGCCCGGCAACCCGGCGTTGCCGAGCGCTGGCAGAAGCGCGTCTTCGCCTCCGCGGTCGGCTCTATCCAGGTCGCGACCTACAGCTTCGGCCGTCCGATCGGAACTTCCGCGCCACAGGATCCGCAAATCCTGCTCGCAAGGCTGGACAGTCCGAGCGCCGACATCACCGGCACGGTGACACGCAATCCGATCGCGGCGCCGCCGCCGCGCTACCAGGCATCCGATTTTCCCAAGGTCGATCGTACCCTGAAGGGCGATCGTCTCGTCGTCGGACGGCCTGACCAGGTCGATCCTGCACAGCCCGCGAACACGGCGCCGGCGAACGAGGATCCCGCGACATCGAATTCGTCGGTCAAGGGCATGAAGACCGCGACCGCGCCGGCCGACAACGCGCCGCTCGATCCCGAATTGCAGGAGGCGCTGCGGGCGCCACCGCTGCCGCAATATGTGAAGCCGTCGCCGCAGCAATACGACGTGTCGATGTCGCTCGAGGCCAGCCCGCTCGATGATCTGAAGCCGGTGCCCGCAAAGCCTGCCGCTGCGCCGCCTGCCGATGCAACGCATGCGCGCGACCCGTTTGCATTCAAGACCGCCAGCCTGTTCTTCGGCTCGTCGCTCGGCACGCCCGAGAATCTCGAGCGCTGGCAGCCCGGCGAGGCGCCGGTCGTCGTGGCGCCGGCAGCGCAGCCCGATCCCGACCTGAAGGTGATGGCGTCACTGCCGGTCGATGCCGACGGCCCGGTCAAGGCCGGCGAGATGGGCGAGAGCATCGCGCCGAAAGGCGAGGTCAACGCCGACGACCAGCACACCAAGACGCCGGCGGAACGGCTCGGCCTGTTCGACGAGAAATCGCGCGCCAAGTCGGAGAAGTGCCTCGCCGAGGCGGTCTATTTCGAAGCACGCGGCGAAGCGGTGCGGGGCCAGATCGCAGTCGCCCAGGTGGTGCTGAACCGCGCTTTCTCCGGCAAATATCCGGAGACCGTGTGCGGCGTGGTCTACCAGAACAAGAATCGCCACTACGCCTGCCAGTTCACCTTCGCCTGCGACAACATCCCCGACGTGGTCCGCGAGCCCGAGATGTGGGACCGCGCCAAGAAGATCTCGAAGGCGATCCTCGACGGCAAATTGTGGCTGCCGGAAGTCGATCGCTCGACCCACTACCACGCCTATTGGGTGCGGCCGTCCTGGGTCAGCGAAATGAAGAAGACGTACAAGTTCGGCGTCCACACCTTCTATCGCCCGCGCGCCTGGGGCGACGGCAGCGACGCACCGAGCTGGGGCAATCCGGCCGAGACCGCCAAGATCTCGGCGCAACTCGCCGAAGCCGCCCAGAGCTCGGCCGAGCAGGCCAGCGCCAAGCGATAGCGCCTCCAGCCTTCCACTCCAGGTTCGCCATGCCCCGGAATGACGCTCGTCATCCTCTCGGATTCTGCAGAGCTGCCTTGCGAGCGAATATTTTTCTCCGCCGCCTCTTGGGGTTTTCATGCAGATGCATTAATTCCGGGTAATGTTTCGCGGGGCGGTTCCCCCGCAGCAGTTGCGGGGGGAAGACAACATGGCGGTTAGCACCGGGGATCTTCGACCGACGTCCGGCACCTGGCGCACGCCGCTCGTCATCATCGTCTGCGGCTGTGCGATCGCGCTGCTGAGTTTCGGCCCGCGCTCCAGCCTCGGCTTTTTCGTGCAGCCGATGGGCCGCGAATTCGCCTGGGGCCGCGACGTGTTCGGCCTTGCCATCGCGCTGCAGAACCTGTTGTGGGGTCTCGGCCAGCCGATCGCAGGCGCCATTGCCGATCGCTTCGGCCTGCTGCGCGTCATGGTCGTCGGCGCCTTGCTGTACGCCGCCGGCCTGCTGCTGATGCGTTACTCGACCACCTCATTGTCGCTCGACATCAGCGCCGGCGTGCTGATCGGCTTCGGCCTGTCGGGCTCGTCGTTCAATCTGGTGCTGGCGGCGTTCAGCAAGCTGTTGCCGCCGGAGAAGCGCGGCATCGCGCTGGGGGCTGGCACCGCCGCCGGTTCGTTCGGCCAGTTCCTGTTCGCGCCGTTTGGCGTTGCGATGATCGACAATTTAGGCTGGCAGACCGCGCTCGTCGTGTTCAGCGCGCTGATGCTGTTGATCGTGCCGCTCTCGCTCGCGCTCGTGACGCCACCCGCCAAGACCGGCGAGGTGCCGGCCGCCGACCAGCAGTCGTTCAAGACCGCGCTTGCCGAAGCCTTCGGCCATCGCTCCTATGTGCTGCTGGTGCTCGGTTTCTTCACCTGCGGCTTCCAGCTTGCCTTCATCACCATCCATCTGCCGGCCTATCTGGCCGACCGCGGCATTCCGGCGACCACCGGCGGTTGGGTGGTTGCGGCGATCGGCCTGTTCAACATCGTGGGCTCGCTCAGCGTCGGCTGGCTGCAGAACTTCTTTCCGAAGCGCTATTTGCTCTCGGTGATCTACTTTTCGCGCGCGCTGGCGACCGTCGCCTTCATCTCGTTCCCGGTGACGCCGTTCTCGGCGATCGCATTCGGCGCGGTCTCGGGGCTGCTGTGGCTGTCGAGCGTGCCCCCGACCTCGGCGCTGGTCGCGCTGATGTTCGGCACCCGCTGGTTCTCCACCCTGTATGGCTTCGCCTTCGTCAGCCATCAGGTGGGCGGCTTCCTCGGGGTCTGGCTCGGCGGCGTTGTGTTCGAGCAGTATGGTTCCTACACGCCGATCTGGTGGCTGTCGGTGCTGTTCGGCGTGCTGTCGGCGCTGATCAACTTGCCGATCGTCGAAAAGCCGGTCGCGCGCCCGGTTGCGCAGCCCGCCTGATGGGTTAAACACTCCCCGAAACCAAGATTACGGGGAGTGCTCATCGTGGCAACGTTCAAGGCAATCAGGATCGACAAGGCGGACAAGGGTACCACCGCCGCACTGACCCAATTCGACGACGCGGAATTGATGGACGGCGACGTCACCGTCCGCGTCGAATGGTCGACGCTGAACTACAAGGACGGCCTGGCGCTGACCGGCAAGGCGCCGGTGGTGCGCCGTTTCCCGATGATCGCCGGCATCGATTTCGCTGGTACGGTCGAGCAATCCAGCCATCCCGCCTGGAAGGCGGGCGACAAGGTTGTCTGCAACGGCTGGGGCATGGGCGAGACCCATCTCGGCGCCTATGCCGAAAAGGCCCGCGTCAAGGGCGACTGGCTGGTGCGGCTGCCGGACGGCATTTCGGCCCGCGATGCGATGGCGGTCGGCACCGCCGGCTATACCGCGATGCTCTCGGTGCTGGCGCTCGAGAAGCACGGTCTCACGCCGAAGAGCGGCCCGGTGGTGGTGACGGGTGCCGCCGGCGGCGTCGGCTCGGTCGCGATCGCCGTGCTGTCGAAGCTCGGCTATCACGTCATCGCTTCGACCGGGCGGATGTCGGAGGCCGACTATCTCAAAGGTCTCGGTGCCACGAGGTGATCGATCGCGCCGAGCTGTCGGGTGCCCCCAAGGCGCTTGCGAAGGAGCGCTGGGCCGGCGGCGTCGACAGCGTCGGGTCGACCACGCTCGCCAATCTGCTTTCGATGACCAGGTATGGCGGCGCCATCGCGGCCTGCGGCCTGGCGGCCGGCATGGACCTGCCGTCATCGGTCGCGCCCTTCATTTTGCGGGGTGTGTGCCTTCTCGGCATCGATTCCGTGATGTGCCCGATCGAGCTCCGCAGGACCGCCTGGCGCCGCCTTGCCAGCGATCTGGATAAGGCAAAACTGGCTGATATCACTCATGAAATCGCCTTGGACGACGTCATGGGGTATGGTGCGAAAATCCTCGATGGCCAGGTCCGCGGCCGGATCGTGGTAAAAATAGTCTGAGGACGTTCAGACTTTACCAACCAAGCTGCTCCAATGTTGCCACGGTTGGTATGGTAAGCAGCGGGTAAAGAGACTTGCAGCATGATCCCGGGGGGCCGGGTTTCCTCGCGCAGACGTCGAGAAGCGTTGGTGCGGGGATCATGCTCAACAAGGAGCGGGTGCCCGCGCTCGTAAGTGGAGTAGCTCATGCTTGCGCGTTTGGTGTTGGGGGCCGTCACGGCCGGAGCAATGGTCGTGCCGGCATTCGCAGGCATGATGAACGCCGATGAGGCCCGCAAATTCGTCGCCGGCAAAGTGTTCGCCTTCACCTGTTTCGACGGCACCCGCGGCGCCGGCCGTATCCTCGATGATCTGGGCGCCACAGGCTCGATCCAGTTCTCCGGCTCCGGACCGATCCGCCACGTGCGGCTGCCCGGCAATACGCTGCAAATCCGCGGTCAGAGCGTGTGCGCGTCGCTGAAGGGCATTCCGTTCGAACCGTGCTTCAATCTCGACAAGCAGGACGACCGCACGTTCCGCGGCTCGGTCTCCGGCATGGGCTTCGCCTACTGCGATTTCCATCACCAGGGCGGCCAGCAGATGCTGATGGCACGCGCGGTGGCGCGTCCGCGTTCGCTGCACCCGCGCACCCGATCCGCGGATGCCTCGCCGACCGAAGTGTCGCGCGTCGAGACACCGCAGGTCGGAAGCGCGAAGCTCGAGCCGGTCAAGGCCGAGCCCGCCAAGGTCGAGAGCGCGCCGGAATTGCGCCGTTCCACCGAATAGAGCCTATCCGTTCCGCTTGAATCGGAACGGGGCTCTAGATTCTTGTTTTGACGCGTTTTCTTCACGCGAACCGGTATCCACTTCGCTCGAAAACGCTCTGACGTCTCATCTGCGCGCTAGCGGGAATAACGCCAAGCCGTAGTCATACGGATGGCGGTCGCCACGCGTTGATAGCTACTCAATAGCCTAGCGTTCGCCGACAGGCGGGATGACGAGGGCACCGATTTGAGTAGTCATATGGCGCAGTATTTTTTCCGTATCAGTGATGGCGATTACGCTGGTGCGTCCGACCACGCGACGGAGTTCGAGAGCCGTGACGTGGCCTGGGCCGAGATGACCAAGGTCTGCGGTAATTTCCTTGGCAGCATTTCGCGCAACATGAAGCAAGACAGCGAATGGCACATGGAGCTGCTCGACGAGAGCCGCAAGCCCGTGTTCAGGATTCGGCTGGTTGCCGAATCCGTCGACTGAGGCTTTTCGCCGTTCAGGACAACAAGCTTCAGGCCCCAGCCTGCGGGACCGGCGGAGCGGCCCGCCTGCGGAACAGGATCCGCTGATACAGCCAGCCGATCGCGACCAGCACGATGCCAAGGCACATGAACGACAGCGCCCGGTAGACTCCCGTGAGCGTCGACATGTCGACCAGGAACGCTTTCAGGATCGTCAGCCCGATCACTGCAGCGGAGGCGAGCCGTGCCCGCTGCGAGTTGACGACGATGCCGATGCCGAGCAGCACGACGCCGAACATCAGCCAGGCGATCGAATAGGTGTATTGCTCCGCACCCGTGGTCTCGCCGCGCGTCAGCACCGGTCCGTGATAGAGCCTGCGGATTTCGAACGTGACGTAAGCGAGCGCAAGCACCAGCGCGCCAGCGGCGATCGTGTTGGCGTAGCTTGCGGGACGATGCCCCGCCACCGCATAGGACAACAGCAGCGCCAGCACGGCCGGCAATGCATAGCCGAGCAGCAGCAGATTGATGAAGCTGCCGCCGATATCCTGCCACCACAGCATCGGGTTCTCCAGTCCCAGCAGCCCGAACAGGCTGGCAAGCCCGGCGAACGCGGTCAGCAGCACCGCGCCGACATTGTGGACGATGCTGCCGCTGCGCAGCCGCAGCCGCTCCAGCCCGATCGCCATCGCAAGCGTCACGCCGACCTGCAACGCGACCTCGGTCAGTCCGGCGCTGTCGCGATAGACGTCGCCGCTATTGACCGCGTGTCGGATCTCCATGAAGGCGAGCAGCACCGTGAACAGGATCGCGGCGGATTCGACCATGCGCAGCGGGACGTCGCCGCCGTTGCGGCGCAGGAAATGACTTCCCGCCCAGAACGACAGCGCGGGAACGCCATAGCCCCACAGCAGCCAGTTGAAGATCGGCGTGGTGCCGACGGCATCGCCCGCGATGCGCGGCTCGTAGCCGATGCGCAGCACCACGATGCCGGCCAGGATCGCGGCGAGCCAGCGCAGGAACGGGATCGGCCGCTGCACCGACAGCCATGCCGTGCCCATCGACACCAGCGCCAGCGCGATGGTGAGCCAGCCCTTGTCGAGTGCGAAGGTCAGCGCCAGCGCCAGCGAGGCGAGGGCGCCGGTCGCCGACAATGCGATCGAAGGCGACAGCTCCGGCCGCTCGCCGCGCCGGCTCAGCGCTTCGGTCGCGGCGGCGTAGGCGGCTGCGAGCAGCACGGCGAGGATCGCGAACGGGATCGAGCGATCGAGATGCGCGATACGTGCATAGAGTGCGATCAGCAGCGCGACCGGCGTGAACACGGCTGCCGCGGCCCAGGTCACCGTGATCTTCGTGGTGGCAAAACGCAGTTGTGCGAAGAAGCCGGCGATGCCGAAGGCGGCCGCGAACAGCGCGGCGGTGACGAGATGCAGCGAGACCGAGCCGTCGGTCGCGGACGGGCCGATGCCCCGGATCGCGCCGCCCGGCAGCACCAGCATGTCGACGTTGCGGCGCACGGCCCACTCGCCGAACACGATGAAGACGAAGACCGACGCGGCGGCGATCGCGCCGGCAGCGGCGGGCGCGCGCCAGGCCACGACAAGGCTTCCCGCTGTCAGCAGTGCGAAGCCGATCATCGCGCTGTCGGCGTGGGCGCTGTTGAGCACGATCAGCATCGCGCCAAACAGATAGGCCGCGAGCGAGCCGGACGAGATCGGCTCGATCTCCTCGCCATCGCCGTCTGGGCCGAACATGAAGCCGCAGACCACGAGCAGCGCCGCCAGCACGAAGCCCGCGATGACGTGGAAGACGTGCGGCGCGATCATCTCCGGCCCGCATTGCAGGCAGGGGAAGGTCCATAGCAGCGCGAAGGCGATGGTCGTGACCGCAAGCCAGCGCCACAGCCGGATGCGCGCGAGGCCGAACGCCGCCGCGGTGACGATGGCAAGATAAATGTAGAGCGACCAGAAGTCCGGCTTGTCGGACGAGACCAGGATCGGGGTGACGAAGGCGCCGACGATGCCGAGCCCGGCCAGCGCAGGTCCGTGCAGCAGCGCGGCCGCGAGCGTGCCGAGCGCGACCATGCCGAGCAGGATGAAGGCGGTTGCCGGCGCGAGGAAGTCGTACAGCGCATAGGCGGCATAAACGGTGGCAAACGCCACGGCGGTGCCGGCCGCGGTGAGGATCGCCGGAATGTTGGCGACCGGCAGTGCCGCGATGTTGGAGATGCTATCCTTGCGCCGTGTCCACTCACCGGCGCCGAGCAGCGCCAATGCAAACAATCCGCCGAGCAACGTGCGCACGCCGGGGCCGAGCAGCCCGGCCTCGATCGAATAGCGCACCATGAAGAAGCCGCCGAGCGCGAGCGTCAGGCCGCCGATCCACACCACCCACCGCGTGCCGAGCGTCTCCTCGAAGCCGGGCGCCGGGGGCGGCGGGGCGGGCAGTTCTGGTAGCGGCGGTGGGGCAGCGCTTGCTGCGTCCGCGGCTGCCTCTGCGCGCGCATCCGGCTGGCTCACAGCTGCCTCCGGGAGCGGCGGCGGCGCGATGGGAG
>NZ_JACMYP010000191.1 GCF_020889705.1 Bradyrhizobium altum | reverse complement strand
CATTGCGCTACGCTTCATGCGATCCGACCTCTCCCCGCAAGCGGGGCGAGGTAAGAAACGCCCCGCACGCGGGGAGATTTTGAGAATCATTCCACATCGCGGCAGGCCACCGCACACTCGTTGATTTCGCCAACCTCGGCATTACACCCCGCCGCAATTTCGCATCCCTGCCCCGGCGTCTCGTCGCAAGCCTGCCTCCCTCGAGCTGCGTAAGCTCCCCTCGCGAACAATAAGAACGCCACAGGGAGGCTCACGATGATCTGGAAGGCCATCACGGCAGCACTCGCGCTTGCGCTCGCGACGCAAGTTCACGCCGCCGAGAAGAAATACGGCGCTGGTACCAGCGACACCGAGATCAAGCTCGGACAGACCTCGCCATTCTCCGGCGCGGCGTCGGCCTACAGCGTGATCGCGAAGACGCAGGCCGCCTACTTCAAAATGATCAACGACCAGGGCGGCGTGAACGGGCGCAAGATCAATCTGATCACGCTCGACGACGGCTACTCGCCGCCGAAGACGGTGGAGCAGACCCGCAAGCTGGTCGAGCAGGAGGAGGTCGCCGCGATCCTCAATCCGCTGGGCACGCCGACCGGGCTTGCGGTGCGCAAATATCTCAACGACAAGAAAGTGCCGCAGCTGTTCGTCGGCGCCGGCGCCACCCTGTGGGGTGACTATCAGCATTATCCGTGGTCGATCGGCTTCCAGCCGTCGTACCAGGCCGAGACCGCGGTCTATGCCAAATATGTCCTGACCAACAAGCCGGACGCGAAGATCGCGCTGTTCTACCAGAACGACGACGCCGGCAAGGATTACGGCAACGGCTTCAAGAAGGGACTGGGGCCGGAGAACACCGCCAAGATGGTGGTGGCGGAGACGACCTATGAATCGACCGATCCGACGGTCGACAGCCAGATCGTCAAGCTGAAATCGTCCGGCGCCAACGTGCTGTTCATGCACGCGATCCCCAAGCAGGCGGCGCAGGCGATCAAGAAGATCGGCGAGATCGGCTGGAAGCCGGACCTGTTCTTCCTCGCGGCGACCTCGACCTCGGTGTCCTCGGTGCTGAAGCCGGCCGGCTTCGACTATGCCAAGGACATCATCTCGTCCTACTCGCTGAAGGATCCGAACGATCCGCAGTGGAAGACGGATCCGGATGTGGTCGCCTGGCAGGACTTCATGAAGACGTATTTCCCGGACGGCAATCTGCAGGACCAGCTGATCGTCTACGGCTATGTGGTGGCGGAGGCGACGGTGCAGGTGCTGAAGCAATGCGGCGACGACCTCACCCATGAGAACATCATGAAGCAGGCCGCCAATCTCGACATCGCGCTGCCGATGTTCCTGCCCGGCATCAAGGTGAAGACCTCGCCGACCGACTATTTCCCGGTCGAGGCAATGCGGCTGCAGAAGTTCAACGGCGAAACCTGGCAGCTGTTCGGCGACACGATCGGGAATGATTGAGGGGCGTTGTTGAACGCCAAACCATCCCCATCGTCGTCCCGGCCCCCGTGCGCAATTGCGCACCAGGCCGGGACGACGAGGAGGCTAGACTTCCCGCTCCAACAACACCTGAAAATCCGCCCGCACGCGCTGCGCCTCGGCGCGTGCGGCCTCCGAGGCATCGCCGAGACCGAAGTAGACGTGAATGAGCCCCTCGCCGGAATGATGGGGCGACCGCACGTCTGCCTTATTTCGGAATATTAGAAGATTATCCGTGAGTTGCCCGACGCGTCAAGTAGCATGATCGAAACGCCGGCCACTGCCGGCTACTTTGCATGGGGTTGTTTTCGATATTTTGACAACGCGCCTCCCCCCGCAAGTGCCCTCCAGGGGATAAGGGAGGAGTTACACCCCCTTCTCCAACAACACCTTGAAATCCGCCCGCGCCCGCTGCGCTTCGGCGCGTGCGGCCTCCGAGGCATCGCCGAGACCGAAATAGCCGTGAATGAGCCCCTCGCCCGAGTGATACGTCACCGGCACCCCGGCCGCCTGCAACGCTCTCGCGTAGGCATGGCCCTCGTCGCGCAGCGGGTCGAACCAGGCGGTCGTCACCACGGCCGGCGCGACACCCGCAAGGCTCTTCGCGCGCAGTGGCGAGACGCGCCAGTCAGTGCCATCAGCCTTGTCCGCGAGGTAATGCCCCGCGAACCACTGCATCGTCGCACGCGTCAGGAAATAGCCCTCGGCATTCTCGGCGCGCGACGGAAATTTCGCGTTCTCGCCTGCATCGGCAAAATTGCCGACCACGTCGGTGACGGGATAGACCAGCAATTGCCCGGCGAGCCGGATGCCGGCGTCGCGGCAGGCGAGCGCCGTGGTGGCGGCCAGATTGCCGCCCGCGGAATCGCCGGCGACGCCGACGCGGGAGAGGTCACCGCCGAAGTCGGCGATCCGCGCGACCACGTCGCGGACAGCAGTGAATGCATCCTCGAAGGCGCCGGGAAAGCGCGTCTCCGGCGGGCGACGGTAGTCGACCGAGACCACCACCGCGCCGGTCTCGATCACGAGGTTGCGGGCCTGGCGGTCATGGGTCTCGAGATCGCCGGCGACCCAGCCGCCGCCGTGGAAAAAGATCACGGTCGGCGCCGTGCCACGGCCGTTGCGATAGAGCCGCGCGCCAAGCTTGCCCGCCGCGCCCGCGACCGCGATATCATCAGCCACATCGACCGGCGGCGGCGGCACCGCCTTGCGCGCCTCGGCCAGCGCCCGCAGCGAATCGCGGCAGCTCTGCGCCGTCATGGTTGCGGGATCGCGCAGCGGCAGCAGCGGGATGATCGTCTCAATGACGGGATCGAGCGGAAGCGGCATGGGAATCCTTCAGTTCAGGTCAGATGCTTGGAAAGGCTGCCGGCCTCGATCGCTGCGATTTGCAGCGCGATGAAGCGGCTATAGATGCGGGCCTGCGAGAACGCGCCGCCGGTGAACCAGAGGCCGGGCTGGCCCGTGCGCCTCCACATGTTGCGCAGCTCCTGCGTCGCATCGTCGAAGCCCCACACACGGCCGACGCGCGCGGCGACATCCTCGCCGAACAGCCTGCCGACCAGATGGTCGGGGCCCTTGTAGCCGGTGGCGAGCACGAACAGCTCGGCGGCGAGCGCAGTGCCGTCCTTCAGCGCGAGGCCATCGGCGGTAAAGCCCGTGATGTCCGTGGCCTGGATCAGGCGGATCTTGCCGTCGGCGATCAATTCGGAGCAGCCGACGTTGAAGTAATAGCCGCCGCCGCGGGAGCGGAATTTCAGCGGCCAGCCGGTGCCGTCCTCGCCGAATTCAAGGCGGAAGCCGGCGCGCTCCAGCCGCGACAGCAGCGGCGCATCGAGCCGCTTCACCTCGTCGGTGATGATCCGGTGCGCGATTTTCATCACAGGCAGCGGCACGCCGGAATTGAGGATGTCGCGCACCTCGATCGGCGGCCCGTCGCCGAGATAAGTCTTGTCGTAGAGCTGCGCCGGCTCGACATTGACCACCATGGTCGGGCTGCGCTGCACCATGGTGACGTCGGCGCCGGCGGCATGCAGCTCCTGGCAGATGTCATGCGCGCTGGTGCCGGTGCCGAACACGACCACCGAGCGCCCTGCCCATTCGCGTCCCGCCGCGAACGCGCTGGAATGCAGCACACGGCCGTTGAAGCGCTCGATGCCTGGAATCGTGGAGATATTCGGCGTGCCGCTGACGCTGGTGGCGAGCACGATGTGCTTCGGATGCAGCGCGCGCGGGCCACAGCTCCGCTGCAGCGTCACCGTCCAGCGTTGCGCCGCTTCGTCATAGCGCGCGCCTTCGAACGAGGTCTCGGTCCAGAAGTCGAGCTCCATGATGTCGACATAGCTTTCCAGCCAGTTCGCGATCTTGTCCTTCGGGATGTAGTCCGGAAAGGTCGGCGGGAACGGCAGGTAACGAAACAGATTGACCGGCGTCTTGTTGTGCAGCTTGAGGCCGCGATAGCGCAGCCGCCAATTGTCGCCGATGCGCTGCTGGCGATCGACGATCAGGGCATCGAGCCCGATCCGCTTGCACTCGACGGCGGCCGCGATGCCGGCATGGCCGCCACCGACGATCAGCACATCGGGCTCGCGGTCAGCATAGGCGCGCGAGATCTGCCGCTGCTCCAGCCCATCGGGTGCGGCGAAATCGCGCGCGTGGGATTGTTCGGCGGCGTGGGTAGCGCGCGCGTCGCAGATGCGGTCGAAGTCAGGCATCGTGGAGAACGTCCACGCTGCGGAATTTCCGCCCCTCTCATGCAGCAGGCGGACCGCGCCGGTGCCGGGGCCACTCGATGTGTCGAAGGTGAAGACCGCCTCGATCACCTCGCGTCCGGCCATCACGCCGCGCCGCGGTATCAAGGCACGGTCATCGAGACGAAATCCGCGCGCGTTCGCCGCGTCAGCACGCGCGAGCAGCTCGGCAACGACGCTCTGTCGCGAGCTGAATGTCGCAAAATGCCAGGAGATGCCGAAGATGTTGCGCCAGTGGCTGTCGGGCGCAAACAGCGCGGAGAGAGCATCAGCGGAGCGGCTGGCGAGCGCCGTATCCAGCGCGCCGATCCAGCGCTCGGCTAACAGTTCAGGCGCGTCCTCTGTAGCCGGGTTCAGTTTGTCCAGCATGATCGTGCTTTCTCGGGAGCAGTTGCCGTCTATCTGACAACATGCTCCCGAAAAGCACAACCATCATGCGACGTGTTGCTGCAGCGAGTCCGGCTCGCCCTCCTCGCCGGCAGGCTCGGCCTGCGCCGCAGGCGCCGCGGCGAGTTCCTTCGCAAGCGCAGTAGCACCGACATAGTCGGTCTTGCCGGTGCCGAGCAGCGGCACCTTGTCGACCACGCGGATATCGGCGGGCACCGCGAGTTCGGAGGCGCCGACGCTCTTCGCCTGGCGCTGCATCGCGGCGCGGTCGGCATTCCTCTCGGTGGTGAGCAGCACGATGCGTTCGCCCTTGCGCGCGTCGGGGATCGAGACTGCAACCGACATCGCTAGCGGCCATAGTGCGGACGCCATCGTCTCCACCGCCGACAGCGAGACCATCTCGCCCGCGATCTTGGCAAAGCGCTTGGCGCGGCCCTTGATCGCGATGAAGCCCTGCGCATCGACCGTGACGATATCGCCGGTGTCGTGCCAGCCCTCGGGCAGCGGCTCGAGCACGCCGGGATTCTCGGCACGGAGGTAGCCGATCATCACGTTCGGCCCCTTCACCGACAGCCGTCCGCCTTCCTCGATGCCGGGAACCGGATCGAGGCGATACTGCATCAGCGGAGAGATCCGGCCGACGGTGCCCTGGCGGTTCGCCATCGGCGTGTTCATTGCCAGCACCGGCGCGGTCTCGGTGACGCCATAGCCCTCGAGAATGCGGATACCGTAGCGCTCCATGTAGATCTGTCTGGTGCGTTCCTTCACCGCTTCGGCACCGGCAATCACCAGCCGCAGCGTGCGGAAATCATAGGCATGCGCCGAGCGGGCGTAACCGGTGAGGAAGGTGTCGGTGCCGAACAGGATGGTCGCGCCGGTCTGGTAGATCAGCTCGGGCACGATCCGGTAGTGCAGCGGCGACGGATACATGAAGATCGGGATGCCGCCGAGCAGCGGCATCATCATGCCACCGGTCAAGCCGAACGAATGGAACACCGGCAGGACGTTGAACACCTTGTCGTTGGCATTGGCATCGACCCGCGCCAGCGCCTGCGCCGCGTTGGCAAGGATGTTGCGGTGGGACAGCACGACGCCCTTCGGCGTGCCTTCCGAACCGGAGGTGAACAGGATGACCGCGGGATCGTTGGCCTGGCGGGCGACGCGCGGCGCGATGCCGGCGCGGAAGCCTGCGATCTTGTCGGCGAGGCCGATGTCGGCCCTGACGTCCTCGAGATAGACGACGCGCGCCTGGCCCGCCATCGCCGTGATCAGCTTGTCGAGCTTGCCCTTCTCGATGAAAGCCTGCGAGGTCAGCACGGTCTTCACCTGCGCCGCCTTCATCGCGGCCAGCACGTTGACCGGACCGGCCGAGAAGTTGAGCATCGCCGGCACGCGGCCGATGGTCTGCAGCGCCATGAACACGACGGCGACGCCGGCCGAGTTCGGCAACAGCACGCCGACATTCTCGCCGACCGCGGTGCCCTGCTCGAGCTTGCGGCTCAACACCTGCGCGCCGAGGATCAGCTTGCGATAGGTCAGCTTGGTGCCGAGCGCGTCCTCGATGATCGGCTTGCCGGTGTCGCGGTCGCGATAGGCATGGCCGAGGCCCTCGAACAGCGTCTGGTCGAGCATCGCGTTCTGGACCATGGCGTCGATCATGACGTCCTGTAGCGCGGCGCCGGCGGCATTGCGGCGCGCCTTGCCCTTCAGCGACTGGCCGATCGGCAGCTTGACCGGCGGCAGGATCGAGATCGTCACCTTGGGGAACCAGGAGCGCTTGATCTCGCCATTCTTGAGATAGCTGAGATGCGAGCGCTGCGCGCCCTCGATGCGGACCGGAACGATGACCGCATCGGCCTTGTCGGCGATCATCGCGGTGCCGTCATAGACCTTCATCAGCGAACCGGAGACCGTGATGCGCCCTTCCGGGAAGATCACGACCGGCTCGCCGGCGGCCACCAGCTTGATCAGGTCGCGCGCGGCCAGCGGCTTGGACGGGTCCATCGTGTAGTGCTTGATCATCTTCAGGAACGGCTTGGCCCACCACGCCTTGGCGATGCCGGTGTCGACGGCGAAGCTCGCATCGATCGGCAGCATGGCGTGCAGCAGCGGACCGTCGACCAGGCTGACATGGTTGGGCGCGATCAGCATCCGCGTGCCGGCCGGGGGCAGATTCTCCATGCCGCGCACCTCGAGCCGGAACAGCGCACGGAACAGCAGCGCGCCAAAATCGCGTACGCCTTCCTTGCCCCACTTGTTCAGCACGAACCAGACGGTGCCGAAGCTCGCGATCGCCAGGCCGAAGAAGATCCAGGCGATCGGCAGGCCGGCAGCTTGCAGCGCGCCGACGAACACCGCGCCGGCAACCATGAAGCCTGCCTGCAGGATATTGCCGGCAGCGATGATGCGGGCGCGCTCGGACGGCGCGGTCCAGGCCTGCACGGCCGCAAATGACGGCACCACGAACAGGCCGCCGCCGAACGCGAACAGGAAGAAATCAGCCAGCATGCGGAAGCCGCCGAACGAGGACGCGAACGCGGCCGCGGTGACATCCCTGCCGAGCGAGGTGGTGGCGATCGCCCAGGCGAGGTCAAGGCCGATCACGCCCATCACGATGGCGCCGATCGGCACCAGCGCGAGATTCGGGCGAACATGGCTCAATTGCGCGGCGAACAGCGAGCCGGCGGCAATGCCGATCGCGAACACGGCGAGGCACAGCGTGACCACGCCCTCGGTGCCGCCAACGCCCTCCTTGATCAGCGCGGGCAGCAGCGACAGCACGATCGCGCCGACCATCCAGAACCAGGACACGATCACCATGCCATCCCACAGCCGCTGTTCGGCATAGAGCGACTTCAACAGGCGCACCGTCGAGGTCCAGGGATTCTTGGTGATCGGCAGATCCGGCGCGGACGGCTGCGTCACCGGAATGCGCGACGCAAATCCCCAGGACAGCACCGACAGACCCACGACGGCTGCGCAGATCCAGCCCATGTGGCTGGCACCGGCGACGAACATGCCGCCCGCGATGGTGCCGATCAGGATCGCCATGAAGGTCGCGCCCTCGACCAACGCGTTGCCGGTCGCGAGTTCGGAAACCGAGAGCTGGTCGGGCAGCACAGCATATTTCACCGGGCCAAACAGCGCGGCGACGATGCCGAACAGCGCCAGCGCGATGAACAGCAGCGGGATCGAATGGGTGAAGAAGCCGGCTGCGGCGAAGGCGGCGGCGAAGATCTCGAAGAATTTCAGCCGGCGCGCGACGATGGACTTGATGTAGCGGTCGGCGAGCTCGCCGCCGAGCGCCGACAGCACGAAGAACGGAGCGATGAAGACCGCACCCGCGAGCTGGACCAGCGCCGGCCCCTGCTCGTTGGCGACGCCATACAGCAGCATGATGACCAGCGCGTTCTTCAGCACGTTGTCGTTCAGCGCCGAGCAGAACTGCGACCAGAACAGCGGCGCGAAGCGGCGGGACGTCATCAATTCCTTGATCATGACCGGTTCCTTGGGTTAGCGCGCACGGCGCTGGCAGGTCTGCGAATTCGCGTGGCAGAGAATGAAGAGCATGGTGAAAATGACGTAGATGCCGCAGCCTTTAGTCTTTTCCGCAACGTATCGGTTCGAACCGGCGCGGATCGGCCGCGCCGGGCGCCGCGACAATGCCCGGCAGAAATGTACGAGACCTTATCCAGGGTTGTGGTCGATCGACATCGAAACGGGCTCGCGAGGGACATGGTGAGTGCTTCGTTGAGGTTTCGGCGACAATTGCGGAGTGGGCGCGTCAGGTCAGATCACTCAGGCCGCCGAACGGCGACCATCGGCAGTGGCGTGACTTGCACCGGCTACCACGCTGGGCCGCCGGGCGCGGCGCGCGCCGATCGGCGCGCCGCTGCTCCAGCACGCCTGCGACGTCGCAGGCGCGGGCGATCCGCTCGATCGGGGCGGTCGCCAGGGCGAAGATGGCGCGGCCAAAGCCCTTCACGAGCTCGATCGCGTCATCGACAAAGGTGGCGGTCAATTGAAGTGCTAGGGTCTGCATGTAAGTGGCCTCCTATGCCAACTTGAGCAGCGCTCAAATTAGTAGTACGAAAATGAACATTGTTCAAGAAGAATCGCGACGAGACCGGAAAAAACTTCAGCGGCGCGGTCTGCTGATCGAGATCGCGCGCCGATATATTGCAATTAAAGGCTTGAAATCATTGAAGGTTCGCGATGTTGCCGAGGCCGCCGGCTGCTCCATCGGCAGCGTCTATAACGAGTTCGGCGACTTCGACGGCCTGATCCTGACCGTGAACCGGGAGACCGTTCAGGCCCTGACCGAGCGGCTCAAGGCAGTCCCGGCCGACGATCCCCTGCGCCAGCTCCACGGGCTTGCGGACGCCTATCTCGGCTTCGCCACCGAGCACGCCAATCTGCTGCGCTCGCTGTTCGAGCACCGGATGGAGGACGACCGGCCGTTTCCGGAAGATATCCTGGCGATGGTGATGGATGCCTTCGCGCTGATGCATGCGCCGCTGGTGCGGCTGTTGCCCGATCGCGATCCCGGCGACGTCGCGGTGCTGTCGCGGATGATGTTCTCCGCGGTCCATGGCATCATCTCGCTGGGCTTGGAGGAGCGCATGGTCGCGGTGCCGCCGGAGCAGCTGCGCGAGCGGCTCGCACAGTTCGTCGACACGCATCTTGCGGGATTGGGCGTCACGCGCAGCGCATAGTCACATGCGGGTGCGGGCAACCGTGCCGGCGACGATCATCACCAACGGCATCTAGTTTGTCACGATGCCGTGATCCTGCGGTGCAAGCCAGTTCGCCAATTCCGCCATGGGATGCCACGTCCCGTTGGCAATCGGCGGCACGGATGCAAGAGCCGCGAAGACGATCAGCGACAGGCCGGCGACCAGCACCCATCGGGGAAGCGCGGCCAAACGTGCGGCTACGTCCCAGGAAGTCGACGCCCTGCGCGGAGCGTTGTGCGGTCCACGGTCGCGCGACGGCGGAATCGGTTCAGCATCGAGGCGATAGCCCCGCCGCGTCACTGTCTTGATGATGCGGTGGTCGTCATCCCGTAGCTTCTGGCGCAGTTCGCGGACACATTGGACCAGCGAATCGTCCGAGACCGCGACGTTGCCCCAGACTGCCGCGTGCAGATCCTGCTTGGAGATCAGCCGCCCGGCATTGCTGGCGAGATGGCGGAGCACCGCGAAAGACTTCGGCCTAAGATCAAGGTCGACGCCATTCACGCGCACAACGCCGCGGGCAAGGTCCAATACAAATGAATCAAATACCAAAACGGAATCAGTCCCCGGGTCCATAGAGGTCACTCCATGCCCACAGACGGCACCAATTAGGGAAATTTAGCAGGAAATTCGTCGTTCTGTCACTTCTTGATCAGGACTTCCCTGCGGCGAAGCCGATAGTCGGGAGCCGGCCCGGCGTCATTTCCGGGCACGCGGGAGGTTGGCCATGTCGAGGAAGCGGTTTGCCGTGTTGGCCGGGGTTGTTCTGACGCTCACGGCGGTGCAGTCGGGAAAGGCTCGGGCGCAGGACGTCGTGAAGGTCGGGCTGGTGATGCCGCTGACCGGCGTTTTGGGGCCGGTCGGCAAACAGGCCGTCGCCGGGGCGCGGCTCTACATGGCGCAGCACGGCGACATGGTCGCAGGCCGCAAAATCGAGTTGATCGTCCGGGACGACGCCAGCGTACCCGACAACGCCAAGCGCATTGCGCAGGAACTGATCGTCAACGACAAGGCCGCGATCCTGGGCGGCGGACTGACGCCGAGCGTGCTCGCGCTCGCACCGCTGGTCACTGAGAGCAAGACGGCAACCGTCGTCATGGTATCGGGCACATCGATCGTGACCGAACGATCGCTCTACTTCGTCCGCACCAGCTGGACGCACGCGCAGCAGGCCAGCGTGCTGGCGGATTGGGCGGCCAGGAACGGATCGAGGCGGGCCACCATCATCGCGTCCGACTGGGCACCCGGGCATGAAGCCGCCGGCGTATTTTCGGCGAGCTTCACCGCGGCGGGCGGATCGATCGTCGAAGCGCTGAAAGTGCCGCTGGCCAATCCCGATTTCGCGCCGTTCCTGCAGCGCGCGCGGGACGGCAATCCCGATACCCTGTTCATTTTCGTGCCGGCAAGCCAGGCCGCCATCCTGGCCAAGCAATTTGTCGAGCGCGGGCTGGACAAGAGCGGGATCAAGCTGATCGGCCCCGGCGACATCGCTGACGACGAGGACCTGCCGGGAATGAGCGATGCCATGATCGGCATGATCACGGCCGGATTCTACTCCGCCGCTCATCCATCAGACCTGAACCGCGCCTATGTCGCAGCGTTCCGCAAGGCCAATGCCAACGTCCGTCCGAACTTTATCAGCGTCAGCGCCTATGACGGTATGCATCTGATCTACGAGGCGCTGAAGGCGACCGGCGGCAAGACCAATGGCGACGCACTGATCGAAGCCATGAAGGGCATGGCTTGGGAAAGCCCGCGCGGTCCGATGTCGATCGACCCGAAGACGCGCGATGTCGTCCACGACATCTACATTCGCAAGGTCGAGAGGGTCGGCGGCGAGCTCTACAGCGTCGAGCACGAGACCTTCAAGGCGATCAAGGACCCCGCCAAGGTCGCGAACAAGTAGGCCAGGCGGCGAAGCCGGTCGGGCCTGGCGCCGCTCCGACGCGTCAGACCCGGGTGCGGGCGATCGTGCCGGCGACGATCTGCATCGCGACGCCGAGCACCCAGCCCGCCATGATCGCCGCGGTCCAGGCGATGTCCGGCTCGCTGCGCAACACGACGACGCCGACCGAGAAGAACGCGACCATGGTCGCGAGGAAGGTGCCGATCGCGCTCAGCAATTCTGCCGTGTCGATCTTGCGCGTCGAGGTTCCGTCTTTCGGATGGAACAGCTTTGGCGGCGTGTCGATGCCAACATAGAATCCGATCGCGCCGCCCAGCATCATGATCAGCAGGAACGCCTGCGAGGTCAGCGCCGACACGCTCGAGCCGACATGGATGGCGACGAACAGACCGCTTGCAGCCCCCGCCAGGGCAAGGCCGAAGCGCTCCAGGACATGGGCAAATTTTCTGACGCGGCTGCGCATTGCTGTGCCTCATCAATGAATTGCGCCACCGGTCAGGCTAGGCCTTTTCGTTACGCCGCGAAAGTCGTCTCGCCTCACATGGCCGCGACCTCGTGCCGCTTTTGTGCGCCAGTTCACACCTATCGCGGCACCGAATGATTAAAGATCGATCCAAGGTAGCATTCGATCCGGCCCCTGCTACGCTTTGCCATCCGCTTCATTCACTTCAGCGAGCGTCTTTCGATGCCGAGCCCGAAGATCATTATCCTGTCCGACGGCACCGGCAACGCCGCCTCCAGCGTCTGGCGCACCAATGTCTGGCGGATATTCCAGTCGCTGGATTTGCAGGGCAACGCGCAGGCCGCCAAGTATGATGACGGCGTCGGCACGTCGTCCTTCGTCCCGCTTGCGCTGCTCGGCGGCGCCTTCGGCTACGGCCTCAAGCGCAATATCCTGGATGCCTACAAATTCATCTGCCGCAATTACGACCACCAGAACGATTCGCAGATCTACCTGTTCGGATTCAGCCGCGGCGCATTCACCGTGCGCACGCTCGCCGCACTCATCCTCGATCAGGGCCTGATCGTCGCCGGCACCGAAGCCGAACTGCACGACGGCGCGGTGAAGGCCTATCGCGCGTACCGGGCCGCGGGCTACCACTCGATCTGGCGCATCGAGGTGCTGTTCCGCGCGCTGCGCGACTACATCCTTGTGCCGGTGCTGGACCGCCTTCAGCGCAACAAGCCTTATGCGGAGATCGCACGGAAGCCGGTGCCAGCGATCGAGTTCATCGGCATCTGGGACACCGTCGCGGCCTATGGCCTGCCGATCGACGAGATGACACGCGGCATCTCCAACTGGGTGTGGCCGCTCGAGCTGCCGAACCGGATTCTCAGCCAGAAGGTCAAGTGGGCACGGCATGCGTTGGCGCTCGACGACGAGCGCACGACCTTCCATCCGGTCCTCTGGACGGAGCAAGAGCCGGGACAGCCCACACCGGCCGTGCCGGCAACGATCGATGGCGAGCGCCTCGTCCAGGTCTGGTTCGTCGGCATGCATGCCAATGTCGGCGGCGGCTATCCGGACGATGCCGTCGCCTTCGTGCCGCTGGCCTGGCTGGTCGACGAAGCCGTCAAGCGCGGACTCGTGTTCAAGAGCGCGCCGATCGCTGATCCCGATGCGATCAAGGCGATCAGGTCCTCCGAGGACAAGGATGGCCGCCTCTACGATTCGCGGGCCGGCCTCGGTGCCTATTACCGGTACGGTCCCCGCAAGGTCGCCGACCTCTGCAACGACCCCTATGCCGGCGTGAGCGTGCCGATGCCGAAGATCCACGAAAGCGTGTTCGAGCGGATCGACAGCGGCGCCAATGCCTATGCCCCGATCGGACTTCCGCCGAGCTATGTGGTCGTCTCCCGCAGCGGCCAGGTGACACCGCTGGGCACCAATACGTTTGAAACGCCCGCCGGCGCGCCGGCGCGTCATGCCACGCAGGAGAAGCTGTGGAATTTCGTCTGGATGCGGCGGATCGCCTACTTCGCCACCTTGGCGGCGTCGCTGCATTTGGCGACGTTCTGGCTGTTCCACAACCAGCACAAGGAGCACGAATTCAGCTCCCATGTCAGGATGATTTCGGAGCTGGTGCGCTTCGTCGAATCGTTCCTGCCCGCTTCGTTTCACTGGTGGACCGATTGGTACGCCGGCAACCCGGAATGGTTCGCCGGCGGCATCATCGCCGTTTTCGTGCTGATGGGTGTGGGCAGTTCGCTCAGCGCAACGATCAGCGACAGGATGCGGATCATCTGGCGCAACCGCGCGAACCCGACGCCGCTCTCCGGGTTCATGCACGATGCGATCTATCGGTTCCGGACCAGCACGATCTATCAGTGGATCCTCAATGTCGGGAAGCGGCATGTCGTGCCGTTCCTGCTCACGGCCTTGCTCGTCTGGTTCGGCGCGACGCTGCTCAGCCATTTGCTGTTCAATGCCGCGGACTCGATGGGCGCCTTCTGCAAGGGGACAAGCTCGTCGCCGTCGACAAGGGCATCCCGCAGGATGCGGCCGACTTCGACACCAGCGCGATCTGTGCGCCGACCGGGCTCAAGGTCCGCACCGGGTTCAAATACGAGATCGCGATCACGATGTCGGAGCCATGGGAGGACGCCGGACGCGCGGTCACGCCGATCGGATACCGGACCTCGACCATCGAGGGTGCAAAACGCTGGCGTGGATACGCCACGATCTTCCTGCGGCGCATCCTGTTCCGGCCATGGTTCAGGCTGATCGCACGGGTCGGAGAGACCGGCGTCGACGAGTATTTCCTCGATCCCTTGCCGGCGCTGAACACCGACCCGCAGGTCTACAAGGCGAGGTTCACCGCAGATCGCAGCGGCGAGATCTTCCTCTACGTCAACCAGGCCGTCATCGGCCTGCCCTGGATCTACAAATGGTTCTACGGCGATCACAAGGGCAAGGCGAAGGTCACGGTGAAGTTGCTTTAGGCAGCCGCAATGGCGGCGGACCGGTCCGCACGGCGGGCGTGATCCATCTGTGATCCAGCCGATAGTTTCGGTTGCATGTTTTGTTCCATACTCCTCCTGCTAGACGGGCCGCCAGGCGCCCTGAACGATCCGACGCGACACCTCGGGTCTCCTGCGGCGCTGACGCGCCAGGTTCATATCGAGCGGATATTTCTCATCAGTGATTTGGAGGCATCACCATGATTTCCACAATTCAGGCGTTTCCAACCACCGACGGCATCTTCGTGGTTTGGGAGGTCGCGGCAATGATCCCGGACTGCCTCGGCTTTGCGCTCTATCGTCAGCAGCAGGGCAAGAGCGCGACCGTCGTCGACACCTGGGTCGGGTTCGAGGATCAGGTGCAGGGCCACAAGGCGGGAGATCATCGTCCGAGCACCGAATGGCCGGTGCAGAAGACGAACTGGACCGATTTCCTGGCCCCGGCCGATGCGCCGGTCCGCTATGGCGTCGTTCCGGTTCTCAAGGACGGCGCCACCAAGGTGAAGCCCGCCTACAGTGCGCCAGCGACATGGACCGACTACGTCTCGGCCACGCCGTCGGGCCCGCTCAAGCCGTGGTTCAACCGCGGCACGATCTCGGCACAATGGCTGTCGCGCGCGATCGGTACTACGCCGAAAGCCTCCCAGACGCTGGAGAAGGCGATCTCCACCAAGGGCAACAAGATCCGCGACTTCCTCAAGGGCGAGCTTGGCGCGCGCCTCCTCATCCTGCTGGCCGGGGCCAAGAAGGACAAAGTCGACGTCTATGTCGCGCTCTACGAGCTCAACGATCCCGAATTGATCGCCGCGCTGACTGCGCTGAAGGGCAAGGCCCACGTCGTGCTCGGCAACAGCACCGGCAAGTCCGACGCCACCGCAAAGGAGACCGAGAAGAACGCCGGCGTGCTGAAGAAGGCGGGCGTCGACATCGTCCGCCGCAAGATCGCGCCGAGCCGTTACGCCCACAACAAGTTTGCGGTGTTCTGCGACGGCGCCGAGACACCGAAAGTGGTCTGGACCGGCAGCACCAACTGGACCCGGACCGGATTGTGCACCCAGAACAACAATGGGCTCGAGATCACCGACGACAAGATCGCGGCGGCCTATCACGAGCATTGGAAGGCGATCTATGCCGACGGCAGCAAGTCGCCGAAGGCGCTGGCTGTCGCCGGCGATCACGAATGGCCATTCACGATCGGCAACTCGAACGTCAGCGTCTGGTTCACGCCGACCACCAGGAGCGGCGATCTCAAGGAAGCGACCAAGATGATCGAGGACGCCGAGCATGGCGCGGTGTGCCTGATGCTCAATCCCGGCAACAAGGGCCTGCTCGGCCCGATCCTGGAGAAGGCGCAGGACAAGAATCTCTATGTACGCGGGGTGCTCAACAATTTCCCGGCGCAGGGCAAGGACAGTCCAAAGGATCAGCTGCAACTGCTGGCCGGCAGCGGCCAGCAGCAGGTCTTCAAGGGCAAGCAGATTGCCGACGTGATCCGGCCCGCCGGCATCGACAAGACCGCCGACTGGTGGCAGCACCAGATCAAGAACACCGGAAAATTCATGATCGCTGTGCACAGCAAGGTGATCGTGCTGGATCCGGCCGGCAAGAACCCGGTGGTCATGACCGGCTCGCACAATTTCTCCGACCGCGCCAGCACCAAGAACGACGACAACCTCGTCATCATCAGAGGCGATTCACAGCTGGCGCTGACCTACGCCGCGCGCATCGTCAGCATCTACGGCCAGTATCGCTGGCAGGCCTGGCGCAACACTCCGGAAGGCCAGAAGGACAAGGGTCTGAAGCGCAGCGACACGTGGCTGAGCAGCCGCATCGGCAAGGGCTGGGCGCAAATCGAAACCCGGTTCTGGCTCGGAACGGCCTGAGGCCGGCGATCCGTCATGACATGCGGGCAGCGTTGCCGCTGCCCGCATGATCCTCACCGTCAAACCTACGCCGCGCGGCCGACCGAGGCGTCGAGGTGCTTCAGCTTCGGCAAGACCTCCTGCTTCAGCAGCCGCAGCGAATTGTGCCAGGCCTCGGGCTTGTGCTTGTAGTCGAAACCGAACACCAGCAGCACGCCGAAGCCGCCGACTTCCTGATAGATCTTCTCGATCTTCTCGGTGACGGTCGCGGGCGAGCCGACGATCCAGTTGTTGCGGGCGCAATATTCAACCGTGACGTCGCTATCAGGCACGTCGGGTGACGCTTTCAGATAATCCTTGAATCCAAAGTGGCCGAGCAGCGGCAGGAAATACTCGCCCATCATCCGGCCCATCATGTCGCCGGTCGAGAGCTTCCATGCCTCCTCGTCGGTATCGGCGACGAACACCTCGCGCACCATCCGCCAGTCCCTGCGGCTCGGCTTGCGGCCAGTCTTGGCGGCGCCGGCTTCGACCGAGTCCCAGTGACTGCCGACATAGGCCGGGTTGAGGTTGAGGCTCATCGGGATGAAGCCGCGCTCGCCGGCGAGCTTGAGCGTGTCCGAGTTCTTCGACAGGCCGGCGACGCCGATCGGCGGGTGCGGCGCTTGCTGAGGCTTGATGTGGGGTTTGAGGAAGTCGAACATCGTGTCCGGCTTGGTCACCGTCCAGAACTTGCCCTTGTGGGTCCACGGTGCCGGCTCGGTCCACATCTTCAGGATGATCTCGAGCGCCTCGCGGGTCATGTCGCGGTTCTGGCCGGACATGCCGTCGACATTGAACATCGCCCAGTCGCTCGGCAGGCCGGAGGCGGCGACGCCGAAATTCAATCGTCCGTTCGAGAGATGATCGAGCATCGCCACGCGGTTCGCGAGTTCGGCCGGATGATGATACGGCAAGAGGAAGCCGCCGGGGCCGATGCGGATGTCCTTGGTCTGCAGCAGCGCCTGCGCGATCAACAGATCCGGCGACGGGTGCGGCTCCCAGGGCGCGGTGTGGTGCTCGCCGATCCAGGCTTCCTGATAGCCGAGCTCGTCCAGCCACCGCAGCACCTGCAGGTCCCAGTCGTGGCCCTCCTTCAATCCGCACTCCGGCGGATGCGACGGCATCGCGAAGTATCCGAGTTCCATGCGTTTCCTCTCTTTGTTCGATACGTGTCTTCCGCACGCGCTCCGGAGAGTACCTGCCCCGGCTACGGCAGAACAATGGCTTTGTCGCATGCGGCCCGCCCGGGAATTACGCGTAGGGCGTTCCCTTCAGCATGACCGCGATACCCGAAAAGCTGCGCTCCATGATCTGCAGGAAGGCCTCGCGTGTCGAGGCCGCCGATCGGCGCGCCTTGTGCTCGCGAAGCCCCTCCGCATAGGCAACGGTCACGGCCGTGACCACCATCGACGCGG
>NZ_JACMYP010000190.1 GCF_020889705.1 Bradyrhizobium altum | reverse complement strand
TGGCTTTATCGCATTTAGCCAAATATTCGCGCACCGAATCCACCCGGTAGAGCGGGCGGCCGTCGACGTAGCGCCATTTCAGCGGGTGATTTGGATCGCGCCGCCACTGCTCAAGCGCTCCGGGCGTGCGCCGGATGACCGCGGCCGCTTCCAATGCCGTCAAATTGGAGCTGCTTGGCAGCGTATCGATATCGAACGTCGCGGGCGGCGGCATGCCGCGGTTGCGACGGCGCTTCGGGACAGGCGGTATTTTCGCGGAATCTGCCGACCCTAATAACTCGATCTTGGCCTGTTCGTCCTTGCCGCGCATGGTCCCTTCCCGGACCATAATCGGTCCGAGGCAACAGAATCGTAAGTTGGTCCGGCAAGAAAGAGTCAAGTGTGGAGGTAGGGTTGCGGGGTAGCCGTAGCGTATAAAAGGGATGAACCGGGCTAATTGTCCTGGGCGCTTCTGGGCGCCTTCATTGTTTGATTCCGACTTTCAGTCTCATAACCTGAAGGTCATAGGTTCAAATCCTATCCCCGCAACTAACGATTTTTGCGAAAGCAAGGCATCCAACCCCGGCTCCCGAACGGTACGTCGGACTCTTGTTCGTCACAAAGCGCAGGGTTACGGCCAACTCTCTTGTTAGCACAATGGTCAGATCCTCCCCCTCGCACATGAGCGTCGCCTAATGAACCGCCGAGCAGAAGACCTCAAGCATCACTAACGGAGAAAACCGTCTAGGCGTCGCATCGAACTCACTGATGTGGGGAAGCCAGATGCGGTTCATCGAACCGACGGCCGGCTCCCGAGCATGGACGATCCGAGTCCTTGAGGCGTTGATCAATTTGTCAAAATTCGGGATCGCAGATGATCGGCGCCGAGCTCGGATGTGCGCGATGCTCGAACGCGGCCGCTGGCAAGTCGCACAGAATAATTGCGGTCTTATTGCTTACGTTAAGCTGGTTGAGTTATCTGCCTGCGTAGCGCACCGGGTTTCCGAAGATCGCCGGAGGCACTGCGCGGCTGACTATTTCACGTATGGCAAAGTTTGACTGAATGCGTGAAACTCGCGGGAGACAAGAGAGTTCAGTACGGTGAATTCGTTCGAAATCCTCAATGTTTCGAGCAAGCACTATGAGAAGATAGTCGTCGCTTCCAGACATTAGAAAGCAACGAACGACCGATGGGCATTTGACAATACCAGTTTCGAATAACTTCAATGCCTCGTCACTTTGACTATCCAGCGTGACTCTCACCAGCACCGTTGTGTTGAGACCGAACCGAGTGAGGTCAAGCGTCGCCTGATATCCAGTGATGTAGCCTTCCTCTTCTAGCGTACGCTGACGTCGCGCAATTGCAGTGCTGGACAAACCCATTCGATTGGAGAGTTCAGTCTGACTGATCCGTGCGTTAGAGCTGAGCTCGGCGAGAATTGTTAGGTCGATTCTATCGGCATCCATTTGTTTGGAATCCTGCGTGGTAGTGCCAAAAAGCAGTTAAAGTTCTGCACCTTTTCGTTTCAGCTTCGCAAGTTTGCAGAAAATCAAACTACTCTTACGGCTAAAAGGAGATATTCCAGATCGGAGGGGGGAGATGAAAGTTGGTGTTCCAAAGGAAATCAAGACGTATGAGTATCGCGTTGGTCTCACCCCTGGAGCAGTTCGTGAATATGTAGCTGCCGGCCACACTGTGGTGATCGAAACCGATGCCGGCGTCGGCATCGGCGCGGCAGACCAGGACTACCACAAAGCTGGCGCGACTCTTGCGGACTCGGCTCAGGAGGTGTTTGCATCGAGTGAGATGATCGTGAAAGTAAAGGAGCCCCAGCCCTCCGAGTGGGCCCTCCTGCGAGAGAACCAGATACTCTTCACCTATCTTCATCTGGCGCCTGATCCAGAGCAAGCCAAGGGCCTTATGGAATCTGGCTGCACTGCTGTCGCCTATGAAACCGTATCTGATGTGCATGGTGGTCTTCCGCTGCTGGCGCCGATGAGCGAGGTCGCTGGCAGGCTCGCGATCGAAGCAGCCGGTGCGGCCCTGAAGCGATACGCCGGGGGGCGAGGGTTGCTGATCGGTGGGGTTCCCGGTGTCCAGCCCGCTAGGATAGTGGTGGTCGGAGGTGGCGTTGTCGGTACCCACGCGGCCCGGATGGCGGCAGGCTTGGGTGCCGAGATTACAATCCTTGACCGCTCTATTTCTAGGCTGCGCGAGTTGGATGAACTATTCGAGGGCCGCGTTCGGACCAGGTTCTCGACCCTCCAAGCCATCGAGGAGGAGGTCTTTGCGGCGGACGTTGTCATAGGCGCCGTACTTGTGCCGGGTGCGAGCGCACCCAAACTCGTCACCCGTAGCATGTTGAGTTCGATGCGTAAGGGCTCTGTGATTGTCGACGTTGCGATTGATCAAGGCGGCTGTTTCGAGACCTCACGTCCAACTACGCACGCTGATCCGACGTATGAGGTGGATGGGGTGATTCACTACTGTGTCGCCAATATGCCGGGAGCCGTCCCACTGACTTCGAGCCATGCGCTGAACAATGCGACACTGCCGTTTGGGCTAGCCCTTGCCAATAGGGGGCTCGCAGCAGTGCTCGATGATCCGCATCTGCGCGCAGGTCTCAATGTCCATCGGGGCCGGCTCACTTACAGAGCGGTAGCTGAGAGCCTCGGCCTCCCATTTTCACCGATCGAACAGGCGGCGGCCTGATCACAGAGGTCCCTCTGGGGACGTTTCCTCCCTGACTTGGCGGGCCACTCCGAAAGGAGTGGCCCTCTTTTTGTGAACCTAAATCACAATTTCAGTTGCTTAGAGTCGCCAGGTCGGGCCGGAAGGAACGGACTTCGTATGCTGAGGAGAAGCCCACGTTCAGTTCATCGTTGGCATCACAAATTCTGCGCCGCTCCGGATGCCCGTTGGCCATCGCGTCGTGATTGTTTTCAATTTGGTGTAAAATCGCACTCCCTCGGGGCCGTGCATGTGGTGGTCTCCGAAAAGAGAAGCTTTCCACCCGCCGAACGAATGAAATGCCATCGGAACGGGAATAGGGACGTTTATGCCGACCATTCCGACCTGAATCTGGTGAGCGAATTCCCGTGCCGCATCCCCGTCTCTGGTGAATATCGCGGTGCCGTTTCCGAACTCGTGCTTATTTATCATGTCGGCCGCCTCATCGTATGAACCAGCGCGAGCCACCGCGAGCACAGGGCCGAAGATCTCCTCTCGACAGATTTTCATCTCAGTTGTCACTCGGTCGAACAGGCTTCCCCCTATGAAGTAACCGTTCTCGTACCCTTGTCGCTTAAAGTCGCGCCCATCAACAACGAGTTCTGCACCCTCGGCAACGCCGGCGTCGACGTAAGCGCGGACCTTGTCACGGTGTTGTTTCGTCACGAGCGGCCCCATTTCTACGCTGGGATCGGTGCCGGGACCAATGGTCAACGCACGAACCTTCGGTGCCAGTCTTTGGATGAGTTCTCGCGCCGTGGCATCGCCGATAGGGACGGCAACCGAAATTGCCATGCAGCGTTCGCCCGCCGAGCCGTAGTGTCATCTCTTGGCGAGGTGATGTGCCTCGCAACTCACCTTGCGAACGTTGTTCTCAATGGAACGGTCCTCATTCGATTGTCGCTTCGATAAGAAAAGGTCCATCACCGGCCATCGCTGAATCGAGAAGACGACGAAAAGCTTGGGCAGTATCTGCTCGTCCCGCCTCGACGCCCATACCCTTGGCGATCGAACACCAGTCGAGGCGGGGTTCGTCAAGAGCGAGCATGCGGCGCGCGTTGCGGCCATACTCATTCACGCCCACGTTTGTCATCTCGCCCTGTAGAATGCGATAGGCGCTGTTGGCATAGATAATCGTCACTACGTTGAGTTTCTCGCGCGCCTGCGTCCATAAGCCCTGCACGGTGTACATACCGCTGCCGTCGGCCTGCAGTGCCACAACCTTTCGGTCCGGGGCGGCAATCGAGGCGCCGGTTGCAAGCGGAATCCCAATTCCAATCGATCCTCCTGTGAGGGACAGCGTGTCGTGGGGCGGAAGTACATCCGCTAGGGCGTGAATCTGTCCCACCGAAGTTATTGCTTCATCAATGATGATGGATTGCTCCGGCAGTCGCCGGGCGACCATAATGCTAATTGCGTCGGCGGTCAGCGCATCGCTTGAGGGGTCCGCTATTTCGTCCTGTCGCGAAATGTTGATAGGATAAGGCGTATTCAAGCCAACTCTGAGCGCATCCGCCAGCATTTCCAATGCCAGCAGCAAGTCATGTTCGTGTTGGGCTAGTTGTATAACGTGACAATCCCCGGGCAACATGGTCCCTCGGGTGCGGTCGACCAGAGCCGGCGCGAGCGGGCCGCTTCAGGGGACGGCGGCCGCACGGCGAATGGGCAGGCGCGGACGAGCGGGCCTTCAGGCCGGCGAAGGCCGCGGCCTCTCATGTCGAGACGGCGGCTGCCGATCGCTCGCGACTTGCCCTTGAAGCAGACCGCGGCCGGTTCAGACCGCAGCACAAACCGACGGATTGACGGCCAAGGTGGCTGACATCAAGCGAAAGCTGCAGTCTAGACCTCCTCTATCGCGAAGCGGGGGTCCTATCCCTGCAGCGCGCTTGCGTTGAACGCTTTGTCGAACAGAGCGTAGAGGTGCTTGAAGATCGACACAGATCACGAAACCGTTCGCGATTGGAAGGCGACCACGAATAAAAGTCCCGGTGTGGGGGCATCCACACCGGGAAAGTCCAGAGAGTGAAGGAGCTCCGCCGGAGTGAGAGCCGTGGCAAATACCCAACGAAAGGAATTCGATTCGCGCAGGATGCAATTGCTTAGACCGTCATCCCGCTGGAGTGGTCCCCCGTTTCAAGAGAGGGTGGTAGCAAGTACTCGCCCTTGAGGTGAATCGGGCGGAAAGCTTTTGTAGCACAAGCCAATCAGATCCCGAGCGCGATAGAGAAAAGAACAAGGTCCAACAAGCTGCGCAGGCGCCATTCCATGGCGACGAGTTACCGAAGGGAACGGCGGGGCTTCAGAGCACGCCGCCGCCACATGGCTATGGTGGAGTCCACGAAGGACATCCCTGCCCTCTTCAGAACGTAAAACGCAAACCAATGGTCGGGTCGTAGGTGTAGGTCTTGAGATAGCCGAATGCGAGACCGCCTGAGACCTTCGAGTACGCCATGCCGGCGTAGAACATGAGATTTTTTGTATACTGGTAGTCGACACGGAAGGAGCCTACTTGTTCTGAGCCGGCGCAGTTCAAGAACGACGCGCTGGAGCAATCCGCGTTGGAAAAGCTGGCCGCGGTGATGCCGGGAATGCTGTTGACACCATGCCCGTAACTGTTCTGGTCAAAGCGATAATAGGCCAATGTGAATGCCAGCTGGTCATCGTATTGGTATTTGCCAGTGATGAAACTGATATCCACTAGACGGTCGCCGCCGGTATAGCTGTAGTTGACGATACCGAACCCTGATGAGCCGTTTTGCGAGAGGGTCGGCCCGATCTGGTAGCTACCAATCGTTGAGAAGCCTGGGGTTCTGCCACCATCTGCCGGATTAGAAAAAGTAACCCGCGAGTAGCCACCGCTCAGAATGAACTTCGAAGCGGCCGTTGAAAGCGGACCGTTCACACCGACCGGGAACACATACTTCGCCAACACGCCGTACATGCTGGCATCGAAAACGCGGGCGCCCAGGAAGTTCGAGCCCAAGGCCCCTGGTAACGTGCTAGATAGACTGCTCACGCTGATCGCGTCATGCATTACGCCCCCTAGTGCATCGATCGAAAACTGAGGCAACACGTAGCCGATCTCGGCTTGCCAAAAGTCTTTGGCATTCGTATTCGGATGACCGTACATCGCCTCTATCCGGACCGGACCCCAGTTTTTCAGGTATTTGATCGAATCGTCGATAATTGCGGTTTCCGCAGACCCCATCCCCGAAAAATAGCTGACGTAACCGAGTAGGGAGAACCCGAAAGAAGCCAGCGGATCGTAAGCGCCCAGCATGTCCGCCGAGACGGACAAGTTGCGGCCCACATGGACCGTACCCCACTGTTTGCTGTCGAAGCCGGCCCAGGCTTCACCGTTTAGAATCTGCCCGGCGCGAGAACCATCAGCGTTGAAGTTCTGCTGGTTTAACGCAATGCCATTGTTGATCTTAACGCTCTTAAGCCCGTCCGCAAGTTCGCCGGTCGTCGGAATGAAGCCCATTTCCGCTCTAGCGATAAAGTTCAGATCGGACGCCAGATTTTCTTCGACCTTGACTCCGACGTAGGATTGACGCGACTGGTTAGGCGCAAGAAGGAACTGAGAGGACCTGTTCGTCGGCGCAATTAGTGATGATGGCGAATAGATGTTTCCGGCATAAGGTGCGCCATTATATTGATATTGGCCTGACACGTCGATAGTACCGATTAGCGTGATCCCGTGCCAAGTCAGGTCTGGTATCACTGGCGGCGCTTTAATCGGAAACTCTGCGGCGCTCGCGCTCGCCGCAAAGGCAATCGACGCTGTCAGAGACAATAGCGAGCAGCTCGGCGCCTCGCTTCGGAATGCTTTAATGAATTTTGACGTATTGGTCATGCGGTGTGGTCCCCCTGGATCGATGCAGTCGTTAGAGTTTTCCCGGCAAGTAGTGAGAGCGAGCAATGGTTATGGCGGCCTCGCTGTTAACGGACATTCGAGAATGGTCGACTAGCTTGGGACAAGCGCTTCTGTGAACACTGGATCGCTGCCAAGACGCGCCGGGATGGTTGTCCCGCTGCGCTTGAAATGCGGTCTGCGATTGCCAGCATGAAACCGGTTGCGCGACACGCCTCGTACGGCAACCGCAATTTCACACTTTCTCGCTTGTCTTCTCGTTGGCATTCCCCCTCCGAAGTGGATCTTCAAGACGTCTGACGGAATCTGCTCCAATCCACATTGATCAGCTGCTGAACATTGCCGCCCATGATCTTGTCATGCTCAGCGGCAGTTATTGAAACTCCGGCCTTCCTCGCGGTGTCCGGCAGTCGTCTGAACATGGAAACGACCTTGTCGAGGAAACCGGGAGGTCTGATCTTCTTTCCAGAGACGTGATCCGTACCAAAGAGGATTCTCTCAATACCCACGCGATTTCGAGCCTGGTCGATCTTTCTTACCAGCTCGACTTCCTTCTCTTCGGTAGAATCGTCCCATAGCAGAACAGACAGCTCGAGGCAGGCGCGCTCGGACTGAGCTGCGACTTCCAAGGCATCATTCCATTCGTCTGTCTGACCGTATCCGCAATGGGCGAGGAATATCTTCAGACGCGGAAAAGCCTTCGTGACGGCAGCGAAGTGCTTGGGTCGCGCATACTCCTTGTCCATGACGGGCAAGGGATCGCCAGTGTGAAAGAGAACCGGCATATCTCGCGCCGCACACACCTCGTAAAGTGCGAACGCCTCCGCGCTCGCCGGATAGAAGCCAGTCGAGGGATAAAGCTTGAGCCCCTTGAAAGAGCCGCTCAGCCAACGCTCGAGCTTGTCAGAGGCCCCCTCTCGGCGGGGGTCAATGCCTGCGAAAGCGATTAGGCGATCTGAATGCAACCGCGCAACGGCCTCCGCGTGCTGATTGATTTCATCAAGGGTTCGGGCGGCGTGATAATCCACACCCCAATCGATAGGAAGAATGACGGAGACATCGACGCCGGCAGAATCCATTTGCGAGATCAGACGCCCACCATCCGGATCCAGCAAGTTCTCCTCTGCCTTCTCTACGATATCCTCTGGCTTGCGCCCGGGCACCCTATTTGCCCAATCGCGCGCCACCCAATCCCACCATTCCTTAGGCCAGTGGCCCTTGTCCAACACATGAACATGCGGGTCGATTATCACTCTTTTTGGTCCCGTGCTTCGACGATTTCAGAACGACGCCAAGCCGTCCGCCAACCCAAGCAGATCCGACATGACCGGCGCGGACGACCTTAGTGCACGAAACAACGTGGTTGGTTCTGGGATTCCAAAAGTTCATCTCGAAGAAACGGAATGTTTTGCGGCGTCAAACTGCCTACTAATCTACGTATAATGATCGACTGCGGTGGGCCTCGAGTGCCAGCGAAGCCAACGCCCGATCGCGACTTTAGATAGAAAATGCGTCAAGTCGATACTAGGAGCTCAGGCATTGGCGATCGAACATATCCTGGCAGGATGGCCAGGAGATCCTATAAGGGATTTGCTTGCCCGGGACCGGTTTTGGACAAGCCTGCTCTTTGCGCCGATGATGCTTGGCGTGTGTTCCGTCCGCCTTTCAAAACTTGGTTCGAGCGTGTCATCGAGGCTTCGTGAAGCGATGGCGCCGTTCGCACCGCTTGGCCTCCTTGTCATGGCACAATATGCGGCGGATTATTATTCCACAGCTCGTGGCGACCGGGGGGCGGACAGCGCAGCAGGACGAGGGCCTGCCACTATCAGCATTGGGAGCAAGCAGCCTTGAACCACGCCAACCTTGTGGCCGTTCATGCCGAAGAGCGGGGCCAGGCCGTCGCCATCAAGATGGGGCCGCGGATACTGACCTACAGGGAGCTTGATCGGCAAAGTCAGACTGTTGCTTGCGGGCTGGCAGAACTCGGCGTTGGCATAGGCGACCGGGTGATGATGTTCGCCGAAAACTCGGTGGAGCATCTGATCGTTTATCAGGCTGCGGCGCGCCTTGGCGCGGTGTTCACACCGATCCACACTGCATTCAAGGCACGTGAGTTACGCTATGCGATATCGAACGCAGTCCCTCGCGTAGTGATCGTCGATGCCGCCCTCCTGAAACTGACACAGGCGGTGATCTCTGAGATTGGGGCAAGCCCGAAACTCGTTCTGCTTTCCAAGGAGGGTCGTCAAGTATCGGGCATCCCTTCATTGGACGAATTGACAGTGGCTGGAGGCATATTCCCGCCGCTGGATCTTCCGGCGCCCCAGCCACTCCTGATCAGCTACACTTCCGGGACGACCTCTCTTCCAAAGCCTGTCGAGCGCTCGCATGGTTCGGAGACGTGGAGTGCTGAGCACTATCGTCAGGCTTGGGGATTTGAGCCTGCCGATCGTGTTCTGGTCGCCATGTCTCTGGCGTGGGTGTTCGGCCTGTGCACGTTGTCTCAGACGGCTCTTGCAACGGGGTGCACGATCGTTCTGGAAAAACAGTTCAGCCCGACGCGCACACTCGATCTGATCAAAAACGAGCGTATAACGGCCTTTGCTGGAACCATGAGCATGTACGCGATGATGCTCAACATCATGAAAGAACGCAGCGTTGACACGGGCTCTCTGCGCAAGCTGTTCCTTGGCGGAGAGCCACGCAATGAAACGATCGTTGCCGAGGTGGAACGCCGGTTGGGTCACCGGTTGTGCGAAGGATGGGCGTTGACCGAATCCTTCCCGGTGCTCGCGGTTCATCCTGTCCGGGATGTCGGCGGTCCTGTGGGAACGCTCGGACGGCTTGTCGAAGGTGCGCAGCTGCGCCTCCTCGACGACGAGGGACGCGAAGTCGCGGACGGAGCGGCGGGCGAGGCCTTGATCCGCAGTCCAGGATCATTTCTGGGCTATCATGACCAGCCCGAGCTGACGTCTGAGCGCATGACGGCGGACGGATGGATACGTTCGGGAGACTTGCTCCGTCGTGACGCGGAGGGCTATTACACTTTCGTCACTCGCCGAAGTGAGTTGATCATCCGCGGCGGCGCCAATATCTCGCCAGCCGAGATTGAATCGGCGATCTGCGCCCATCCGAGCGCGGCTGACGCAGTCGTCGTCGGAGTGCCTGATCAAGTCAAAGGCGAATCGGTTATTGGATTGTTCACCACGCGCGGGGGGGAGCCTCTTGAAAGCGAGCTGCTCCGCGACTTTCTTGTTCAGCACATTGCAGAGTACAAGGTGCCGAGCTTCCTTTTCCAGGTGGCCGAATTGCCTTCGGGCAATACCAGCAAGAAGAATCGGGTCGCGGCTCGCGTTCTGGCGCAGGAACTGATGTCCAGCATTCTCGAAGGCCGGGGCTCGGGCTGATCGTCACCGCCGTTCTGATTAAATACGAAACCCAAACGGCAGCGCAACCGCTCAACTCCTCCGGGAACTGGGTTTCGCGGCCATCAAGTGAGACACTAGCAATGGCCAACATCAGGCTTGGAGAGACAGCAGCTATCGTCGGTGCATACGAGCATCCGACCCGCTTCGCTCAAGAGAAGAGTGAGTGGCAGCTACTGGCCGAAGCGTCGCGTGGAGCGATCGCTGATGCTGGCTTATCGCCGTCCCATATCGACGCGTTGTTCGTGGCCGCGACCGCCCCGGAGGGTGGTCAGCTTGGGATCTGTACATCGACAATGGCGGCAGACTACCTCAACCTGAAACCCAAGTTCATCGACGAGACGGACGTCGGCGGCGCCTCTCTCGGCTATTATGTGAACCGCGCCGTCCTGGGCATTCATGCCGGCATCTTCAAATGCGCGCTGATCGCATACGGCGCCACCACCAGGTCACGTCGGGTCAACGTCGGAACGGTTTCCTACAACCAGCTCACCGGAACGGAGATGGTTCCGATCCCCGACGCTTTTGAGCAGATCTACGGTACCACCGTCATTGCTTTCATGGGCATGCTTACCCAGCGCTACATGCACGACACGGGGCTCACCAGCGAACAGCTGGCGCACGTCGCCACGACCATGCGCGAGCACGCGGCGCGCAATCCCGATGCCATGCGGCGGGAGCGTATCACGGTTGACGACGTGCTGTCCTCACCGATCATCGCAACGCCACTTCACAAGCTCGATTGCTGCGTGGTCAGTGACGGCGCCGGGGCGATCGTCGTCGCCCATCCTGATCTGTTCGCGGAGTGCGCAAAGCCGCCGGTCTGGATCCGCGGCTTCGGCGAGGCGTTGATGACCCATGGCGGCGGCAAGACGGACTGGGCCACGGAAAGCCGCGAGATGGTGGCGCGCGCTTGCGGTGATGCCTACGCGATGTCGGGCCGACGCCCAGCAGACATCCACACTGCGATGATCTACGACGCCTTCACCTTCAACGTGGTCGTGGATCTCGAGGGCGCGGGCTTTTGCGACGTCGGAGAAGGCGGATCCTTCGCGGCGGCGGGCGAGATGAAGCTCGATGGCGGCAGTCTACCGGTCAATCCCGATGGCGGCGGCCTAGCGTCCAATCACCCTGGACGTCGCGGCATCTTCATGTTTATCGAAGCCGTGCGCCAGCTGAGGGGTGAAGCCTCTGGCCGTCAGGTGCCGGATGCGAAGATCGCGATGTGTACAGCCACAGGGGCCGCATTCCTCGCCCGCCGCGGCTCCGCCGCGCATATCCTGGAGATCTGAGATGATCGGGACAAAGGAGATCGTCTGGACGGGGCCGGTTCCCTCGACCGTCGTCGAAACGAAGCCTTTCTGGGATGCGTGCAACCGCGGCATCTTCCTCGTGCAGCGTTGCCGCGATTGCGGCGAGACGCAATATCATTACAGGGGCTTTTGCTGCCATTGTTGGTCGGATGCGATCGAAGATCTTGCTATTGAGGGGGCGGGCAAGGTCTGGACCTTTTCGAGGGTGCTGGTCAATCGGTCGCCGCAGTTCGCACAGTGGGGCGTGTACGTCACTGGCGTGGTCGAGCTGCCGGAGGGCGTGAAGGTCATTTCCCGCATCCTGGCGGAAAACCCGGAAACAATACAAATCGGAACGCCGGTCCGCCTCGCCTTTGCCCGCGCCGAGTCAGGCCAGAAGATACCCCTATTCGTCGTCCAGGAAGGTGCGATCGGATGACGATTGATCTTCAATGCTGTCCTGCCGACGAGATCGGTGGAACAGACTAGGGCAACTAGTGCACCCGTAACAGGACAGATTCCATGCGAACTCAAATCTGCGATCGACTTGGCATCGACGCGCCTATTTTTGCCTTTAGTCATTGCCGCGATGTCGTCGTGGAAGCGAGTAAGGCCGGTGCCATCGGCGTGCTCGGCGCCGTGGGCTTCACCCCTGAGGAGCTGGAGGTCCAGCTTGACTGGATTGATGCACGCATCGGTGACAAGCCCTATGGGGTGGACGTCGTGATCCCCGCAAAGGATCCTTGGGCGCACGAACCGGATCTCGACAAGCTTCGCCAGAAACTCAAATCGATGATCCCGCCTGAGACCAGTGCTTACGTAAAGAAGATCCTCGCGGACAACGGCGTGCCCGAGTTGCCCGCGGGCACCCAACATGAGGGCGATTATCTGATCCGGTCCACTGCAGCGACGGCGCGCGTCATGTCGAGATCGCCCTTAAGCGACCGAATGTGCGCCTCATCGCCAACGCGCTCGGCGCGCCGCCCGCCGATGTGACCGAGACTATCAAGAGCAGCGGGCGCCTGCTCGCAGGTCTGTGCGGTGAGGTTTCGCAGGCGAAGAAGCATGTGGAAGCGGGCGTCGATTTGATCATCGCGCAGGGCACCGAGGGCGGCGGTCACACTGGCGAGATCGGTTCATTGGTGCTCTGGCCTGAAGTCGTGGAGGCAGTTGCGCCGATTCCGGTGCTTGCTGCGGGCGGGGTTGGCAGCGGGGCTCAGATCGCAGCGGCGTTGATGCTCGGCGCACAGGGGGTCTGGACTGGATCACTTTGGTTGACGACGATCGAGTCCGACCTGACCGAGCAGCAGCGGGGACTGTTGTTGGAGGCGCACAGCCGCGACACCACGCGTTCCACGTCGCTGACGGGGAAGCCATGCCGGATGCTCAGGAACGAATGGACCAAGGCTTGGGAGATGCCGAATGCCCCTAAACACTGCCACTACCGCTTCAGGACATCGTCGCAGCAGAGGCCACGAGCCGTGCACGCGCATATCCGGATCGAGCGCGCGCCGTCACGATCAACCCTGTCGGCCAAATTGTAGGCCGTCTCAACGAAGTCGAGCGCACGCGTGACGTCATATACAGGCTTATCGACGAATATTGTTCGGCGACCGAGCGCTTCAAACCGTTCATGTCGGAGGGGTAAGCAGGATATATCCCCCGTCTTTCGATCTGCTAATTGCGGTTTTTCGGGAAGGCTATCATGAGTTTATCTTCTGAACTTCGACTGCGTCGCATCGCAGCCGTGACGAGTGGCATTGGCACGAAGAACATCTATGCTGATCGTGCAGAGAACGCCGAGCTGTGGGACGTAGACGGAAAACGCTACATCGATTTTGCTGCGGGCATAGCTGTCAACAACACAGGTCATCGCCATCCGCGGATCATGGCAGCGGTTGCCGAACAGGCGAAGCGTTTCACGCATACCTGTTTCCACGTCGCGCCATTCGAAGGCTATATCCGCCTTGCCGAACGGTTGAACGCGGTTGCTCCGGTGTCCGGTCCAGCGAAGACGATGTTGGTCACAACGGGCGCAGAGGCGGTCGAGAACGCCGTCAAGGTTGCTCGTATCGCAACCGGCCGCCCTGCGGTTATCGCCTTCGCCGGTGGGTTTCATGGTCGTACGATGATGGGCTTGGCTCTCACGGGCAAAGTTGCGCCTTACAAAAAGGGGTTCGGCCCCTTCCCCGCCGACGTCTATCACGCGCCGTTCCCCAACGAATTTCATGGGATGTCGGAAGCGCAGGCCCTGCGCGGGATCGAGACGCTGCTGGCCGCAGACGTCGATCCCGCCAGCGTCGCCGCCTTCATCGTCGAGCCGGTTCAGGGCGAAGGTGGCTTCGTTCCCGCGCCTGCAAGTTTTCTGCAGGCGCTCCGCGCACTCGCTGACAAGCACGGCATCCTGCTGATCGCGGACGAGGTCCAGACAGGCATGGCGCGTACCGGCCGGCTTTTCGCCCTGGAGCATAGCGGCGTGAAGGCAGATCTCGTCACCCTGGCGAAGGGATTGGCCGGTGGTTTCCCGCTATCGGCGCTCGTCGGTCGCGCCGATCTGATGGATGCCGCGCCCGTGGGCGGCCTCGGCGGTACCTATGCCGGCAATCCACTCGCGGTTGCCGCCGCCAATGCCGTCCTGGACGTTATTGAGGACGAAGATCTTACCGCACGGGCGGAGCGCATCGGAAAGGTGATCACCGACCGCCTGGTCAATCTGTCCAGTCGGCAAGGCATGGAGCTTATCGGTGAGGTACGTGGGCCCGGCACCATGGTCGCGTTCGAGCTTGTTACCGACCGTCGAACACGTGCCGCCGACAGCGCGCTAACGGCGGCGTTGGTTGCCGAAGCCGAAAAGCGGGGGTTGATCCTCCTCGCTTGCGGGACACACTTCAACGTCATCCGTCTTCTTCCGCCACTGACCATCCCGGACCAGGTTCTAGCCGAAGGTCTCGACATCCTCGAAGCCTCGCTCGAGGCGGTAGCAAACAAAACAATCATCGTCGCAGTGGCGTGACGCGACGAACCACAACCGTTGGCGGTGAGCGTACCAAGGAGCGGCAAGCTGGACGCGCCGGGACCGCCAGCGGATGCAATCGCTTGCGCCGCGGGTCTAGGAGACAGAGATGACTGGCATTGGTGCTTTCGACTGGGCAGATCCATTTTTCCTCGAGGAGCAGCTGACCGACGACGAGCGAATGGTGCGCGACACGGCGCGCAGCTACGCCCGGGATAAGCTGGCCCCCCGGATTATCGATGCCTTCGCTAACGAGCATACCGACCTGGACATCTTCCGTGAGATGGGCGCGCTCGGCCTTCTCGGGCCAACGATTCCGGAGGAATATGGCGGAGTTGGCGCGAGCTACGTCGCTTATGGCCTGATTGCGCGAGAGGTCGAGCGGATCGATTCCGGCTATCGCTCGATGATGAGCGTGCAGTCGAGCTTGGTGATGTATCCGATCTTCGCCTATGGCTCCAAAGAGCAGAAGCGCAAATATCTCCCCAAGCTCGCCAGCGGAGAATGGATCGGCTGCTTCGGCCTGACCGAACCGGACGCCGGTTCGGACCCGGCCGGCATGAAGACGCGAGCCATCAAAACCTCGACAGGTTACGCCATCTCAGGAAGCAAGACCTGGATTTCCAATAGCCCGATCGCAGATGTTTTCATTGTCTGGGCAAAGTCTGACGGTCATGGCGGTGCGATCCGCGGCTTCGTCCTCGACAAAGATGCCAAGGGGCTGTCCGCCCCGAAGATCGACAACAAGCTGTCGCTCCGCGCATCGATCACTGGCATGATCATGTTGGACGAGGTCGAGGTGGCTGAAGACGCCTTGCTGCCTGGCGTTCAGGGATTGAAGGGGCCTTTTGGCTGCCTAAACCGGGCCCGCTACGGCATCAGCTGGGGAAGCCTTGGCGCTGCGGAATATTGTTTTCACGCCGCCCGGCAGTATGGCCTCGACAGAAGTCAGTTCGGCAAGCCACTCGCCGCCAACCAGCTCTATCAGAAGAAGCTGGCTGACATGGAGACGGAGATCTCGCTGGGCCTTCAGGCAAGTCTTCGCGTTGGGCGCCTGATGGACGAAGGCCGTTTTGCTCCCGAGATGGTTTCAATCGTTAAGCGTAACAATGTCGGCAAGGCCTTGGATATCGCTCGCATGTCGCGCGATATGCACGGGGGCAATGGGATTTCCGGCGAGTTCCAGGTGATGCGCCATTTGGTGAATCTCGAGACCGTCAACACCTACGAGGGCGCACATGATGTGCATGCGCTGATCATAGGACGGGCGATCACGGGAATTGCGGCATTTTGAAAAGCGCCGAGTGCCTCTTCCTCTGAAAGACACCGTGGTCATCGAGATCGCCTTGGAGCGACTAGACTCCGCCATTTATAGCTGCCCGCCCGCCGAGCCATGTCACGGCTCCCGGACACCGTCCATCTCACCTGGCTTGCAGCCGCTTGAGGGGCTCTACTCGCGGTAAGGATGACGGGTTGGTCAGATAGGAGTTGCTATCGGATTTTACGACGAAACAGATTGGTTGCCACAACAGACAGAACGGAGCGTCCGTTCTCGTCCGACGTATTAACGTGCCAGTTGACCACGCCGAACTCGGGCTTGCTCTTGGATACCCGCAGACTTGCGACGGTTAACCGAGCTAACAATGAGTTTCCTGGATATACGGGCGCACCGAAACGAAGCTGGTCGAAGCCAAGGCCAGCAACCGCATTGCCGGTGAATATTCCAGCATCAACGCATAACCTCATTGTTATGGCATAGGTGTGAATCCCGCTCCCGACCAGGCGACCAAAGAAGCTATCTTTCGCCGCTCGCTCGTCCAGGTGAAATGGCTGGGGGTCCCAGTCGCGAGCGAAACTTACGATGTCGTCTTTGGTAACGAGCCACTCCCCCGTCGTGACTGCATAGCCGACAGAAAGGTCTTCTAAAAATAGCGGGGTTGCTCTTTCGGACGCCGTTGCTGATCCGGAGGCCTTTAGCGTTACATCACGAGTCATAAAGATCCGCTTCAAGTATCTTGTTCAGGCGGTCTGCGGCTTCGAGATACTCCTCTACCAAGGCGGCAACCACATCTCGCGTTCGGCTGACTTGATTGAGTCGACCGACGATTTGCCCCACTGGATTGATTGTGACCTCTCGCGCTTTTGCAGGGTAGGCTCTCGCGCGCGCCGAGCATTCGGCGGAAATCATATCTTGCAACGGCAACGGTAATGGCCGAGGCGCATCTGGCTTATCCCACGCCTCCGTCCACCGATTTCGAAGCATGCGTGAAGGTTTACCGGTTTGCGAGCGGGAGCGCACGGTATCGGACGACTTCGCGCTTATGAGGAGCTCTTTCGCGGTCTCATTGAGCTCGGACTCGATCGTCGTCAGCCATAGGGAGCCGCACCAGACGCCCTGTGCTCCCAAGACCATGGCGGCAGCAATCTGGGCACCGCTTCCAACACCGCCGGCGGCCAGGACCGGGATGGGCTTAACTGCTTCGACGACTTCCGGCCAGAGCACCACCGAACCGATTTCACCCGTGTGCCCTCCACCTTCGGTACCTTGCGCGACGATGATATCCACGCCAGCGGCGGCATGCCTTCGGGCGTGCTCAGGCTTGCCACAGAGACCAGCCACGAGCCGCCCACTGGCTTTGATTGCCTGCACCATCTCGGGCGGCGGCGCTCCAAGGGCATTTGCTACGACTCTAACATTGGGGTGTTGCAGGGCGATCTCGACATGCCGACGCGCCGTCGCTGCCGTAGATCGAAGTAGATATTCTCCCTCATGTTTGGTCCCCTGCGGAAGCTCGGGAACGCCACTTTCTGACAGAATCTTTTTAGCGTATGCTTGGTGTGCCTGAGGGATGCCGTTGAAGAGCTCCTGGCGAAGAGTTTCAGGGTCCTTTTCGGCGCCGGTAACATCATGGGTTGGGACGACAACGTCGACCCCATAAGGCCGATCGCCAACCGCCTTGTCCAGCAGGTCCAACTCCCGCGCAAATTGTTCGGGTGTGAATCCAACCGCTCCGAGGACGCCGAATGCTCCAGCCTTCGATGCCTCTGCTACTACATCTCGACAGTGACTGAACGCAAAGATCGGGAACTCGATTCCGAGCCGCTTGCAAATTTCTGTTCTCATCTTCTATTGCCCTTTCCTTCCGGGCGGGCGCATAGCGCAGAAATCTGACGCCGGCAGACATCTAGCTTGGAATCAGTTTCCGCCGGTATGCATTCTCGCGAAGTGAGCTTTTGAAAAAATGCACGGATAATAGGCATGCAAGGACCGTATGTCGTTCAGGCTGAGGCACCCGCATATGGGTTCATCAGCAGTGGACGAAAGAGATTTCCAGCATGGGCCTAAGTCTGGATTGCATCTCCGCGAGCCCCGCGGGTCGGTCAAAATCCCCCGGGTATGGTCACTTGAAACTCCCCT
>NZ_JACMYP010000189.1 GCF_020889705.1 Bradyrhizobium altum | reverse complement strand
GGCCTTGTCGCATCGCCGGCGCCGAGCGAAGTCAGCGCCTGCCGCAGCACGATCAGCGCGGCCTTCAGATCGGGCACGCTGCCGCTCGCCGGCGCAACGCCCGAGGCAAGGGTCGCCTCCAGCAGCAGGCCGGATTTCTGGAAGCCGGCCTTGACGGCATCGCCGCTCAAATTCTCATTGAGGCCGGTCTGCTGCGCCAGCACCTGCGCGATCGCGGCCTGCAGCTTCGGCGGCAGATTGGCCGCGGCGACCGCCGTCAGATTGGCAAACAGCGGCGCCTGGCTGCCCTGCACGGCCGCCGCATGCTGCGCCGTCGCGGTGATGGTGACGCGCTCCAGCGGCGACAGCACGGCCTTCGGCGCCGTGGCGACCGGTTGCGGAACGGCGCTGGCGTTGGTCGCCCCCGGCGACAATTGCACGGCATCGCCCGCGTCAGCCCCCGGCCCGACCAGTTGCAGGCGGATGCCGTCATTGGTCTGCGAGACCGCGAGCTGCAGGTTCTGGCCCGGCTGCAGCGGCACCTCGGTCTGGACGTCGATCGACAGGCTCGCGATCGCGATCCGCACCAGATCGGCCGACAGCACCTTCAGGACCTGGGCATTGACGACGCTGCCGGCCTCCAGCGTGAGGTCCGGCGCAACGCTGTCCGCCTCTGTCGAGGCGAGCACCGGCAGCACGGGATTGACGGCGATAGCCATGTCGGAGGTCTCGGCCAGGCGCGAGGGACGTGCCGCAGGCTAGCCCGGCGCCGTAAAGGTCTCGTTAACCGGCGTCCTGCCTGAACTCCCTCAGGACGCCGGCGGCGGCCCTGAAATCGACCTGCCGGGCGGCGCGGCGCGCCGCGACCTCCTCGTCGACGCCCCATTTCTCGATGTTCCAGTCCTCGTCGACATGGGCGGCGGCCCAGACCTGATCCTCGTCGCGGACGCCATGGGCGAGTGCCAGCGCGAGCAGCGCCGAGCCGGTCAGCGTCGTCACCACATGGAGCGCTGCGACCGACCAGGGATCGGTCGGGAACGCCGCCCGCGCCGCCTTGATCGCGGGCTCGGGCTGGCCGACATGCATGACCCCCTCGGCCATCACGAAATGGGCGCCGAGCGCGTCGGCGGCCCAGAACAGGATGGGGTCCCAGTGCCGGGCCTCGCGCGCCACCAGCGTCTCGGGATAGCCGGCGCGATAGAACAGCAGGTCGCTGCCGAGGAATTTTGCCGCATCGTCGGCGACCTCGTCGACGCGATCGATCACCCCCTCGATCACGCTGTTGGCAAGGCGCGTCAGCGGCATGGTCATGGGATCGATGGTCTCGCCCTGTGCATTCCATTCGGCTGCGACCGCATCCGCAATGGCACGGCTCGGCACCACGATCGGCTTGCCGGACGGAGAGCGGATCTGCTTGCCGTCGAGCGTGATCGAAAATCCGCCATCGGCCTCAGCCACGCCGGCGCTGGTGTAGAACCGCTTGCGCTGCGGCCTGCGGATGTGGCGGCGCACCGCCTCCTGCGGGTCGAGCGGGGATTGGTCTGGGACGTCGTCGAAGAGTTCGCGCATTGCGCCGGCCGGCTTTCGTTCGGGAGGATTTCCCTGCAAGATATGCCAGCGGCAACGGCAAATAAAGCTGATGGGACGCGGCAAATTCCTCGCGGGTTTTTCGCTGGTTGCGACGGTTTTCGGAGCCGCCGCCACCGATGCCGGGTTCCGCACACCGGAATCGCTGATCCGCAACGTCTACGCCCATTACGGCAAAGGCAGCGCCGCGTTTTCGAATGGCCTGCCACGCGACGACGAAACGGCCCGCCAATTCTTTGATTCCCCCCTGCGCAGCGCCTGGACCGCCCTGCACGACGCACCATACGATTTCCTGGCGCAGAGCCCGACCTGGCGGCTCGGCCCGATCTCGATCGCAATTCCGCGCCGGCAGTTCGACAGGGCCGACGTGACGGTGACATTCGACAATGATGGCCGCGCGGTCACGCTCAACTTCATCGTCGTCAACGGTCCTGACGGCTGGGTGATTGCGGACGTCGAGAGCCCGCACGATTCGTTGCGGATGTTTCTGGCGCAGTTCAGGCGCTAGCCCCGATCGCCAACACGACAGCGCGATGCGATCGGCAACGCACAAAAGAAAAATATCTGACGGTTGCCTGCGCGTCCTGCTTTCTCCGCAATTCGGTCCGCGAATGGTGCATCCGATTGATCGCACAGCAAGTTTGAACGTCGCGCACACCTTCCGCGTCGAAGTGCCGCAAGACGCTGTCATCTGCGCGTTAAATACCTGCCAGATTTCGGCAACAACGCGCGGCTAGCGTCGCGACACCAAACAGAAGCATTGGTCGACCATTGCGGTCGCAAGACGTGGACCGGCGTCACGCGTGGCGTCCGTGCGCGCTTGCGCGCCGGTGGCAGCGTATTGGCGGGGCGGCGTGGCACGACGACTTTCGACCGTTTGTTGTGTCATCGTTGCGGCTTGCCTCGGGCTTGCTGTGAGCGGCGCAATGGCGTGGCTCGGCGCAACTGGCCTTCAGAATGCGCCGCGCACGCAGCAGGATGTTTGCGCGCGGCCTGAGCCCGGAAGCGCGATCGAGGAACCCGCCGAATTGCGCAGCCGCGACAGCGTGCTCGAAACCGACCTCAGTATCCACGATCAGAAGCTGCCGGATGGCACGAGCCGCTATTGCTATCTGACGCCGGACGGCAAGCCGTCGCCGACCTTGCGGCTGAAGCCGGGCGATCAGCTGGTCATCCATTTCAAGAACGACCTCGTCGACCTCGATACGGCAACGCCTGCGATCGACCGCCCGCTCGCCGGCGCGCCGATCTGCACGACGCGAAAGCAGGCCGATGTTTGCGAGAGCGGCGCGATGACGCCGATCTCGACCAATCTGCACTTCCACGGGCTGACGGTGCCGCCGGTCTGCCATCAGGATGATGTGCTGAAGACCTCGATCCAGCCCGAAGACGCGCCGTTCGAATACCGCCTGCGCATTCCGGATGACGCACCACCCGGCCTCTATTGGTATCACCCGCATCTGCACGGCTTCAGCAAGACGCAGGTGCTCGGCGGCGCCTCAGGCGCCATCATCATCGAAGGCATCGAGCGCGCCGATCCGTCGCTCGCCGGCCTGCCCGAGCGCGTGCTCGTGATCCGCGATCAGGATCTCGTCAATCCCGACGCGCCGCCGTCGAAATCCGAGCCGGTGATGACCAAGAGCCAGCTCGACAATGACGGCGACGTCGCCAACTCCGGCACCGGCTTCGGCAAGCCGTCGAAGGATCTCTCCGTCAACTTCGTGCCGGTGCCCTATCCGAATTATCCGCCGGCCACGCTGACGATGAAGCCGGGCGAACGGCAGCTCTGGCGGGTGCTGAATGCGTCCGCGATCACCTATCTCAACCTCGCGCTGCTGGTCGGCCGCACACCGCAGCAGATCGGGATCGTCGGGCTCGATGGGGTGCCGCTGCAATTCCAGGGCAGCCCGTCGCGGTCAGTGCAATGGGTCAACCATATCGGCCTGCCGCCGGGCTCGCGCGCCGAATTCATCGTCGAGGGACCGCCGGCCGGCGCATCGGCGTTGTTCGTGACGCGCGCGGTCGACACTGGGCCTGCCGGCGAGAACGATCCCAACCGCGCGCTGGCGGCGATCACGTCTTCAGTCAATGCGAACGAACCGCAAGCCGCGTTGCCGGCTCATGCCGAGCCGCTGTCGCGACCGGAGCGGCCGTGGGTCGGGACCGTGGCGCCGGTGCGCGTCAGGAAGCTGTTCTTCTCCGAGCAGCCGGAGAACCCGAACGACCCGAACAGCCCGACCAAGTTCTTCATGACGCTCGACGGAGAGACGCCAAAACCGTTTGATCCGCAATCGGACATTCCCGACATCACCGTGAGACAGGGCGACGTCGAGGACTGGATCATCGAGAACCGCTCGATGGAGCTGCATGATTTCCACATCCATCAGCTGCACTTCCAGCTGCTCGACTGGTCCGGGGTCGCCGTCAACGAGCCGTTCCTGCGCGATACCGTCAACGTCCCCTACTACAACACCCGGATGCTGAAATATCCGAGCGTGCGCCTGCGCATGGATTTTCGCGATCCCAACATCGTCGGCACCTTCGTCTACCACTGCCACGTCCTCGAGCATGAGGACGGCGGCATGATGGGACGGATCAGGGTCGTGCCGCGAGACACCGCAAGTTCGACCAAGCCGCTCAATCAGCAAAAAGGAGAGCTTTAATGCGCGACAAGCACAGGTCACGTTGGCTGCAAGGTTGCCGCCTCACCCTCAGCGCGCTTGCGCTGGGTCAGTTCACCGCCGGCCCGGTGCTTGCGGAGGACTGGAATCACCACGGTGGACACGAGACGCGGTCGCCGATCAAGCACGTGATCGTCATCATCGGCGAGAACCGCAGCTTCGACCACGTGTTCGCGACCTACGTGCCCGAACGGCGCGAGGAGAGCGTGTTCAACCTGCTCTCGCAGGGCATCGTCAAGCTCGATCACGACAAGAACGCGATCCCCGGGCCGAACTTCGAGAAGGCGCATCAGCAGGCGGCGACCGACACCGGCCTGAACGATGCGTTCCTGCTGAGCCCGCCGAAGCAGAACTTCCCCAAGGATCAATTGCCGGCTCCGCTGGTCGGGGGCCCCAAGGTCTCCTACATCCCGAACAAATGCGGCAGCTCGCCGATCACCACCTGCGAAGCGTCGCTTGCGCTGGCGCAGCAGTCGGAATCCGGCCTGCCGAGCGAGTACTACCAGTTCCTGCTGTCCGGCGGCACCGGTCAGACCTCGCAGACCCCCGACCAGCGCATCACCAATGTCAGCGCGCTGCCGGCCGGTCCGTTCCAGCTCACCAACACCGATGCGATGCCCTACGATTCCTATTCGGCAAGCCCGGTGCATCGCTTCTACCAGATGTGGCAGCAGCTGAACTGCAACCACTCGGCGGCCAGCCGCGACAATCCGTCGGGCTGCGGCGGCAATCTGTTCGCGTGGGTCGAAGTCACCGTCGGCGCCGGCGCCAACGGCGCGGCGCAGCCCTCCAACTTCTCCACGGAGTACTCGCCGACGGCGACGACCACGGGCGAAGGTTCGACGGCGCTCGGCTTCTACAACGTGCAGAAGGGCGACGTGCCCTACTTCACTTCGCTCGCGCAGAAATACGCGATGAGCGACAACTTCCACCAGTCCGTCAATGGCGGCACCGGCGCCAACCACATCATGTTCGGTCATGCCGACATGCTCTACTTCAGCGACACCTACGGCAACGCCGCGGTGCCGCCGAACGGCACGCAGGTGTTCGGCGGCACGCCCGACGCCGGCATCGTGCATGAAATCGAGAATCCGAACCCGGCTTCCGGCACCAACAACTGGTACACCGAGGATGGCTACGGCGCCGGCGGCAATGGCGGCTTCCCACCGCCCTTCCAGACGAGCCCGGTGTCCGGCGGCGGCTCCTACAGCGACTGCTCGGATCCGACCCAGCCCGGCGTCAAGCCGATCCTGGACTATCTGAAGGGGATCCACATCAACCCGAATTGCGAACCGGGCCACTATTATCTCTTGAACAACTACAATCCCGGGTACTTCGGCAACGGCAAGAACGCCTACACCGACACCAACCCGTCCAACACCCCGTTCACGATCCCGCCGTCGACCCGCAAGAGCATCGGCGACAGCCTGAACGAGCGAAACATCTCCTGGAAGTACTACGGCGACCAGTGGAACAACTACGTCAACGATCCCTACCAGCTCAACTGGGGCGTGGCTGGTCCGAACGCGGACGAGTACTGCAACATCTGCAATCCGTTCCAGTACGACACCTCGATCATGTCGCACCCGGACCAGGTCGCAGCCCATATCAAGGACTCGGTTGATCTCTACGCCGACCTCTCCAAGCACTCGCTGCCGGCGGTCTCGATCGTCAAGCCGAGCGGCTTCACCGACGGTCACCCGTCGTCGTCCAAGCTCAATCTGTTCGAAGGCTTCGCGAAGAAGATCGTCGACCAGGTCCAGGCCTCGGACTATGCGAAGGACACCGCGATCTTCATCACCTTCGATGAAGGCGGCGGCTACTTCGACTCTGGCTATGTGCAGCCGCTCGACTATTTCGGCGACGGCACCCGTATTCCGCTGATCGTGGTATCGCCGTTCGCGCGGCACGGCCACATCTCGCATGAATATGCCGATCACGTCTCGATCATCAAATTCATCGAGCGGAATTGGCGCCTGGAGCCGATCACGAACCGCAGCCGCGACAACTTCCCGAACCCGGTCGCGGCGCCCGGCAATCCCTATGTTCCGGTCAACAGCCCGGCGCTCAGCGATCTGTTCGACTTCTTCGACTTCGACGACGGCGGCCATCACCATGGCGGCGGCTGGGATCATGACGGCGGCTGGGACCACGGCGGCGGCTGGGACCACTGACGCCCGCACCTCGCGACACAATAATCCGCCGGCCCGAAAGGCCGGCGGATTTCATTTGCGGACCAGGTCAACCGCCCTTGTAGCCCGCATGAGCGCCAGCGATATGCGGGAACTGGTGGCCCCGGATATCGCTTCGCTCATCCGGGCTACGCCCTGCTGGATATCCATCGACCGATCGGGCCTGTAACATGTCTGTCGACACCGATCTCGTCTCCATGGAAATCCTGCCCAATGACGTCAGTCGCTTTCCGCCAGGCTCAGCCCGCCGACCTTCCGGCGATCATCGCCCTCCTCGCCAACGACGTGCTGGGGCAGCAGCGCGAGGATGCAAGCTCGCCGCCGAACCCGCGATACGTCGATGCCTTCGATGCCATCCTCGCCGATCGCAACCAGTTGCTGGTCGTGGCAATCCTGAACGACGAGGTGGTCGGGACCCTTCAACTCAGCTTCATTCCCGGAATGGCACGCCTGGGCGCCTGGCGCGGGCAGATCGAGGCGATCCGAATTGCCGAGACGCACCGAAGCTCGGGCGTCGGGCAACAGATGTTCGAATGGGCGATCGACCAATGCAAGGCAAGAGGCTGCGATCTCGTGCAGTTGACCACCGACAAGGCGCGCCCTGACGCGCACCGCTTCTATGAGCGATTGGGATTTGTTGGCAGCCATCTCGGCTACAAGCTGATGCTCTAAGCTTCCGCACCGTGCGGCGAGACCAACCAGCCGCGCGATCACAACACCTCGATGCGGCCCGGCTGAGCGTTGAGATGCGGCGCGGACTTTGGCAGTCTCGGTGAAGAACGGAACGACGCGGGAGCCGGCTGCATGCGGCACTTCATTCTTCCGACACCCCTGCTGGCCGTCATCTGGCTGCTGCTGCCGCTTCCCGCCCAATCGGCGCCCTGCCTGCTCGTCACCCTGACCGGCACCATGAGCGGTCCCGCCTTGCGCAATGGCGTCGCGGGCGCCGGCACACTCGTGCGCTACGGAGACGACAGTGCCGATTGCGGTACGCTGAAGCTGCAGTTCGACGCAGGCCGCGGCACCGAACTACGGCTGTCACAACTGGACGTCGAGCCCGGCCAGATCGACGCCGTCTTCCTCACGCATATGCACTCGGATCACACCGAAGGCCTCGTCGATCTCCTGCTTGCGCGCTGGAACTGGAATTCCCGCGGGCCCGCGCTCGATGTGGTCTGCAGCAGCGATGCACCCTCACCACTCGGCTTCAGCCTGAGCTGCGGCAAGTTTGTCGCGCATATCGGCGACGCCTTCATTCAGTCCGGCGAAATCGCACAGCGGGTTTCAGAGGACCGCAAACGATTGGCGGGCGGACCTGCCGAACTTGTGCATCTCATCACATTCGAGCCAACGGACGAGCCACAGGTGATCTGGTCGAAGGCCGAGGTCCGGGTGAGCGCGATCCGCTCGACCCACATCGCGGGCCATGCCTCCTATCGCGTCGACACGCCGGCCGGCAGCGTCGTGATCGGCGGCGACGCCAGCAATGACCGTGCCGCTCCGCCGCGTCCGACCTCGACGTCGGCGCAAGTCGAGAAGCTGGCACAAGGCGCCGACGTGATCGTGCACTCGACCATGCATCCCATCATGGGTCCGGAGCGCGACAGCGGCATGCCACCGCCTGTCTTCTACCGCCAGAGCCTGGCGCCCGACCTCGGCGCCATGGCAAAGCGCGTGGGTGCCAAATATTTGATGCTCACTCACCTCGCGCCGCAGGTCGGGGCGACGCACCACGGCCCCTACAAGGTCCCCGGCGGCGCGCTGACCGAAGCGGACTATCGCGCCGCCGCCGAGGCCGGCGGATTTACCGGCACGGCGATCGTCGGCTCGGATCTCGCCACACTGCGCCTTCCCGCCAAATAGACCGACGCAGCCGGTCCCCGGCCGGTGTTCACGGCTTCTGATAGATCACGCGGCCCGCGCGGATGGTGATGCTCACTTTCGCAAGATTGGCGACATCGCTGAGCGGATCGCCGTCGAGCACCACGAGATCGGCGTCAAAGCCCTGCTCCACCTTGCCCTTCTTCGCGGCCTTGAAGAACCGCGCCGGATTGGTCGTCAGCGAGGCCAGCACCTGGCGTTCCGACAGCACGCGATGCATCAGCTGGAATTCCTGCGTGGTGTCGTACAGCGTGGTGAAGCCGACATCGGTGCCGAACAGTACGGTGCCGCCATTCTCCGAGAACTGCTTGAGCTGGTTGACGGTCGCGGCCACCAGCCGGTTGGTGACGTTGGGGTCGAGAACCACCGTCGTGAACAGCGACAGCGTCGGGATCAGCGCAGTCCCGTGCGCCTTGAACTGCGCCAGCTGGTCATCCGTGTAGCTCCGCTCGCTGGGCGTGGTGTGCGCGAGCACGTCGACGTCGGCTGCGATCACCGTCTCGACGCCGATCTTGTTCTGCGGATGCGCGAACACCGGCCTGCCCTGCGCATGCGCGACGTCGACGGCCGCCTTGGCGATCGCCGGATCCATGTTGATGACAGGTTTATCGCCCATGAACGCGCCGGTGAACAGCTTGATGCCGTCCTCGCCCATCGCGAGCCAGTCGCGCGCCCACTTCGTGGCCTCCTCCGGCGTCGCAGCTTCGGGAAGCTGGATTTCGGGCGGCAGGTACACGGGATGCCCGCCCTTTGGAAACACGTTGCCGGCGAGCAGGATGTTGGGACCGGCGACTTCACCCGCTGCGATGCGCTTGCGCAGCGGCAGCGTGTTCCGTGGATCGGAGCCGAGATCCCAGACCGTGGTAAAACCCCATCGCGTCAGCATCCCCTGCATGTGCTGCGTCAGCGGTGCGGCCGGCGCCTCGCCGGCGTTGTGCCAGACATGTTCCGTGAAATGCACGTGGCTGTTCCAGAACCCGGCAACAACAGTCTTGCCGCTGCAATCGATCAGGCGCGCATCCGAGGGCAGCTTGACGTCGCCGGACTTGCCGACCGCGCTGATGACGCCGTCGGTGATCACGATCGCCGCATCCGGCAGCGCGGCCGCATCGGCCGATGCGTAAAGCGTGCCGCCGCGGAGCACTATGGTCTCGGCATGTGCCGCCGCAGAGGCGACGGCCGAGCCGATGAGTAAGAGCGCGATGCGTAACCAGGTCCCGGCCATGGACAGCCTCTTTGATGGGTGCATGCCGGCAGTGCCCGGCGCGCGGCAACATAGCCGCGGCGCGATGAGCCGCTTTGATCGTTCTTGCTGTCCGCGATGGATATCGGAAGGCGGCGTCCGCCGTCACTCCTCGGGCGCGTTCTCGATCGGGTCGAACCGGTCGGCCTCGAGCCCGAGCAGATTCCAGGATTGCAGCATGTGCGGCGGCAGCGGCGCCGTCGCGTCGATCACGCCGCCGCGCGGGTGCGGAATCACGATGCGGCGGGCGAGCAGATGCAGCCGGTTCTGCAGGCCGCCCGGCAACTGCCAGTTTTCCTTGTTGAAGTATTTGGGATCGCCGACGATCGCGTGATCGATATGCGCCATGTGGGCGCGCAATTGATGGGTGCGGCCGGTCACCGGCTTGAGCGACACCCAGGCGAGCTTCGTCGCCGAGGTCTCAACCACGGCGTAATAGGTCACGGCGTGGCTGGCGCCCTCGTCGCCATGCGCCGCGATCCGCATGATGCTGTCCTCCTCGCTCTCCTCCTTGGCGAGATAGGTCGAGATCCGGCCCTGCTTCGGCTTCGGCACGCCGGCGACCAGCGCCCAGTAGATCTTGCGCGCGGAGCGATGCCGGAACGAGCCGGTCAGAGCGGTCGCGGCGAAACGCGTCTTGGCGATCAGGAGGCAGCCCGAGGTCTCGCGGTCGAGCCGATGCACCAGCCGCGGCTTCTGCCCCTTGGCGTCGCGCATCACCTCCAGCATGTCGTCGACATTGCGCGTGATACCGGAGCCGCCCTGAACCGCCAGACCTGCGGGCTTGTTCAGCACCATCACGTCGGCGTCCTCGAACAGGATCATGTCCTTGAGGTCCTGCAGGGTCTTCTTGGCCGCTTCAGACAGGCTCGCGGCTGCCTTCGGCGTATCGAGCCGCAGCGGCGGAATGCGGACGCTCTGCCCTTCTTCCAGCCGGTCCTTGCTGTCCGCACGCTTGCCGTTGACGCGCAACTCGCCTTTCCGAACGATGCGCTGGATGTGGGAAAACGACAGGCCGGGGAAACGCGCCTCAAGAAAGCGGTCGACGCGCATGTTGTCCTCGTCCGCCGTCACCACCACGGTCTGGACCTTGGTCGGCAGCGGCGGCGGCTCGGCGACGCTCTTCTCCGGTTCGGGCACGAATGGCTTGGGCGCCCGCTGCTTGTCGCCAAGGCGCACCGCTGTTGACTTGCCGCCCGCACGATGCACCGGCCCCCGCTCGGCGGCCGGGCCGCGATGGGGACGCGCGCCTTTGGCGCGGTCGCTCGCTGGGCGGAGAGGTTTCTTGACGCGGCGGCTCATGGGGTTGCAACTCCGAAGTTAAGCCCGTGGGTAGCGCAAATGCCGCGAATCGTCACGGCGAAATCGGTACGAATCCGGTACAACATCGGCCATGCTCGGCCGCAATCGGCAATCAACGGGAGCTTTGGAATGAGACTGGCGGTATCGGCTTTGGCGGCGGCCCTAATGCTCTCCGGACCGGCGCTGGCCCAGCAAGGCCCGATGCCGGAAGATTTGGCCTGGAAGCTCCTGGAACTCGGCCGCGTCATCGACCCGCCCAAGACGGCCGCACTCTACGCGCCACTGCAGCAGAAGGAGCCTTATCAGGGCGTCAAGGTCGAGCGCGACGTCAAGTATGGCCCCGCCGACCGCCATCTGCTCGACGTCTTCACGCCGGACCCGGCGTCGCCGCCCCGGCCGGTGCTGATCTACATCCACGGCGGCGGCTTCATTGCCGGCAGCAAGCGCAACCCCGGCAGCCCGTTCTACGACAACGTCATGCTGTGGGCCGCCAAGAGCGGCTTTGTCGGCGTCAATGCCACCTACCGCCTGGCGCCGGCCTTTCCCTGGCCGGCGGGCGCCGAAGACATGGGCGCCATCGTGCGGTGGGTCGCGGAGAACATCGGCTCCCGCGGCGGCGACCCCAGCCGCATCTTCCTGATGGGCCAGTCGGTCGGCGCGATCCATGTCGCGAGCTACGTCTCGCACAGCGAATTCCACAAGGTGAAGGGCGGCGGGCTTGCCGGCGCGATCATGATGTCGGGCATCTACGACCTGACGGCTTCGCCCGCCGGCGATGCCGAGCTCGCCTATTACGGCTCCGATCCGTCGCGCTACGCCGAACGCTCCTCATTGCAAGGCCTCCTCACAAGCCCGATCCCGTTTCTGATCACCGCGGCCGAGCTCGATCCGCCGCGCTTCGTCGAGCAGTTCGAGCTGTTGAAGCAGGCCAGCTGCAAGCGGCCGAGCGGCTGCGTCCGCAGCTTCACGCTGCCGCAGCACAGCCACACCTCGGAGGTCTACGCGATCAACACGCCGGACACGCGGCTGACGGATGAGATTCTGGACTTCGTGAAGAGCGTCAAGTGACGCGCTGGAGCAACATGAAGTTATGGGCCGTCGCAGCGGGCGCTGTCAAAATATCGAGAACAACCCCATGCAAAGTAGCCGGCGGCGGCCGGCGTGCCAAGCAACTTGACACGTCGGGCAACTCAGAGATATATTTCTAATATTCCGAAGTCGCGCAAGTTGCATATGGCATTAGCTCCCGCCCCGCTCTTTGCGCAGCCGCTGCCAGTAATCCAGCCGCTTGCGAATTTCGCGCTCGAAGCCGCGGTCGGGCGGGTCGTAGAAGGTCTGGCGGCCCAGCGCTTCCGGGAAATAGTCCTGGCCGGAGAACGCGTCGGGCGCGTCGTGATCATATTGATAGCCGCTTCCGTAGCCCTCCGACTTCATCAGTTTGGTCGGCGAATTCAGGATGTGCTTCGGCGGCAGCAGCGAGCCGCCTTGCTTCGCGGTCTGCATCGCAGCGCCGAACGCCGTGTACACCGCGTTCGATTTCGGCGCGGTGGCGAGATAGACCACGGCCTGTGCGATCGCGAGCTCGCCCTCCGGCGAGCCCAGGAAGTCATAGGCATCCTTGGCGGCGTTGCAGACCGCCAATGCCTGCGGATCGGCGAGACCAATGTCCTCGACCGCCATGCGCACCACGCGCCGCGCCAGGAACAGCGGGTCCTCGCCGGCATCGAGCATGCGCGCGAGATAGTACAATGCCGCGTCCGGATCGGAGCCGCGCACCGACTTGTGCAGCGCCGAGATCAGATTGTAATGGCCGTCGGCCGACTTGTCGTAGATCGGCGCGCGGCGTTGCAGGATGGCCTGCAACTGCTCGGCGTTGAACACCTCGCCCTTGCGCGCGGCGCGCCAGACCTCTTCGGCGAGCGTCAGCGAGGCGCGGCCGTCACCGTCGGCCATCCGCACCAGCACGGCGCGCGCTTCCGCATTGAGCGGCAGGCTCTTGCCCTCGATCTTCTCGGCATTGGCAAACAGCCGTTCAATCGCAGCCGTATCGAGCGAGTGAAACACCAGCACGCGGGCCCGCGACAGCAGCGCCGCGTTGAGTTCGAAGGACGGGTTCTCCGTGGTGGCGCCGACCAGCACCACGGTGCCGTCCTCCATCACCGGCAGGAAGGAATCCTGCTGCGCGCGGTTGAATCTGTGCACCTCGTCGACGAACAGCAGCGTGCCCTTGCCGGTCTCGCGCCGGGCCCGCGCGGCATCGAACGCCTTCTTCAGGTCGGCGACGCCGGAGAACACCGCGGAGATCTGCTCGAAATGCAGCTCGGTGGCGTCGGCCAGAAGCCGCGCCACGGTGGTCTTGCCGGTGCCGGGCGGTCCCCAGAACACCAGCGAACCCAGCGTGCGCGTCTCCAGCATGCGGGTCAGCGCACCGTCGGGGCCGAGGATGTGATCCTGACCGACGACGTCGGCCAGCGTGCGCGGTCGCAGCCGGTCCGGCAGCGGGTGTGGCGCGTCCTGCTCCATCCCCGCCGCGGCGAACAGGTTCGTCGCGTCCCGCGGTTGCTTGGGGCTCATCCGCCGAGCGTCACGTTGATCTGCTGGCCACCACGCACCAGCGTGATGCGCCAGATCCGCGACCCCGCCTTCGATACCTTGTCGAGGTCGCTGGTTCGCACGATCTTCTCATTGTTGACGGCGAGAATGATGTCGCCCTTCTGGAAGCCGACATTGGCGGCCGTGCCGTCATCGGCGAGCTCGGTGACGACGACGCCCTCGGCACCGGCGTCGAGATGCAGCTCATCGGCCAGCGCCGGCGAGATGTTGGCGACCTTGGCCCCCTGGAACGGCGAACGCGCGGTCAGCACGATCTCGTCGCGGTTGGTATCGGGCGCGGTCTCCAGCGGCACGGTGAGCTTCACCGGCTTGCCGGCGCGCTGCACCTCGATCTCCGCGTTGCCGCCGAGCGGACGGGTCGCGAAGCGGTAGTCGAACGCATTGGGATCGTCGATCGCCGTACCGTCGATCCCGACGATCAGATCGGACAGTTTGAGCCCGGCCTTCGCCGCCGGGCTGTTGGGCGCGACGTTGGCGACCAGTGCGCCGGTCGGCAGCTTCAGCCCGAGCGTCTCGGCGATCTCCGGCGTGACCGCCTGCAGCCGCGCGCCAAGCCATGGCCGCTTCACCGCCTTGCCGCCGCTCTTGGCGGAGGCCACCACCACGCGAACCATGTTGGCGGGGATCGCAAAGCCGATGCCCTGCGAGCCGCCGGAGCGCGAGAAGATCGCGGTGTTGATACCGGCGAGCCGGCCGGTCATGTCGACCAGCGCGCCGCCCGAATTGCCGGGATTGATCGCGGCGTCGGTCTGAATGAAGAATTGATAATCCGTGATCCCGACTTGAGTGCGCGCCAGCGCCGAGATGATGCCGTGCGTCACGGTCTGGCCGACGCCGAACGGATTACCGATCGCCAGCACCACGTCGCCGACCTGCAGCTGATCCGAATTGGCGAAGTCGAGCGTCGCGAACTTCTCCTTGTTGGTCCCCTTCAGCCGCAGCACTGCAAGGTCGGTGCGGCTGTCCTTCAGCACGATCTCGGCCTCGTATTCGCGCTTGTCGGCGAGCGAGACCTTCACCTGGTCGGCGCCTTCGATCACGTGATTGTTTGTGACCACGAGGCCGGAGCCGTCGACCATCACGCCGGAGCCGAGCGAGCGCTGCATCTGCTCGGGCTGCTGCCCCGGGACGCCGAAGAAGCGGCGGAAGATCGGATCGTCCAAAAACGGATTGCGGTTCTGCACGGTCTTGGCCGCGTAGACATTGACCACCGCCGGCTGCACCCGCTGCACGATCGGCGCATAGGACAATTGGAGCTCGGCCTGCGAGGACGGCACGCGGCGGTCCTGGGCCGCGGACGGGGACAGATTCCCCATGAAAGCCAATGTGCACAGAGCGGATATGGCAGCGAAGCGGATAGGTCGGAGCATTCTCACCTCTCGTGGAAACGCCGGAATATAGGCGTGTTCGCCGGGCAATTGAAGGGCGCCCGGCCGGATAACTGGCCCCCGCCGGACCGGTGCAAAACCGGCGGCAGCAGCGTTGAAGCGCGCCGCCAAGCTTCTATGATCACTGTCATCTCACTGCGCCGCTCCGCTTGTTGCCTGCGGACAACAAGCGGAACTGCGATGCTAGGCGGCGCTGTCGTGCGTCAGTCACGATCAACTCCTAGGACGTTTCAGTGAGCGGAGAATTCAAACAGAACAGGGGTGCACAATGGGTGCGACAAAAGTTGGTGCAATCGCCATAGGGCTCGCAGGGGCGCTCGCCGCCTCGCCGGCCTATTCGCAATCGGCCGGAGGCGGCAGCGACGCGGAGATCGCGCTGCTGAAGCAGCAGCTGAAGATGCTCGAGCAGAAGCTCGACAAGCTGCAGAAGCAGACCAATGCCAATACCGCGACCGCAGCCAGCGCGAACGCCAACGCGAAGGCGGCGGATGCCAAGGCGCGCGGGTCGCAAGCGCCAACGCCGCGATCCCGGTCAAGGGCCCGGTCGCGCCGTCGGGCGTCGTGGTGACGCTGCCGAACAACCGGCCGACGATCTGTACTGCGGATGAACAGAACTGCGTTGCGATCACGAGCCGCGTGCACTGGGATGTCGGCGGTTACGACTATCGTCCGAACACCGCAAGTACCTCGCCGCAGAAGCTCGACAGCGGCGAGAACCTCCGCCGCGCCCGCATCGGCATCGTCGGCAAATTCTTCGGCGACTGGAATTACGCGCTGATCTACGACTTCGGCGGCTCGTCCGACGGCTTCGGCGGCGCGGCACCGGGATCGCTGCCTGGCGGCGGCACCTCCGGCGTCGAGAATGCCTATCTGAGCTACACCGGCTTCAAGCCGTTCGGCGGCAAGATGGCGATCGAAGGCGGCATCATGGACATCCCGTGGACGCTGGACGAATCGACGAGCTCCAACGACATCCTGTTCATGGAGCGCGCCTCGGTCGGCATCATCGCACAGAACATCGCTGCCGGTGACTTCCGCTCGGGCGCCGGCACCCGCTGGTGGAACGACCAGCTCTGGATCGGCGGCTATGTCACGGGACCGACGACGGGCGCAATTCACTCCGCGTCGTCAGTCACACCGGCCGGCACGTCCGAGCAGTATGGCGGTGTCATCCGCGTCGCCGGCAATCCGATCAGCGGCAAGAACTACTCGGTGCATATCGGCGCCGATGCGGAATGGCTGGTCCAGCCGCCGCGCAACCAGCTCACCCAGGCGCAGACGCTCACGCTGAACGACCGGCCCGAGCTGCGCATCGACCCGACGACGCTGATCTCGACCGGTGCGATCGCCAACGTATCGGGCGCTCAGGTCTACGGCGTCGAGGCGGCCGCGACCTACGGCCCGTTCATCGCGCAGGGCGAATACTATTGGTTCAATGTCGACCGCTCTGCGAATACCGGGCTGCCGCCATTCGGCGCGCCGAGCCTGAAATTCGACGGCGGTTATGCGCAGGTCGGCTATGTGCTGACCGGCGAGAACCACGCCTATAATCCGGCCACGGCTTCCTACGGCGGTATCAAGCCGCACGATCCGTTCTCGCTCGCCGGCGGCGGCTGGGGCGCCTGGGAAATCGCCGGCCGCGTCAGCACGATGAACCTCAACGACCAGGTCGGCCAGGCCGTCGGCATCGCGGGCGGACGGCAGACCGTCTACACCGCCGCGCTGAACTGGTACGTCAACAACAACGTCCGCTTCATGCTGAACTACCTGCACGGCGACATCGCCAAGCAGGCCTCGGCGACCTCGCCTGTGGATGCCGGCTCGAAGTTCGACGCGGTCGCGCTGCGCACGCAGGTTGCGTTCTGACGCAATCTGATCAGCGCCGACAACAAAGGCCGGGAGCGACACACCGCTCCCGGCCCTCTTCCTTACAAATTGTCAGGCCGCGCGCTTCGACTTCTTCACGACGACGCCCGGCGCCGGCGCGCAGGACAGCCGTTCCTGATGGCCCTCGCCCCAGGCTTTCAAAATATCGATCACCGGACGCAGGCTCTCGCCCAGTTCGGAGAGCGTATATTCGACCCGCGGCGGCACCTCGGCGTAGACCTTGCGGATCACGAGACCGTCGTCCTCGAGCGCCCGTAGCTGCTTGGTCAGCATGCGCTGGGTGATGCCGGGCATCCGCCGCCGCAGCTCGCCGAAGCGCTGGGTGCCGGCCTGCAGGTGATACAGGATCACGCCCTTCCATTTGCCGTCGATCAGGTCGAGCGCCGCCTCGACCGCGCAGCCCGGCCGGCGCGCGAAATTCTTCCGTTTCATCGGTAATTTCCCAATAGTATACAAACAGGGACTAGTTCCCTAATTTTACAGTACTTGCCAAAAAGACGCCAGCGCGACAGGTAAGGCGGCAGGCAATCGCCCACCACGGAGACCAGGCATGAAGGCCGTCGGATACCAAAAATCGCTGCCGATCGAGGCGGCGGATTCGCTCGTCGATTTCGAGATCGCCAAGCCCGAACCGAAGGGGCGCGACGTCAGAGTCGCCGTGAAGGCCATCTCGGCCAACCCGGTCGACTACAAGGTGCGCAAGCGCGCGGCGCCGACCGACGGCAGCTACAAGATCCTCGGCTTCGACGCGGCCGGCGTGGTCGATGCCGTCGGGCCCGACGTCTCGCTCTTCAAGCCCGGCGATGAAGTGTTCTACGCGGGCTCCATCCAGCGCCAGGGCACCAATTCGGAATTTCATCTGGTCGACGAGCGCATCGTCGGCAACAAGCCGGCATCGCTGTCCTTCGCGCAGGCCGCCGCCCTGCCCCTGACCTCGATCACCGCCTGGGAGCTGCTGTTCGACCGTCTCGGCGCGGTGCCGGGCAAGAGCCTCGATCCGCGCACGCTGCTGATCACCGGCGGCGCCGGCGGTGTCGGCTCGATCCTGATCCAGCTTGCGCGCCGCCTCACCGGGCTCACGGTGGTTGCGACCGC
>NZ_JACMYP010000188.1 GCF_020889705.1 Bradyrhizobium altum | reverse complement strand
GCTCGGCGGTAGCCCTGCTGGCGTCGCCGCAGGCACCCTTGGGGTGAAGATCCTGGGTCTGCCAGCCGAATTTGACGACGCCTTCGAGCCCCAGCATCTCGAAATCGCGCGCGATCCGTGTCGTCGCGGGCTCGAAGTTTTCGGCCCGGCTCATCACCACGGAGTCCGGCGCCAAATGCAACATCACACTGGTCTCGATCTGGCCGCCGTGAATCCCGTGACGGATCTCGTCCGCGTCGAACAGATCGGTCATGTCGATCAGTTGCGGCCACATCGCCGTCGCCGCGAACATACCGAAGCGGACGCGAAGGTCGCGGCAAACGATCTCGAGCAGCTGCGGCTGACCGCCATGCGAGTTCAGGAACAGGATCTTGCGGATCCCGGCGCGGTACACCGACTCTCCGATCTCGGACCACACTTTCCCAAGCGTTTCATACGAGAGCGTCAGCGTGCCCGGAAACGCCAGGTGCTCGTCGGACTTGCCGTACGGCAACGGCGGAAGCACAAGCGCGGGACAATCGGGGCGCATCAACTCGACCGCGCGGGTCACTATCCCCCATCCGATCGCCGCATCGACCTTGACCGGCAGATGCGGTCCATGCTGCTCGACGGCGCCGACCGGAAGGATCGCGACCGCTCGTTCGCCATCGAGTTCGGCAAAGTCACGTGTCGAGAGATCCCACCACCAGCGAGATTTGACTGCCATTGCAAGACCCAAGCCGTTGGCCGGCCACGCACATGCGTGGGCCACCGACGGAGGATTTTGCACGTGCATCCATCGCTTCAAAGCGCTTAGATTCGGCAACCCTGTTGCCTTTTGGGCAACGCCGCGCCATGGTCGCCGTAGCGTCTTTCGGATCGGTAACCATGCTGCACAGCCGCCTCCTGAGCTACATCGACGAGGTCGCGCGGACCGGGTCGATCCGTAAGGCGGCAAACCACCTCAACGTCGCAGCCTCCGCCATCAGTCGCCAGATCCTCGCCCTCGAAACGCAACTAGGTACTCCGATCTTCCAGCGCCTGCCGAAGAAGCTGATCCTGACCGCCGCGGGCGAAGTCCTGATCGGGCACATCCGGCAGACGCTGAAGGAGTTGACGCGGGCTCAGGCAAAGATCGAGGAACTCAAGGGACTGCGCCGCGGCGAGATTACGGTCGCGATGATGAGCGGGCTCGCCTCCAACCTCGTACCGGGCACGGTGAAGGAATTCCGCCTCGCCAACCCCCGCGTCAAGCTGAACTTGACGCTCTTCAATACCGGGACAGAGATCCAATCGGCGGTCGCAAACGGAGAGGCCGATCTCGGGATCGGCTTCGATTTCGCCAAAGATGCGAACCTGAAGTTGCTCGCGCGCGCGGTTGCCAAGCTCGGCGGGGTGATGGCCCCGGACCATCCATTGGCGAAACGCGCCAGTATTCGTCTCAACGACTGTGTCGACTATCCGATTATCATTGCCGACACCAGTAGCGCGATACGACCCTACCTCGACGCCGCTTTCACCAGGGCCGCGCTGGATCTCCGGCCGATCATCGAGACAAATTCCATCGAGATCATGAGGCACGCCGCAATCCTGGACAACGGCATCACGTTCCTCACTCCGTTCGACATCGAGTTTGAACGCCGGGCGGGCCGGCTCGCTTACGTTCCGGTTCGCGAACTCACCAATGATGCCCAGGCGCTGATGCTGATCGGCCACGAGCGTGGCACCAGCGCCATTGCGAGTGTTCTCGCCGAGATGCTCAAGGCAATGATGCAGGATACAATCTTGTAGACCGACCACAGCGGTTTCGAGCGAAGCGGACACTGGTTCGCGTGAAGAGAACGCGTCCATCCGACAAGCTGGAGCTTCGGCGCAAGCTGATGCGCGACCGCATCGCGAACCCAACTCCCGATGCCTGGCCGATATCGCGACCCCACCCCAACGTACTTGCATAAGTGGCCGCACGATTGAATATTCGTTGCACTGCTTGCAACGATCAGGACCATGCCGATGAGCGCCAAGCTGGAGCCGCGTCGACTGCACTATTTCATGGAGGTGCTCAATAGCGGCTCCGTGCGCGGCGCCGCCGGTGCGCTTGGCATGGATGCCTCGGCGGTCAGCCGGGCACTCGGCCTGCTCGAGAAGGAGTATGGCGCGCGCCTGCTCGAACGGCGCGGCCGCGGCGTAGCGCCGACCGACGCCGGCCAGCTGCTGGCCGCCTACCTGCACCGCCAGCAGGGCGAACGACAGGCGCTGCTCGCGCAGATGGACAGCATCCGCAAGGTCGAGTCGGGTCATATCGATCTGGTGACGGGCGAAGGTTATGTCGACTGGCTGGCCAAGAGCTGCCTGTGCCGCTTCATGCAAACCCACCCGAAGATCACGATCAGCCTCGACATCGGGAGCACCGACGAGATCGTCCAGCAAATCGTCGGAGAACGCGCGCATATCGGTGTCCTGTTCAATCCGCCTCGCGACGATCGACTGCGCTCGCATCATTCGCAGCCGCATCCGATCAGGGCCGTGGTGCCGCGCGGGCATCCGCTGACCCAGCTCGGTCGACCGCTCAAGCTCGCCGACCTCGCACCCTATCCGGGAGCCGCAATGCATCCGAATTTCGGTCTGCGCCAGCATGTCCAGGCCGCTGAGATCAGCGAAGGCGTCCGCCTCAATTTCGCGTTTACGACCGCCTCGTTCGGTGCGCTCGCCCATTACGTGACCGCCGGACTTGGCTATGCGCTGGCATCGCGCCTTGCGATGACGGAGGCCGATGCCGCCAAGGTGGTGGCGCTGCCGATGCAGAACGCGCTGCTGCATCGTGGCCGCACCCATGTGGTGTCGCGTCAGGGACGTACGTTGCCGCCCGCCGCGATGCAGCTGCTGCGGATGATGGTCGGCGAGATGCGATCACCGGGAAGCAGTGCGCGGTAGACTGAGGCAGGCCGCGCCTTTGCGACCTCAATCGCGACGCGTCGTTGCCGGAAACCAGATCGCGACCTGCGGAGGCGGTCGAAACGGCTTCCAGCTGCCCGTTGGCTGGGCGAGGCGATCGGCAATCACCCACAGCGCCGGCGCGTGAAAGCCAAGCCCGATATGCGTCGTGTTCACTTCGACGTTTTCGCGCTCCCCACCCTCCTGCTCCAGGCAGGCGCGCCACGCCACCACGCCATCGGTCCGGGTATAGATCGATGTTGTCGGCACGGGAATCGGTTGCGCGAGGCGACTGATCCGCTCGGCGGTCGGCGGCTCGTATTTCTGGCCGGTCAGAAGCCGCCAGATCGCGCGGACATTGCTCGCACCCGGAGCCGCGAACGGACTGCCGAGCGTGATGACCATCCGCACCGCCGCGGGGATCTGCCGCGCAACCTCGCGCGCGATGATGCCGCCACGGCTCCAGCCGACCAGACTGACCTTCGAGCCGCCCTGCTTTTCGAGTTCGATGACCCGCGCCGCCACGGCGGAGAGGTCCGCGTCCGGCGCGCGCACATTGCGGCCGCGGCCCCATCCATGAACCTGATAACCGAGGAATTCGAGGAACGAGCGTATCGCCAACGTCGACCGGTCATCGGCGCCCAACCCGGGCAGAACCATGACCGGATGCCGCTGCCCCCGCGGCGCGGTCGCCAGAAGCGGCGCCGCCACGGCAAGAAGCGCAGGGATGTCGAGAAAGCCGCGCCCTTCCGCGGCAAGCAGCGCGAGCGAGGGTGGTTCGACGGTCTGCTCGTCACGTCCCATGAGTAACGTCCCGTTGTTGATGGTCAAGAACAGCCCTTGCAACTGTGCATCGCCCGGCGAGCACGAGACGTCAGTTCGGCGGCGCGGCCTTTCCGAACACCCCGCCGATGGCCCGCAACAGCCAACTCGGCTGGTACTTGATCCATTGGACCGCCAGCTCGTTGGCAAGTCCTGCGACATGTACCGGCTTTCCCGCCATGCAGGCGCGGTAGCCCTCCTGCGCGACGGTCTTCGCATCCATGATCATCATGCTTGGCATATTTTCCAGATTGGTGCCATGGACCATTCCGGTATCCGTCACGCCGGGACATAACGTCGTCAGCGTGATCTTGCTGCCGCTCAATTCCTGGGACAATGCCTCGCCGAACGACAGCACATAGGCCTTCGACGCGGCATAGACCGCAAGGTTTGGCACCGGCATGAACGCCGCGACTGACGCAACGTTCAGGATCCGTCCACTGTTGCGTTCGAGCATCGGCGCGAGGAAGAGACGCGTCAATGCCGTCATGGCTACGACATTGACCTGCAGCAGCCGCAACTGGTCATCGAGGCCGATTGCGCTGACGCGTCCTTCGAGCAGAAGGCCGGCATTGTTCACTAGCAGGTCGATCCGCACGCCAGCGTCCTTCAGCGAATCGTACACCGCCTGCGGCGCCGACGGCTCGCTCAGATCGGCGGCAACGATGGTCACCTTGATGCCATGATCGGCCTTGAGCTCGCGGGCGAGCTCCTGCAGTCTGCCGCGGCTGCGCGCCAGCAGCACGAGGCTGAAGCGATTGGCCGCGAGCCCGCGCGCGAGCTCGAGCCCAATGCCGCCCGATGCGCCGGTCACCAGCGCGCATTGCCCCTCATTTCCGCTCACCGACATGCGGCGCCTCCCTTCGCTGCCAGAACGGTTCTGCGCAATCCACGGACGGCGCGTGCAACAAGCCGCCGCCGCGCCAGACGATGTTCGTCGCGCCGCGCCAGTTCGGCAGGCGTGCCGGCGCACTTCCGGTCGGCAGCATATGTGCGGGAGAACCGTTCAATCGCCCGCAGCAACGCCTGGGCCTGCTCGAATTGATCGGCTGTTTCCTTCACCTCGCCAAGCGACTTGCGCAACGGCTCCAGCACCTCGATCCGGTCGACATGGCCCGACAGCCAGGCTTGCGGATCGCGATTTTGCGTCGCCGGCATCACATCACCGAACGATCTTGGCCGATCGCCCTGACGACGTCGAGGGCGACGGCCTCGACCGGCTGCAGTCCGTCGACGGTTCTGAGGATGTTCCGCGATCGATAGTAGTCGACCAGCGGCGCGGTCTGCTCGTTGTAGGCGTCGATGCGCAGCTTGAGCGTTTCGTGATTGTCGTCGGCGCGCACCGCGCCGCCCTGCTCTCGCGCTTCGCGGGCCCGCGCCTCAATCCGGTCCAGCAACACCGTCTCGTCGGCCCGGAGCTCAACGACGTGGTCGATCGCAAGGCCTTCGGTATCGAGCAGATCGTCGAATCTGACCGCCTGTGCCATCGTTCGCGGGAAGCCGTCGAGCACAAAGCCACGCGTGCATCCGCTTGCGAGATGCGTTCGATCACCGCGGCGATCACGAGCTGATCCGGAACGAGCCCACCACTCACCATGATATCCTTGACCTTCCGTCCGATGCCGGTGTCCGCGTCGACCGCAGCACGCAGCATGTCGCCCGTCGAAAGGTGCGGTATGTCGTACTCCTCGACCAGGCGCCTCGCCTGCGTTCCCTTGCCCGCACCGGGCGGCCCCAGCAGAACGATCCTCATCGTATGTATCCCGATATTCGCTTGATCACCGGCAGCTTTCCGACGGAGCGTCGAGCAACCCGGCTCCGTGGGAGCCGGGCCGCCCGAATTGTCCTCACGCCATCGCCAGCCGTGCACTGGGAGCAGGCCGCATCGACAGCAGCAACAGCAATCCCGACAACACGTAGAGCGCCATCACGAAGTACATGCTGTAGATGTTGTCGCCGGTGCCTCGCACGATCAGTCCATTGATCGAAGGGCTGATCGCCGGACCGAGGTTGCCGAGACTGCTGATCAGCGCAAGCCCTCCGGCGGCGGCGCCGGTCGAAAGATATTCGCTGGTCAGCGCGAAGAACAGCGGCGTCGCCGACGCAATTCCGATCACCGCAAAGGACAACGCAAGGATTGATCCGACGAGGTTGCCTTGCAGCAGCGTGGTGATGAACAGGCCGAACGCGGCGATCGCGACGCAGGCGGCGTAGTGCCAGCGACGCTCGTGCCACTTGTCGGAGTGACGGCCGATCAGGATCATGCCAATGACGCCGGCGGCATTCGGGATCGCGGCATAGACGCCGACAAGGAACAGATCCTTGACACCCCAACTCTGGATCAGGGTCGGCATCCAGAACACCATCGTGTAGGTCGCGCCGAGCAGGAGCAGATAGACGAACGACAGCACGTAGACCTTGGGGTCCTTCAGCATCTGCCCGAACGTTCCCGAGGGCTCGCTCTCGATGTCCTTCTCATCGTGCTGGAAGGTGTCTTCGAGCAGGGCTTTCTCGTCCTTCGAGAGCCACGCGGCCTGCGCGGGCTTGTCCTCGAGCAAGGCGTAAACCAGGATGCCAAGAATCAACGCCGGCAGACCCTGGACGAGGAACAACCATTGCCAGCCGTGAAGGCCGCCGGCACCGTCGAGGTATTTCAGGATCGAGCCGCACAGCGGGCCGGCGATCACAGACACGATCGTCGTCGCCGACATGAAGGTGGCGATCACCTGTCCGCGCCGCGCCGACGGATACCAATAGGTGAAGTACAGGATCACGCCGGGAAAGAAGCCGGCCTCGAACACACCGAGCAGGAACCGGACGAGATAGAACTGGAACGGTGTCGACACGAACATCATGGCGGCTGCCGCGAGCCCCCATAGCACCATGATGCGCAGCAGGGTCTTGCGCGCGCCGATCCGCTCCAGGAGCAGGTTGCTCGGCACCTCGAAGAGGAAATATCCGACGAAGAAGATGCCTGCGCCGAGACCGTAGACCGCATCGTCAAACGGCAGCGTCTGCTTCATCTGCAGCTGTGCGTAGCCGATATTGATGCGGTCGAGATAGGCGATCATATAGGCGATCAACAAAAGCGGGATCAGGCGCCAATCGATCTTCGAGAACAGGGATTTGTGCGCCGGGCTTTCCAATGCCGACAGAGATCCCTTTGCGGCGGGTGGGTGCATCCTGGTGTCCTCCAATGTTCTTTTGATTCCGACGCCGAGCGAGAGACCGCGTTGGCGTCCCCAGTTCCGGCGATGTGAAGCGTTGAAGGCCCGGGCGCCTAGCTGGCCCGGCTCGCCTTGTCGTTTGCGGCAGCCGGCGGCACCTCGTCTGCCTGGATCACCGTCACCGACGCCGCGGCCGCCTTCGATTGAGCCGCAGCCTGCGTCGTCAGCTCGACGATCTCGGCCTCGACCGGCGGCAAGGCTTCGATCGCGCGCAAGGCCGCCCGGAGATGCTCGATCATCTCGTAGGACTCGTCCTGCGTGAGGACACGCCGGCATGCGGTCAGACCGAACTCAAGCAGGCCCGCATAGCTGTGCACCGTGATGTTCAGCGCGCTGCCGTGATAGGGGATCGAGACCGGGAAATAATGCACCATCCGTGCGCCGGCCATGTAGAGATTCTGCCCCGGTCCCGGCACATTGGAGATCAGCACATTGCCCGCTGCCGGCATGCGGCTGGCGAGGTTGGAGCGCCCAAGCAGTGAGGCGAGCCCGGTCATCAGCCACGGCGAACCCGTGATCGGCACATCGACACCGAGCACCGGCTTGAGTTCGCGCACCACCGCCTTGGCCGCCTCGGATGACGCATGGATCGCCTTGAAGCGGGTCGGCAGGTCATCGATATCGGTCGCCAGGTCGACGCGCACCGCCGAAACCTGGTTGTTCATCGCCTTGTCGCCTTCGGCACGCAGGCTAACCGGCACCATCGCGATCAGGGCCTCCTTGGGCAGCAGGCCGCGCTCGGCGAGGAAGCGTTGCAGCGCGATGCTGCACATCGCCATGACGATGGTGTTGACGGTGCCGCCGACACGCTTGCCCAGGACCTTGATGTCGGCAAGCGGCAACGACATCGTGCTGTAGGAGCGCTGATTGGTGATGGAGTCGTTGAACACCGTCTTCGGGGCCAACCCGAGGCTGAGCGAGCGCTCCCCCTTCTGCGACCGCTGGCTGGCCACCACGCTCGCGGCCGTGCCGAGCGCCTTGGCCGCCGTCGGCAGGAGCTCCGCGAGCTTGCGATATTGCTGGGCCGCGTTGTTGGCCGCCGCCTGCAAGAGCTCGGTCACGCCGAGTTGGTATTGCACGGCGGCGCGCTTGCGCCGTGGCGGCGGCACCTCGCGCATCTTGGGCGAGACATCATAGAGCACCTTGGCGAGTTCGACTCCGGCCTTGCCGTCGACGCCGCTGTGATGCGCCTTGGTGTAGAACGCGACCTGGCCGTTCTCGAGGCCATCGATGACATACATCTCCCACAGCGGACGGCTACGGTCGAGCAGCGAGGCGTGCAATCGCGCAACCAGTTGCTCGAGCTGCGCCATGGTGCCTGGCCGCCGCAAGGTGACGGTCCGCACATGATAATCGAGCTCGATATCATCGTCCTCGATCCAGACCGGTTCCGCCAGCTGGAAGGGCATCTGCGCCAGTTTGCGATTCAGCAATGCCGAGAGATGGAGACGCTTGCCGAGCATCTCCTTGACATCCTCGTAGTAATCGCCCTGATAGCCCTCTGGGAGATCGAAGATCATGAGGCTGCCGACATGCATCGGCGTCTCCGGCGTTTCGAGATGCAGGAACGATGCATCCATGCTGCTGAGTTGATCCATTCTTCCCTCCCATGACGTTGTGGCGGCGATCGCCGTCTTGATGACCGTATGCCGATATCTCGCGCGTCACGGTCATTGCATTGCGGTCGGGCCTGACACCTCTCCGCCGCTACCGATCCCGATTCACGCAGGCGCTCTCAGGCCTGCGTCCGGGCGGCGCGCTCTTCCTCGTCGTACAGCTCCTTCTTCGAAAGCTTCCCGACCGCGGTCTTCGGCAGTTCGGCGCGGATCTCGAGCGCCTGCACCATCTCGTGCTTGCCGAGCTTGTCCTTCAGAAACGCCTGCAGCTCTTCGAGCTTGAACGGCTTGGCATCCGCCTTCAGCTTGATGAACGCCTTCGGCGACTGGCCGCGATACTCGTCGCGGATGCCGATCACGGCGACCTCCTCGACCGCCGGATACTTGTAGATCGCCTCTTCGAGGACGCGCGGATACACGTTGAATCCGCTGCACAGAAGCATGTCCTTGGTGCGGTCCACGATGAAGATGAAGCCATCCTCATCCATGTAGCCGACGTCGCCCGTGCGCAGGTAGCCGTCTGCGGTCGTCACTTCGGCCGTGGCGTCCGGCTTATTCCAGTAGCCCTTCATGACATTCGGGCCCTTGATGCAGATCTCGCCGCGCTCGCCGAGCGGGACGTATCCGCTGCCATCGTCGACATTGAGGAACTTGATGACGATGCCGGGCATCGGCATGCCGCAGGAGCCGGCCTTGCGCATGGCCCCATGCTGCGCCGGCGTGTAGGTGCCGCTCGGCGAGGTCTCGGTCATGCCCAGCCTTCACTCAAATTGCAGCCGGTGATCGAGGCGAATTGCCGCGCGACCTCGAGCGGCAACGGCGCGCCGCCGGATCCGCAGTATTTCAACGCGCGCAGGCTGTGCTTCGGCGTCTCCGGATGGTTGATCAGCGCGGTGAACATGGTCGGCACCCCGCAGAAGACACTGACCGACTTCGTCGAGATTTCCTCGAGCGCGGCTTTCGGATCGAAACGGACGTGCTGGATGATCTCCGCGCCCATCAAGACGCCGAACAGTACGTTCACGGAAAGCGCGTAGATGTGGAACGGTGGCAAGACGGCCAGGAAGCGCTCTTGCCCATCGACCAGCACCGGCGGCGAGCCGGCCGTGGTCGCCCGGTACTGCTGGCACGCGCTGGTCAGGTTGGCGTGGGTGAGCATCGCCCCCTTCGGCAACCCTGTCGTCCCGCCGGTGTATTGCAGCACGGCGATCGTCTCGCGCGGATCATCGATCGGATAGGCCCGGTAGGCGCCATCATTATGGGTCAGCTGGCCGAAGCTGATGTGATGATCATCCCAGGCGACTTCGCTCAGCTGCTTGGCCGCCTTCATCTCGTTGACGACGGTGTCGGGATCGGCCGTGATCTCGCCAAGCGAGCCGACCACCAGCTTCTTCAATCTTGTCTTGCCCAGCATCGCCGCCATCTGCGGATAGAGCGAAACCATGTCGAGCGTGATCAGGATATCGGTCTTGCTGTCCTCGATCTTGTGTTCGAGCACCTTGGCGGCGTCTAGTGGCGAGTAGTTGACCGCCGTGCCGCCTGCCTTGAGGATGCCGAAAAACGAGATGATGTAGTGCGGCGTGTTGGGCAGATAGAGGCCGACATGAACGCCCGGCTTCACGCCGAGGAGCTGCAGGCCCTTGGCCACGCGATCGGTGAGCCGCCCGAGCTCGGCATAAGTGATCCGCTTACCCATGAAATCGATCGCGGGACGATCCGGCCATTTGGCAACGGCATCGCCCAATATCTTCTGCACGGGTCCGGCAGCGATCTCGATGTCCCAGCGCACGCCGTCGGGATAGGATCGGATCCAGGGCATGTCGTTCATGAGATCTCTCCCTTCCATGGTCTCTCGGATCAGACGGCGGTCACGCCGCCGTCGACCGCGATGGTCTGGCCGGTGATGAATGCACAGGCATCGGAGGCGAGGAGCGCGGCGACGCCCTTGAGGTCTTCGGGGCCCCCTCGCGATTCATCGGCGCCATATGCGCGGTCGCGCTCTGGTCGAGCTGCGCGGTCATCTTGGTCGGGAAATAGCCCGGCGCGATCGCGTTGACGTTGATGCCGAGCGGCGCCCATTCATTGGCGAGCGTGCGGGTCAGGTTGACGACCGCGCCTTTGCTCGTGTTGTAGGCCAGCGTCGGCGTGCCTTCCGGATAGCAGCCGGTAAGGCCCTGGATCGACGCGATGTTGATCACCTTACCGCTCCGCCGCGGCACCATGCAGCGGCGGCCGACCTCCTGGGTGGCGATGAAGATCGCAGTTACATTCAGGTTGATCACCTTGTTCCAGCCGTCGAGGGTATGCTCGATCGTGGCGGCACCCCACGAAGTACCGGCATTGTTGACGAGGATGTCGACCGGGCCCAGCGCGGCCACGACCTGCTCGATCATCGGCGCGATTGTCTCCAGCCTGCCCATGTCGCAAACCACCGGAAGCGCCTCGATGCCAAGCCCTTTGAGGTGAGCAGCCGCGGCATCAAGCTCATCTCGCTTGCGCGCGGTGATCGCGACCTTGGCGCCGAGTTCGCCCAGCACCTCGGCGATCTGAAGACCGAGACCTCGCGATCCGCCCGTGACGAGCGCGACGCGACCCGTCAAGTCCTGCAACTTGGCCAGACTCATGGCTTTCCCCCGATGGTTGGCGCCTCACACGCGCAGCACTACTTCGGCTGCAACAGCTTCTGAAGGTTCGTAAGGTTCTCCTGCATGCGCTCCTGCATCACCATCCAGGCGTTGTTGCGCGCCTGCGCCTCCAGCTGCGACAGCTCGCGGAAATCCGCGACCGCCTTCTCGACCTGCTGTCTGGCGGTCTCCGTCTGCTTCGTCATGGCTTCACCGCTCGCGAAGCCCTTCATCGCCGCCTGCCACTGCGCGAGCGTCTCCTGCAGGATCTCGTTGCGCCGGCTGACCAGCGCCTGGATACCTTCGTAGGCCTGCCGGTTCGCCTCCACCAACGCTTCCATGTCCTTGCGCTGCCACTCGACCAACGCGGCCATATCGAACCCGGGCAGCGCGAACTTCTCGGCCATTTTCTTCAGATCCCCGAGCCACGGCATCGCGCCCGTGCCACCTGCGTCGGATTGCCTGTCATCGGTCCCCATCGACGTCCTCCTTCTGGTGCTTGGCTGGCGGCGGCGAAACGCCGACCCTTGGACTACGCGTCAGGCCGCCGGCCAGCGCGGCCGAAACAAGGCGACGCTGTCATCGGCTCGATCCGGATCGGGGTAAACCATGCCGCGGAGACCGCTGCGGTCGAATGGCGACCATTCTTCCTCCCCGAGCGCGAGGCGGTCCGCGATCGCATAGAGCACGGCCGGATTGTGTCCGAGCCCGCAATGACTGCCTTCGACCTCGATGTTCTGCGTCCGGTCGGCATGCTGCTCGCGGCAACCCCACCACGAGACGATGCCGTCGGTGCGTGAGTAGATCGCCGTGCTCGGTACCGGCGGCGGCAACTTCATCATGTCCCTGTCGGGCCAGTCGTCGACCTGGCGCTCGCTCAGGATCTCGTAGAGACGCCACGCATTGCTTGCCTTCGGCTCGTTGGCGAACGGGCTGCCAAGCGTGATCACCTGGCGGACCAGATCGGGTGCGCGCCGTGCAATCTCGCGGGCAAAGACGCCGCCAAGGCTCCAGCCGATCAGGCTGACCTTGCGCTTGTATCGCTCGGCGAGCTCCGCCAGCCTTGCGTCCATGGCGGCCTCGACGCCGGGACGCGGTCCGCGATTGGGTCCAAGCTTCCAGCCATGTACCGCGTAGCCTTGCGCCTTCAGGTAGGCGCGCAACGGTCGCGTCGAGATATCGCTGGCGGAGAGCCCCGGCAATACGAGGACCGGATGTCCGTCGCCGCGCGGCGCGCGGCGAAGCAGCGGGTAGCTTGCGAAGAACGCCTGCAGCTCCCAGATCCCACGCACCTCGAGCGCGAGCAGCAATTGCGACGGCGGCGCAGAGCGGTCGACGACCGTATTCATGCAGAATGTCCCCTCCCGAATCATGCAGCGTGTCCCGCACGACCCGACATTTTATGATTGCTGCCTCGCTCCGCGAGCGGCCCCGTGCGGACCCGTTCGCGCAACCGCGCATCCTCTTGGTCTCAAAACGCTATCGGGCAGGTCAGACCCGTAAAAGGTGCAATTGGCCCGCTTGACCGGTTAGTTTGGGACATCCGCCAATAAATCTTGCGCCCCTGCTGCGATGCTTGATGCCCGGCGACCGCGAAAGTCCGAAGGGCTCTTGCCGGTCCAGCGGACAAAAGCGTGGCGGAAGTTCGCCGCGTCGCTGTAGTCGAGCCGCGCGGCGATCTCGTCATTGGTCATTTGCGTGTTGCGCAGATAGCCGACGGCGAGCTGCATACGGACCTCGGAGACGATCTGCCGGTAGGTTTTCCGCTGCAGCTGCAGCCTGCGGCGGAACGTCCGCGGATGAATCATGAGCTCCGCCGCCATTGCCTCGATGCTCGGAAAGCGGCCGGGATGCTCGACGAGCCGTCGCCGGATGTCGGCGGCGAGGCCGTCGCCCCGCGCGACATGATCGAAAAGCTGATCATAGAATCGGCCTGCCATCGCCCTGGTCATCTCGTCGGGGCAGACCGCCGGACGGTCGATCCAGGCCGCGTCGAATTCCAGCGCGTTCCTGCACTGATCGAACTCGACCGGACACTGGAAGATGCGTTCGTAGATCCCAGCATGCGGCGGCGGCGCATAGGCGGCGCTCAGCTTCGAGAAACGGAACGAGCTGCCATAGACGTCACGGCTCAGCGTCTGATAGGCCGCAAAGGCGAATTCAAGCGCGAACCGATAGACGTCATCGGCCGGATCGCGTGAGAGCAGAGGCTCGAGCAGACAGCTCACCGTATCGTCCTTGCGGGCAAGGTCGATGTCGGCGACCGTTCCGAGGATGCGACCATACTTGGCCGCGAAGTCGATGACTTCGGCTCCGGTCCGGCTGCTCAGCATGGCATAGCCATACATGCCGTAAGCCATGACATGCATTCGTTCTCCGGCGCGAAACGCGACCGACGGATCCCGCGACAGCCGCATCGCATTGCGAAAGACCGTCGCGACCTGCCGATAGGAGACACGCACCGACGAATCCCTCAGGTCGGCACTCGTCAAATTGGCCCCGCCGAGCGCGCGCGACGCGGAGATCCCGTCCTCGGCCAGGACGTCCACCACCGCAGCGATCCGTTGCGGCGAATAGAGACACTGCAAGAGATTTGGTGACGGGTGATACACGAGCTTCCTCGTCCGCCTTGCGCGCCCGTTTCCGGTCCCGCAATCCGGGAAGGTAGTAAGCCGGGCCAGGCAACGGAAGGTTCGATTGGTCGCGTTTGGGGGTGAGTTCCGGACAAGACCGGCCAAAAGAAAGACCGCCGAGGGAGGGCGGTCCAGGTTGGGAGAACGCGATCGCGAGCGCAACCACGGCGCCGAGCTTAAGCGCGCTTCGGCCGCACAAAAGGTTCGATTGAACCAATTTGCCGGTGAACTACGGACAGAGCCGGCGAAGCGCCTCTTGGATATCTCGGGGTCTAAAGACCTCGTCGCCCCGGAACTCGGATGGATTCCTGCCGGTCCAGCGCGAAAAGGCGTGACGGAAGTTGGCCGCGTCGCTGTAGCCGAGGCGGCTCGCGATCTCCTCATTGGTCATGCGCGTCTTGCGCAGATACTCGATCGCGAGCCGCATGCGCACCTCCGCAAGCAGGCCGCGATATGAGGTTCCCTCCGCCTCGAGCCTGCGCCGCAGCGCGCGGGGATAGATGTCGAGCTGCTCGGCAATCGCCTCGATACTTGGATAACTGCCCGGCTGCTCGATCAGTATCCGGCGGATATCGGCAGCAACGCCACCGGCGCGGTTCACCTCGCCGAGGATCTCCTCGCACATCTCCCGCGCCATGGCGTGGGTACGCGGATTTGCCAGCGCCCGCGGGCCGTCATTGCGTACGTATTCGTATCCACAGTGATGCTGATTGAACAGGACCGGACACCCGAAAAGATCACGATACGCCGCTGTGGATGGCGGCGGTGCATAGTCGAGCAGCACGCGCGAGAACCCGAAGCCCTGACCGGAGCGGTCGCGAATGGTCGTCAGATGCGCGGCCAGTGCGAACTCCACCGCGAAGCGATGCACACTCTCGGTCGGATTCGGCCAGTGCATGGGCTGGAACGTCGCCACCACCGTCTCACCATCACAGGAGAGGCCGAAATCGCAGAACGGACCCACCACGCGGATGTATCGCGCTGCGAAGTCGCGGGCCGCCGCATGCGTTGCACTGCTCAGCAGCGCGTATCCGTACATGCCATAGGCGGTAACATGCATTCGCGCTCCGGAGCGCAGCGCGATGGCGGGGTCCCTTGCCAGCCGCAGCGCATTGCGGATCACCGTGTCGAGCTGCCGATAGGATATTCGCGTCGTATGGGACTCGAGCTGGCCGATCACAAGCCCGGTGCCATCGAGAACCTCAGATGGATCAACACCCTGCTCGCGAAGCTCGGCCGCGATGGCCGCGATCGAATGCGGCGGGAATATTCGCTGCGCGAAGCTGGGCAGCATTCGGCTCGGCGATTGGCTTGCGTGCGAGTCTTGCCTAGTCATTCCGATCGCATGTCCCTCGCATTCCGCGCGTTCCCGCTCTACGATTGATCTACCGCTCCAAACGTAAGCCCGATCACGTAGGCGACGCAATGATCGGGTACCCGCGCGCTGCGCGCGCCGCATTCCGCGTCCGGAAGTCACCCGGTCGGCGGTCCAATCGCACCTTTCTCCGCCTCGCGAGATCGCTAGGCTCGCGATGCCTTGCTCGACAACCGGCACGCAGCCGGAGGCCCGCACGGACCACGGCAAGCGCTATCAAGGGAGGAGCGGATGCGACGGGAGGACATTCTCAAGCAGCTGACGACGCCAATCGGCGCCCCGGCATTTCCCCGCGGGCCGTTTCGCTTCACCAACCGCGAATACCTCAACATCCTGTATCGCACCGACATCGAGGCGTTGCGCGCCGTCGTTCCCGAGCCGCTGGAGATCGACGATCCGCTGGTCCGCTGGGAAATCATGCGGATGCCCGACACCTCCGGTCTCGGCGACTACACCGAATGCGGCCAGGCCGTCCAGGTGCGCTTTGGCGACGAAAAGGGTGAGTACCTTCACGCGATGTACCTCGATAGCTTGCCGGCGCTGGCGTCCGGCCGCGAAATCAGCGGCTATCCCAAGGTGATCGGCAAGCCGAAGCTCTATATCGATTCCGATACGCTGGTCGGTACAATGGATTATGGCAGCCTGCGCGTGGCCACCGCGACGATGGGTTACAAGCACCGCGCGCTGGACCTCGAGAAGGCAAAGGCCGAGATCTGCGTACCGACCTTCATGCTGAAGATCCTGTGGACCTATGACAGTCCGAAGCCGGCGGGCGAGCCGCGCATCTGCGAGCTGCTGCGCTCCGAGATCACCGACATCACCGTCAAGGGCGCCTGGACCGGCCCGGCCCGGCTGGAGCTGTTCGCCCACGCATTGGCCCCGATGGCCGATTTTCCGGTGCGCGAGATCGTCGCGTGCAGCCACATCATGACCGACTTGACGCTGTCCCGCGCCAAGTGCTGCCACAACTATCTCGATCAGCCGCGCTGAGCGGACACGTCGGAGAAAGCCATGCCATCATCCGCAGATCGCGCCGCGGCGCTCAACCGCTATCGCAATGTGTGCGTCATCGGGGCCGGCATCATCGGCTCCTCCTGGGCGGCGCTGTTTCTCGCGCACGGGCTCAATGTCGTGATCAACGATCCGCAGCCCGGCATCGAGGCCGCGACCAAGGATGCCCTGATCAAGATCGCGCCGACGTTGCTGAAGCTCGGCCTGCCGCATGAGGGGTTGGAGCGCAACCTGCGCTTCGAGCCGGATCTCGCGCGCGCCGTCGCCGGCGCCGACCTCGTGCAGGAGAACGGCCCGGAGAAACCCGAATGGAAACAGCAACTCTGGGCACGGATCGAGGCAGCGGTGCCGAGGCATGCGTTGCTGTTGTCCTCGAGCTCGGCGCGGCCGGCCACCGAGCAGGCGCGAGAGATGAAGGATGCCAGCCGGCTGCTCGTCGGCCATCCCTTCAACCCGCCGCATCTGATCCCGCTCGTCGAGGTCGTTCCCGGCGAGCAAACCGATCCGCAGGCGACCGCCGACGCCGTGGCGTTCTACGAGGCGCTCGGCAAGGTGCCGCGGGTGCTCAAAAAGGAGATTCAGGGCTTTGTCGCCAACCGGCTACAGCGCGCGATCATGCGCGAGGCCTGCTATCTCGTGCAGGAAGGCGTCGTGACGGTCGACGAGTTGGACGACATCGTCACCAGCTCGATCGGGTTGCGCTGGGCCGTGAACGGGCCGTTCAGCTCGTTCCACATGGGCGGCGGACCGAAGGGACTCGAATCGTTCTTCCAGCACCTCGGCAAGAACATGGCCGCGTCGTTCAAGGTGATTCCGCAGGTCGATCTCGATGATGCGCTACAGCGCAGGATCATCGACCAGGCTGCGGCGTCTTTCGGCAGGACGCCGATCCCGCGGATGGAGCGCGAACGCGACGACACGCAGGTGGCGCTGTTGCACGTGCTAGCGGCACGCAACGGCAGGGATCGCACATAGTCGGCTCGCGCGCTTGCAAACACAGGCGGTCGCCATCTTTCGGAATCCAGACGCGCCTGGGGTAATCCTCGGGCATCAAGCGGAGACGGACGCTCATGAGCATCTTCGAGGGATTGAAGGTCATCGACTGCGGCAGCTTCATCGCCGCGCCAACCGCCGCGACACTGTTGGGAGACTTCGGCGCCGACGTGATCAAGATCGAGCCGCCCGGCGCAGGCGACGCGTTCCGTCAGGTGCCGAAGTTGCCGGGCATGCCGAGATCCGACCAACCCTATGGCTGGTTGCTCGATAACCGCAACAAGCGCGGCCTTGCACTCGATCTATCGAAGCCCGAGGGCCAGGCGGTGCTGCATCGCCTGGCCTCCACGGCCGATGTGTTCATCACCAATTATCCGCTCGCCGTCCGCAGGAAGCTCGCGATCAGCTACGAGCGGCTTGCCGCGGCGAATGATCGGCTGATCTACGCATCCTTCACCGGCTATGGCGAAACGGGCGACGAGGCCGGAAAGCCGGGCTTCGATGTCACTGCCTACTGGGCGCGTTCAGGCCTGATGGACATGGTGCGAAGCGACGCCAGCACGCCGCCGGCGCGGGCGCTCGCCGGCATGGGCGATCACCCGTCGGGCGTTTCGCTGTTCGCGGCCGTCGCGGTGGCGCTGTATCAGCGCGAGCG
>NZ_JACMYP010000187.1 GCF_020889705.1 Bradyrhizobium altum | reverse complement strand
CCGTGGAAACCACCGGCACAACCTGCCCATCCCGCTTCAGGCAATGGGCGATCTTGCGCGCTCCCCAGGCCGGATGCTTGTCGCGGACCGCCACCACCTGCGCTTCCACCAAAGCGCTGCTACGCTTGGGCATCGACTTCGGACGACGAGACCGATCCGCCAGTTCCCGATCGCCAGCCTGCCACCGCTTCAGCCACTTGTAGCCGACATCAGGACTGATCCCGAATCGCCGGCACAGCTCTCGCCGGTTAGCTCCTTCCTGCAGAGCAAGCCGCACAAACTCTCGTCGCTGATCCATCACCGACACCTCGTTCCACGGCATGGACGGCCTCCCGAATCGACCAATCCTGCCAATTTTGACGTGTCAGCTATGTCTCCGAACACCTGTCAGCGATCTGTCCCGTCTAAACATCGAGCCGGGCGATGACAGATGTGGGCTGGGACGCAGCTTCGCGTTCGCACCGGGGAATGACGGCGGAAAAGCTGGAGCATCACCCCGACGCCCGCACCGTGCCGTGCCCGAGTTGCCGCGAGATGTCGCTCGCGCAATCACGCAGCGCGGTTGCGATCGCGCTGTCCCAGCCGGCGTCGAAGGTGCCTTCCGGGCCCATCGCAGTGATGACCAAAGCGACGTGGCCGGCGTGATCGAACACCGGGGCGGCGAAGGCGTTGACGCCGGGGAGGGGATCGCCGATCGCGCGCGCGAGCCCGCGGCTCTGAACTTCGGCAAGCATCTCCGTGGTCTTCGCGGTGATGGTCTCGCGTTTCGGATTGTAGCCGACGCCGAGGCGGTCGAGGCCGCTCTCGAGCGCCGTCTTGACGGCATTCGGCGGCATGAAGGCGGCGAAGGCGCGGCCGGTCGCCGTTTCGAGCAGTGCCACCACCGATCCGACGCGCATCGCGATATGCACGGGATGGCTCGGCTCCTCGAGCCGCACCACAGTCGCCCCGTGGGTGCCCCAGACCGACAGCGACACCGCATGATTGATGCTGTCGGCGAGCGCGGCGATCCGCGGCGTCGCGATCCGCACGGCGGAGAGCCGGCGCAGGCTGATCAGGCCGAGCTCGAGCGCGAGCGCCCCGATCTCATAGCGGCCGGTGGTCTCGTCCTGCTCGATCAGGCCGATGCGGGAAAAGCTGACGAGATAGGGATGCGCCTTGGCCGGCGGCATGCCGGCTTCGCGGGCGAGATCGCGCAGCATCATCGGTTCGCCGCTGCGGGCGAGCGCGCGGAGCAATTCTCCGCCGACCTCGATCGACTGTATGCCGCGGCTTTCTCTCGTCATGTCGCCCCGTCAGTTCTTCGACAACGTGCTTATACGGCGAGAAACCCTCCGTCGACCGGCATGGTCACGCCGTTCACATAAGATGCCAGCTCCGACGCCAGGAACACCACCGGACCGACCAGCTCCTCCGGCTGTCCGACACGGCCGAGCGGCGTGCGGCCCAGAAAGCCGGCGAGCCGGGCAGGGTCGTTGCGGGTCGCTTCGGTCATCGCCGTTTCGATCACGCCGGGCGCGATCGCATTGACGCGAATGCCGTCGGCGGCAAGCTCGCGGGCGAGCGCCTGGGTGAGGAGCTTCACGCCGCCCTTGGACGGCGCGTAGCCCAGCGTATCGGCAACGCCGAGGAAAGAGGCGATCGAGCCGAGATTGATGATCGCGCCGCGTGTCTCGCGCAACGCCGGCAGGAACGCATGCGTGACGTTGAAGGTGCCGGTCAGGTTGACGTCGAGCACCCGCCGCCAATTGTCGTGCGCGCGCGGCGAAGAGATGCCCTCACGGATGATGATGCCGGCATTGTTGACCAGGATCGCGATCGGTCCGACCTCGCGCGCTATTCTCTGCGCCAGGGCGGTGCATGCCTCGGCATCGGTCACGTCGAGCTCGAACGACCAGGCGGTGTGGCCGCGCTGGCGAATATCGCCTGCGGTCTGCTCGGCGCCCACGCGATCGATGTCGGCGACTACGACGTCGGCGCCATGCGCCGCGAGGCCAAGCGCGATGGCGCGGCCGTTGCCGTGCGCAGCGCCGGTCACCAATGCGCGCTTGCCTGCGAGCAGGGTCGCCATCGTGCTCATGCCGCGCTTCTTTCTTCTGTTGCGCCGGCGATGTGCTTGCCGGCGATGTAGCCGAAGGTCAGCGCGGGGCCGAGCGTGATGCCGGCGCCGGGATAGTTCCCGCCCATGATGCTCGCCATGTCGTTGCCGGCGGCATAGAGGCCCGCAATCGGCTGGCCGTCGGCGTCGAGCGCGCGGGCATTGGCGTCGGTCCGGATGCCGGCATAGGTGCCGAGATCGCCGACCACCATCTTGATGGCGTAGAACGGCCCGTGCTGGATCGGCGCGATGCACGGATTGGGGCCGTGCAGCGCATCGCCCTGATAGCGGTTGTAGGCGCGCGAGCCCTTGCCGAAGGCAGGGTCGCGGCCCTCCGCCGCGGTCGTGTTGAACGCCGCAACGGTCGCCTCGAGCGCTTTCGCATCGATGCCGGCCTGCGCGGCAAGCTCGGACAGCGTCGCGCCGCGCTTGAGATAGCCGGTCTTCAAGTGATGGCCGAGCGGCATCGGGCGCGGCGGCACGCAGCCGAGTCCATATTTGCGCAGCGTCTCGTGATCGCAGACGAGATAGGCCGCGATCTCCTCGCCGGGCTTCGCTGCCTTGATCATCGCCTGCACGAAGTCGTGGTAGGAATTGCCTTCATTTGCAAAGCGCTTGCCGTCGCGCATCACCGCGATCACGCCGGGTTTGGCGCGGTCGATGAAATGCGGCATCACGCCCTTCGAGCCGTCCTTCCGCGTCGTGACCGAGACCGGCACCCAGGCCGCGGCATTCGGCAGAGAGTCCTCGATACGGCCGCCGGCCGATTCCGCGAGCCGCAGGCCGTCGCCGGTGTTGCCGACAGGCCCCGGCGAATAATGCTCCTTTCCGGTCGGCGCATGCGGAAACATCTTCTGGCGCCGCGCGACGTCATGCGGGAAGCCGCCGCACGCGAGCACGACGCCGCGCTTGGCGTTGACGCGGATGGTGCGGCCTTCGCGCGCGATCACCGCGCCGCGCACCACGCCGTTCTCGACGATCAACTGGCGCACCGGCGAATTGAGCCAGAGCGGGATATTCAAGTCGAAAGCGGATTTCGCCAGCCGGCCGGCCAGCGCATTGCCGTTGGTCAGCGTCATGCCGCGGCCGTTGCGCATCACGTCGATCGCGTGCTTCGACAGCCGCTTGGCGACATAGGCCGCCGAGGTCAGCGACCGCGTCGCGCGCATGAAGTGGACGATCTCCCTGCCGGAGCCGAGCATCATGCCGAACACGGTGAGTTCGGGCAGGGGGCTGCCGAGATTTTTGAGGGCATCGCCGAGCTCGTGGCCGTCGAACGGCCGCGTCACCATCGAGCGGCCGCCCTGCGCGCCGCCGGGCGCTTCGGCATGATAGTCTGGGAAGGTCAGCGGCATGTCGAAGCGCACGGCGGTCCTGGTCGTGAAGAAGTCGACCGCCTTCGGCCCTTCGGTCAGGAACGCATCGACGCGCGCCGCGTCGAAGCTGTTGCCGGCTTCATGGCGCAGATAGGTTTTTGCCTGATCAGGGCTCTCCTCGATGCCCCAGGCCTTGGCCAGCGAGGTACCGGGAATCCACAGCCAGCCGCCGGAGCGCGCGGTGGTGCCGCCGAAGCGCGGCTCCTTCTCGACCACCAGGACCTTCAGGCCGTGATGGCCGGCGGTGACCGCTGCCGACAGCCCGGCGCAACCGGAGCCGACGACGAGCGCGTCGCAGTCATACGTTTCTTCGTTGGCCACGCGATCGATCCTATTTCTTGAGCAGCGGGCACTTGGACTCTGACACCGGACGATAGGCGTCCTCGCCCTTCACCGTCTTGATGATGTCGAGATAGTCCCACGGCTCCTTGGATTCCGAGGGCTTCTTCACCTTCGCCAGATACATGTCGCGGATGACACGGCCGTCCTCGCGCAGCTTGCCGCCATGCACGAAGGTGTCCTCGATCGGCAGCTCGCGCATCTTGGCCATCACCGCTTTCGGATCATCGGTGCCGGCGGTCTGGATCGCCTTGAGATAATGCAGCACCGAGCCATACACACCGGTCTGGATCATGGTCGGCATCACGTTGGTGCGGGCGTGGAATTTCTTCGACCAGGCACGGGTCTTCTCGTCCATGTTCCAGTAGGACGCCGTCGTCATGTAGGTGCCTTGCGCGGCGTTGAGCCCGATCGCATGCACGTCGGTGTCGAACATCAGGAGGCCGACCAGCTTCTGGCCGCCCTGCACGAGGCCGAACTCGCCGGACTGCTTGATCGAATTGTCGGTGTCCTGGCCGGCATTGGCGAACGCCACCACGTCCGCCTTCGAGCTCTGCGCCTGCAACGCAAAGGAGGAGAAGTCGGCGGTGTTGGTCGGGTGCCGCACGCTGCCGAGCACCTTGCCGCCCATCTCGTTGATGAAGCGCGTCGCATCCTTCTCGAGCTGCTGGCCGAAGGCATAGTCCGCGGTGATGAAATACCAGGACTTGCCGCCTTCCGCGATCACGGCCGACGCTGTGACCTTCGACAGCGCATAGGTGTCGTAGGTGAAGTGCACGGTGTTGGGGCTGCACAGCTCGTCGGTCAGCGAGCTCGCGCCGGGTCCGGACAGCAGCGCGATCTTGTTGCGCTCGCGCACCATGTTGTGCACGGCGATCGCAATGCCGGAGTTAGGAATGTCGACGACGGCGTCGACCTTGCCGTTGTCGAACCAGCCGCGCACGATCTGGACGCCGACATCGGTCTTCATCTGATGGTCGGCCGAGATGATCTCGATCGGCTTGCCGAGCACGGTGGGGCCGAATTCCTCGACCGCCATCTTGGCGGCTTCGACCGAGCCTGGACCGGAGTTGTCGCGCCCCCAGCTCGACAGGTCGGTCAGCACCCCGATGCGCACGACGTCATCGGAAACCTGGGCGTGCGCGGCCGTCGTCATCGCCGCGATCATGGCCGCCGCCAAAACGTGTCTCATCATTCCTCCTGCTGGATTTCCTCTTGGATGTCCCCGTTCTTTGGCGGGTCGCGGAATTAGGTATTATCTAATCAGTTTGTCAATGGCGAATAATGTGTCCTCGATGCCACAGGGTTGATCCTGCAATGGCGCGGCGCTTCAAATCGATGAGCGAACGCTTACATCGTTCTGCCGGGCGACACCGCGGCGGGCTTCCGGCCCACGTCGGATATCGCCGCAGTGCCAAGTCAGGATGAAACAAGGGGAGTTTTCGCGGTGGGCGTTGCGCTTCGCCGCCCGGGCTAAGCCGCCCATCGAGGGTCCAGGCTGCTACGGGGCGGTGCATGGAGAGCATCGGCGCGCTGCGATCATAGACGGACCATGTTGAGACAACTCTTTGCGCCGCAGCTCGTCATTCTCTACGTGCTGGTGGCCTCTACGCTCTACGTCCACTTCCGCGGCAAGCAACGGCTGCGCTTCGCCCGCCAGCTCGGCGATCACTCGACCTACCTCGCGCCCTACAACGTGCTGATGTATGCGGGCTCCGCCGTGCCCAACACGCCGGTGATTCCGGTGGAGCAGTTTCCTGAGCTCAAGAAGCTCTCCGACAATTGGGAGACGATCCGCGACGAGGCGACGCGCCTGTTCGACGAGGGCTTCATCCGCGCCGCGGCCAAGAACAACGACTGGGGCTTCTATTCGTTCTTCAAGAGCGGTTGGAAGCGGTTCTATCTGAAATGGTACGACGACTTCCTGCCCTCGGCGCGCACGCTGTGCCCGAAGACGGTGGAGCTGCTAAACTCGATCCCGAACGTGCACGGCGCGATGTTTGCGATGCTGCCGCCCGGCGGCAAGCTCGGGGCGCATCGCGATCCCTTCGCCGGCTCGCTGCGCTATCACCTTGGCCTGGTGACGCCGAACTCGAACGCGTGCCGCATCCTGGTCGACGGCGTCGAATGCGTCTGGCGCGACGGCGAAGCCTTCATGTTCGACGAGACCTTCATCCACAGCGCCGAGAACAAGACCGACGTCAACCGCATCATCCTGTTCTGCGACGTCGAGCGCCCGATGAAGTACGGCTTCATGACCCGGATCAATCGCTGGGTCAGCCACAACATCGTCAAGGCGTCGGCGACCCAGAACGTCGACGGCGAGCATGTCGGCGCGCTGAACAAGGTGTTCGGCAAGCTCTACGAGGTTCATCTCGCCAGCCGCAAGGTCAAGGAGTGGAACCGGAACGTGTACTACACGCTGAAGTATTCCGTGACTGCGCTGATCCTTGGCCTGATCGTGGTGTCGGCGCTGCGGTGAAGGCAGCGGCCGCGCCGCGTTGAACGCAAAAGCCCCGGAGCAAACCGGGGCTTTTTGTCTGGGTGTGAGCTGTGAAGCGCAACGGCATCAGTCGCGTTCGAAAACCTTGGCGCCGGGGTAGACTCGCCGGGCATAGGCGACGACCCACTCCCGGTTCTGGGTTTCCAGGAACGGAGTGCGGATCGTGCACGACCCGACGATGAGGTGCCACAGGCCGTTCAGCTTCTGAATGTTGACGATCATGTGAGTGTTCCTCGAGAACCCGCGTTCCAGTCGACACCTGCTACTCGCGATAATCCTGCGCTTCACGCCTCGGTGCAGTGATCCCGATCACAGATTTCGGAACACTTTTTGCGCCCGCAGTCGTTGGTCGCCCGTTGGAGTGGCCGCGAGTATAAAAATCGCCCGCCATCGCTCAACTGTACGAGCGTAGGTACAGGGCATCACAAGGAATCAGAGAGGCCATACCAAGGTATGTTGATGTCTGTCCGGAGGCGCAGCGGCAGCGCGTTGCCTTAGTCCGGATGAGCGCTGATGGCCGCCTGGCCGAAACTCCACCGGGCTGATGCACGCCACGCCGGTGCCGTTCAACTTTGCGCGGCGCGGTGCCTTCGCGCTCCGATCCGTTACACGGGCGTGATAGAGTCCGATCAGGCGTTTCGCATTGAAGGGGATCTTGCCATGTCGGAGACTACTGGAGCTTTTGCGACGACTGCGCTGAGCGGTTACGAGCTGTTGGCTGATCCGCAGTTGAACAAGGGCACGGCGTTCTCCGAGGCCGAGCGCGAGGCGTTCGACCTGCATGGCCTGCTGCCGCCCAATATCTTGACGCTGGACGAGCAGGTTTCGCGCCGCCTCGAGGCGTTGCGCGGCTACGAGACCGACATTGAGCGCTATGCCTTCCTGCGCGAACTGCAGGACACCAACGAGACGCTGTTCTACGCGCTCCTGGTCGGCAACCTGGAAGAGCTGTTGCCGATCGTCTACACGCCGACCGTCGGCGAGGGCTGCCAGAAATTCAGTCGGCTGTTTCGCAAGCCGCGCGGGCTGTTCCTCAGCATTCCGCACCAGCACCGGATCGACCGCATTTTCGCCCATCCGCGCTTCGATCATGTCGAGGCGATCGTGGTGACCGACGGCGAGCGCATCCTCGGTCTTGGCGACCAGGGCGCCGGCGGCATGGGCATCCCGATCGGCAAGCTCGCGCTCTACACCGGCTGCGGCGGCCTGCATCCGGCGACGACGCTGCCGATCCTGCTCGACGTTGGCACCGACAATCCGGACTGCCTGGCCGATCCGCTCTATATCGGCTGGCGCAACGAGCGCGTCCGCGGCCAGGCCTATGACGACTTCATCGAGGCGTTCGTCTCGGCGGTGGTGAAGCGCTGGCCGCGCGTCCTGCTGCAATGGGAGGATTTTGCCAAGAACAACGCGACGCGCATGCTCGAGCGCTACCGCGACCGGCTCCTGACCTTCAACGACGACATTCAGGGCACCGCGGCGGTCGCGACCGGCGCCTTGCTCTCCGCGATCAACGTCACCGGCGTGCCGCTGACCGAGCAGCGCGTTGCGGTGTTCGGCGCGGGCTCCGCCGGCTGCGGCATCGCCAGCCTGATCCGCGCGGCGATGATCGATGCCGGCCTGTCCGAGAGCGAGGCGGCGAAACGCTTCTTCATGGTCGACCGCGACGGACTGCTGCTCGAGGGCATGAGCGGGCTCGCCCCGTTCCAGTTGCCGTTTGTCCAGAGCAAGCAGGCGATCGCGGGCTGGCAGCTCAACCATCCCGACAAGATCGCGCTGCTCGACGTCGTGCGCAACGCCAGGCCGACCGTGCTGATCGGCGTCTCCGGCCAGGCTGGTGCGTTCTCCGAGCCGATCGTCCGCGCGATGGCCGAGTGCAACAAGCGGCCAGTGATCTTCCCGCTGTCGAACCCGACCTCGCGTGAGGAGGCGACGCCGGTCGATATCGAGGCGTGGACCGAAGGGCGGGCACTGATCGGCGTCGGCAGCCCGTTCCCGCCGATCACGCGCGACGGCGCGCGCTTCAAGGTCGACCAGACCAACAATTCCTACATCTTCCCGGGCGTCGGTGTCGGCGCGCTCGCGGTCGGCGCCAGCCGGGTCAGCGACGGGATGTTCATGGCCGCCGCCAAGGCGCTGGCCAGCGTCTCGCCGGCCCGCAACAACCCGAAGCACAATCTGCTGCCGCCGGTCAGCGCGCTGCGTGATGTCTCGCTGACGGTGGCGCTGGCGGTCGCGCTGCAGGCGCACAAGGAAGGGCTCGCCAAGGATATTCCGATCGACCAGGTCGAGGCGCGCATCCAGGCCAAGGTCTGGACGCCGCGCTACGTTCCGTATCGGCGCAGCGATCAGGCCTAGAGTCCGCGGGGCGTATCAGGTGGCGCGATCCTTCGCGCCACCTGTGGGCAGGCGATGGCTTCGATCGTCGCCACGGCCGACTAAAGTTCTAGCCTCCACGTTCCGTTGCGTTGGAACTTTCCGGGGCGCGATGTCGTTTGTGTTCAAACGACCCAAACGGTCAAAATCCATCCGGGGGCTTGTCCGAGGGAGACGCTCCCATGGTAACGCTCGGCCCGACACTCGGCCTAACCCCTGGCCTCGACGCCAACCAGCTCTCGCCAGCCGAACATCAGCTCCAGATGCGCCGCGCGGTCATCGCCTCCACGGTCGGGACCGCGATCGAATGGTATGACTTCTTCCTCTACAGCACCATTACCGGCCTGGTGTTCGCAAAGCTGTTCTTTCCGAATTCCGACCCCCGGGTCGGCACGCTGGAGGCTTTCGCCATCTATGCGGTCGGCTTCATCGCGCGGCCGATCGGCGCCGCGATCTTCGGCCACTTTGGCGACCGCATCGGACGCAAGTCGACGCTGATCGCGACGCTGCTGTTGATGGGACTGGCGACCGCGGCGGTCGCGTTGGTGCCGACCTATTCCAGCATCGGTATCTGGGGCGCGGTGATCCTCACTGTGCTGCGCTTCATCCAGGGCGTCGGGGTCGGCGGCGAATGGGGCGGCTCGGTACTGATGTCGATGGAATGGGCGCGCAACGATCGCTCCCGCGGCCTGATCGCGTCATGGCCGCAATTCGGCGTGCCCTGCGGGCTGTTCCTCGCCAACCTTGCCGTGCTGGCGTTCAGCCAGATGTCGGGCGACCAATTCCTGGCATGGGGCTGGCGCGTTCCGTTTGCGCTCAGTATCATCCTGGTCGGCGTCGGCCTCTACATCCGGCTCGGCATTCTGGAGACGCCGGTCTTCGCCAAGCTGGTGGCCGAGCGTCAGCTCGACCGCACGCCGATGCTGACCGTGATCCGCGACCATCCGAAGGAGATCCTGCTGTCCGCCTTCGCGCGGATGTCCGAGCAGGCGCCGTTCTACATCTTCACCGCCTTCGTGTTCTCCTACGGCGTCGGCACGCTGCACATGTCGCGCGACTTCCTGCTGACCGCGGTGCTTTCGGCCTCGGTGCTGTCGTTCGTCTCGATCCCGGTGTTCGGACATCTGTCCGACCAGATCGGCCGCAAGAACATGTACATGATCGGCGCGTTGGTGACCGGCATCTTCGGCTTCATCTACTTCGCGATGCTCAATACCGGATCGGCGTCGATCATCTTCCTCGCGATCATTCTCTCGCTCATTCCGCACGACATGCAGTACGGGCCGCAGGCCGCCCTGATCGCCGAAAGCTTCACCGGCCGCCTGCGCTACAGCGGTGCCTCGCTCGGCTACCAGCTCGCATCGGTGATCGCCGGCGGTCCGGCGCCGCTGATCGCCGCATGGCTGTTCGGCACCTATCATTCGTCGATTGCAATCGCGGCCTACATCGCGCTCTGCGCCGTCATCACGCTGGTCGCAACCGCGCTGATGACCGACTACACGGGAAAGGACATCAATGCCGCGACCGCGCATCAGCGGTGAGTTCGAGACAGCACGGGAGGAGCAAATGGCGAAATGGCGATGAAATGGCGAAAGGAATCGGCGCTCGATCTCTATAACCTCGTCGCGGCGATCTTCCTGCTCGCAGCGCCGTGGCTGTCTGCGCACGCCAACCCGACGGCGGCGATCGATCTGTGGATCAGCGGTGCCGCGATCGCAATCATGTCGCTGGCGGCGATCTTCGCGTTCTCGATCTGGGAGGAATGGATCAATCTGTTCGTCGGATGCTGGCTGATCGCCTCGTCTTGGTTGCTCGGCTTCACGCACACCCGCGCGATGCATTTTGCCATCGCGGCGGGTGCGGTGGTCGCATTCATGGCACTGCTCGAACTGTGGCTCGAATACGAGAAGACGCATCTCGGCCCAGCCGCGTCGCAGGCCGCAGCAAAGCATTAGAAGCTAGCAGCCGCGGCAAATGCCCTTGATCTTGCGGTCGACGATCGCGTCCTCCTGATCGATGATCTGCTGCGATGCCGACGCCGCTGCCGGAATATCGGCGGCACGCGGCTGGCGATGACCGACCGGCGCCGACCATGGCCGCGTCGCGGTTTCATTTGAGGCAAATGCACTGGGTTGCTGGACCGTCGCCTGTGCGAAGCAAGAGGTAGCCATCGTCGCGGACAGAATTGCAGCCAGGCCAAGTCGTCTGCCAAGTCGTCGAAGATCGCTCATGAGAATCTCCATACCGTCATCGCCGCGTTTGTGCGCGGCCTTGATGAAATGGAGTGCCTCTGTCGTCCCGGTATTCCCCGGTCCGTCTGATGTGATCGGGCGCTCGCGGTTCGGTGATCGCGCGTGATGAAATAATTTTCCGGCATCGACAGTCATTAGTCACAGGAGCCGAGCTTGGTCGGCTTCATCCACGTGCGGAGAAACCCGATGACCAAATTGACCTTCGTGACGCTTGCTCTGGTTGCGGCAGCTGCGTTCTCGGCTCAGGCCTCGGCCGCCAGCAACAATGTTGCGGTGCGGCGCGCCCATGCTTCAATGACGACGACAACGACGACACCGGTCAGCAGCAAGACGACTGATTGCGTGCGCGCGCCGAACGTCGGATCGTTCGCAACCGCTCCCTTCACCGAGCCGCCCTGCATGCCCGGCACGATGCGCTGACCACGCGCAGCCGAAAGCCCCTGACCCCTGGTCCGGGGTTTCCCGGGGCGATGCGATGTCGCCCGGAAGTGGCCGCGGAATGGGCGTGACCCACCTCACAGCCAAGCCGGTGCGATCGTGCGAAGCGTGCGGCGTCGGAGCTGGCGCATGGTGCCCCGGCCCGAGTTCAAGGAGACGTCGCATGACACGCAATTCGCTTCTTGCCTTCGCTGCCGTTGTCGGGTTCGGCGTTACCGCGCTGAGCTCTGCGCATGCCGGCGGACTTCACATGGCGCCGCCGAAGAATGTGGGCGCGAAATTGCCCCCGGGCGGTTCGGGCGGCCCGCATCGCCAGCCGGTCGATCCGCCGCCCTATCTCGGAACTGGTTACAGCGGTGACAGTGCCGGTGGCAGCGGAGGCGGCGGATATCTCGGCGACCCCAACCATCCCGGCCACGAGCAATTCTGAAAAAGCAACGGCCCCGAACCAAGTTCGGGGCCGCGGTCTGCTGGTGGATCGGATCCGGCGTCTACTCCGGCTTGCCGATCGATACTTTCAGCGTGCCGACGCCGTCGACGCCGCATTCGAGCTTGTCGCCGGGTTGCAGCTGCGAGACGCCGGCGGGCGTGCCGGTCATGATGATGTCGCCGGCGGCGAGCTTCACCTGCTGCGAGAGCTGCCAGATGATTTCAGGCACGTTCCAGATCAATTCGGTGAGGTCGCCCTTCTGCGCTTCCTTGCCGTTGACGGTGAGCCAGATCTTGCCGCTGGAGGGGTGGCCGATCTTCGAGGCCGGCTGGATCGCGGAGCAGGGCGCTGAATAGTCGAACGACTTGCCGATCTCCCAGGGCCGCTCCTTCTTGCGCGAGGCGATCTGCAGGTCGCGGCGGGTCAGGTCGATGCCAACGGCATAGCCGTAGACATGCTCGAGCGCCTTGTCGGCGGGAATGTTGAGCCCGCCGCTCTTCATCGCCACCACCAGCTCGACCTCGTGATGCAGGTCCTTGGTCAGCGGCGGATAGGGGATCGTTGCACCGTCCGGCACCAGCATGTCGGCATGCTTGCCGAAGAAGAACGGCGGCGCACGCTCGTCATTGCCCATCTCCCTGATATGCTCGAGGTAGTTGCGGCCGACGCACCAGATGCGGCGGACCGGATAGGTGCCGGATTCGCCGACGACGGGGAGCGAGGGCTGCGGGGGAAGCGGAATGACGGTGGAGGCGGCGTTCATGAACGGGTCCCGGAGGGTTGAAGGAGGGAGCGCGGGCCGTATTTACGCGGTTACGGCGCTGGGGGCTAGGGGCCGCGGCTGCACCAGGCGCAGACGTGAGGCCAGCTTTCCGCCGGGCGCGGCCGCCCTTGGCGGGCGAGAGCGGTGATGCCGATGCGAAGATGGCTTTCGGTCGGCCTTGCGCTGGTTGCAGCTGTCTTGTTCGCCTCCGCTGTTCGCTTCTTTGTGGTGACCCCGGAACGGATCGACCGGGGGCAGAACAAGGTCCAGCGCGTGGCCGTGGACATCACGCCCGCCGCGCAGGCCTTGCAGGCGACGCTCGACGTAGCGGACATGCATGCGGACAGCCTGTTGTGGAAGCGCGACCTGATCGCGCGATCCGATCGCGGCCATATCGACCTGCCGCGGCTGATCGAGGGCCGCTACGCGTTGCAGGTGTTTTCGTCGGTCACCAAGTCGCCCGAGGGCCAGAACTATGATGCCAATGCCGGCGACACCGACACGATCACGAACCTCGCCATCATCGATCTGCAGCCGATGCGGACGTGGTTCTCGTTGCTGCAGCGCTCGCTATGGCATGCCGAGAAATTGCGCAGCTTTGCCGACAAGTCCGCCGGACGGCTTCGCGTGATCACGACACCGGCCGAGATCGATCGCCTGCTGGCGGATCGCAAGAACGGCATGACGGTGGTTGGCGGAATGCTGTCGATCGAGGGCCTGCACGATCTCGAGGGCAACATCGACAATCTCGATGTGCTCTACGCCGCCGGATTCAGGATGGCCGGTCTCGCGCACTTCTTCGACAATGACGTCGCAGGCTCGATGCATGGCGTTGCGAAAGGCGGACTGACGCCGCTCGGCGGGCAGGTGGTGCAGCGGATGGAGGCGATGGGGATCATCGTCGATCTCGCCCATGCGAGCCACGCAGCGGTCGCCGATGTCCTGGCGATGGCGACGCGTCCGGTGGTCTCGAGCCATGGCGGCGTTCAGGCGACCTGCAAGGTCAACCGCAATCTCACCGACGATGAGGTCAGGGGTGTTGCGCGGACCGGCGGCGTGGTCGGCATCGGCTTCTGGCAAGGTGCGGTCTGCTCGCTCGATCCGAACAATGTCGCGCGGGCGATTGCCCATGTCCGCGACCTGGTCGGGATCGACCATGTCGGCCTCGGCTCGGATTTCGACGGTTCGACCACCACGGGATTTGATGCGAGCGGGATCGCCGCCGTGACCCAGGCGCTGATGTCGAGCGGGTTCTCCGAGGACGACATCCGCAAGGTCATGGGCGGCAATGTCCTGCGCGTGCTGCGCGCAGGCATTGTCGCCAAGGGATGAGCCCTAGAGCTGCGTTCCGATAGAATCGGAACGCAGCTCTAGATTCTTCTCTTGACGCGTTTGCTTCACGCGAACCGGTATTCCACTTCGCTCAAAAACGCTCTAGCCGGTGGCGCTGATCGGCGCCAATGCCAGCGGCGACGGGTCGTGGTGATGCTGCAGGCGGAAGAACGAGGCGTAGCGGCCGCCGCGGCGCAGCAGATCCTCGTGACGCCCGCGCTCGACGATCTCGCCGCCCTCGACCACCAGGATCGCGTCTGCATGCATGATGGTGTGCAGGCGGTGCGCGATCACGATCGTGGTGCGGCCCTGGCAGAGATGCTCGATCGCCTCCTGCACCTGCTTCTCGGACTCCGAGTCGAGCGCGGCGGTGGCCTCGTCGAGCAGGATGATCGGCGCGTTCTTGACCAGCGCGCGGGCGACCGCGATGCGCTGGCGCTGGCCGCCGGACAGTTGCGTCCCGTGCTCGCCGACCGGCGTGTCGTAGCCGAGCGGGAAGCTCATGATGAAGTCGTGCGCGCAAGCCGCCTTGGCGGCGTCGATGATCTCGGCCTCGGTGGCGCCCGGCTTGCCGAAGGCGATGTTGGCGCGGATGGTGTCGCGGAACAGATAGACGTCCTGGCCGACATAGGCGGTCTGCTGGCGCAGCGACTTGCGCGAGACCGACAGGATCGACTGTCCGTCGATCAGGATGTCGCCCTCGCGCGTCTCGTAGAAGCGCAGCAGCAGGGCGAGCACCGTCGATTTGCCGCCGCCGGAGGGACCGACCAGCGCGGTGACCTTGCCGGGCTCGGCCATGAAGCTCAAGCGGTTCAGCACCGGCTCACCGCGCCGATAGGCGAAGCTGACGTCGCGCAGTTCGATCCGCGCATCGGAGAGTTTGAGCGCCGGCTTGTCGTCGTCGGTCTGCTCGCTGGCGGGGCTGTCGACCACCTCGAGCAGCATCCGCGCGCCGACCAGCTGGCTGTTGAGGTCGATGTTGAGCCGCGCCAGGCGCTTGGCCGGCTCGGTCGCCATCAGGAAGGCGGTCAGGAACGTGAAAAACTGGCCCGGCGTGGAACCGAGCGCCACCACGCTGTAGCCGCCATACATCAGGCAGCCGGCGACCGCGAAGCCGCCGAGCATCTCCATCAGCGGGTTGGAGCGGTTGGCGACATGCGCCATCTTGTTGGCATTGCGCTCGACGATCGCGATGTTCTCGTCGATCCGCTGCTGCATGGTGTCTTCCAGCGTGAACGCCTTCACGGTGCGGATGCCCTGCAGCGATTCCTGCATCGTCTCCATGATGTCGGCGGTGCCGGTGAACTGGTTGTAGGCGAGGCCCTTGATCCGCTTCACCAGCTTGCGCAGCACCAGCATCGCCGGCGGCACCGCCACCAGCCCGATGAACGACATCAGCGGGTCCTGCCAGACCATGACGGCGACCATGCTGATCAGCATCAGGAAGTCGCGGCCGATCGCATTGACCAGCATGTTGAGCACGTCGGTGATCGACTTGGCGCCGGCGGTGAGCCGCGCCAGGAATTCCGAGGAGTGCCGCTGCGAGAAGAAGCCGATGCTTTCGCTCATCAGCTTGGCGAACAATTGCCGCTGGTTCCGCGCCAGGATGGCGTTGCTGATCTTCGACAGGATCACCATGTGGCCGTAGGTCGCCACGCCCTTGATGAACAGCAGCACCACCGTGACCCCGGCAAACATCGCGATGCCGGGGATGTTCTTGTCGACATAGGCCTGGTTGATCACCTGGCCGAGCACGTAAGTGGCGCCGGCGGTCGAGCCGGCTGCAACGGCCATCAGGGCGAACGCCGTCAGATAGCGCCGCCAGTAGGTGATCCCCTGTTCCGTGACCAGGCGGCGAATCAGGATCGCCGCGCCGTAGGGATCGTCGGTAATTTTCTTTGGAAACTGAGCCATCCGCGTTCCATTGACGGCGGGCAGCGCCGGCCGTCAGGGTTGCGGACCTCCTTGCCCGCTTGGCGGGGCTTTTTCAAGTACAATAACGGCTTGATAACGGCTTGATTTTTAGGCCGATTCTGCCTGTCGCGCGGCGCCCCCGCGCTCCCGGAACAACTTCTCCTCCCAGGCCAGCGCGTGGCTCGCGATGGTCTCGAGATCGTCGTAGCGCGGGGTCCAGTCGAGCAGCGAGCGGATCCGGGTGGTATCGGCCACCATGGTCACGATGTCGCCGGGCCGGCGCGCGGCATAGGCGACCGCGAAATTGCGCATCGAGACCCGGCGCACCGCCTCGATGGTCTCGAGCACGGAATAGCCGCGGCCGTAACCGCAGTTCATGGTCACCGATTGCCCGCCGGCGCGCAGATAGGACAGCGCCGAGCGATGCGCCTCGACGAGGTCGCTGACATGGATGAAGTCGCGCACGCAGCTGCCGTCCTGGGTCGGATAGTCGGTGCCGAACACGTCGATCTTGGCGCGCTGGCCGGTCGCGGCCTCGGCCGCGATCTTGAGCAGATGGGTGGCGCCGATGGTGGCAAGACCGACGCGGCCCTCCGGGTCGGCGCCGGCGACATTGAAGTAGCGCAGCACGACGTAGCTCATGCCATGGGCGGAGGCGACATCGTGCAGCATGATCTCGGTCATCAGCTTCGACGAGCCGTAGGGTGACAGCGGACGCGTCGGTGCGATCTCGGGCACCGGCACCTGGTCCGGATTGCCGTAGACGGCCGCGGTCGAGGAGAAGATGAAGCGATTGACGCCGCCCTTCACCGCCGCGTTGAGCAGGCTGCACGTCGTCATGGTGTTGTTGCGGTAGTAGCCGAGCGGATCGCGCATCGAGTCCGGCACCACGACAGAACCTGCGAAATGGATGATGCTGTCGATGCCGTGCTGTGCGATCACGCCCTCGACAAGGTTCTCGTCGCCGGCGTCACCGATGAACAGCGGAACACCTTCGGGCAGGAACGCGGAGAAGCCGGTGGAAAGATTGTCGACGACGACGACGCTCTCGCCGGCATCGACCAGCGCATGAACCATGTGACTTCCGATATAGCCGGCACCGCCGGTCACGAGCACGGTCATGGATAGAGCTCTCCCGATATCTTTAACCGGCGATGCTAGCGGGAGTGCGGTGAAGAGGGAGTTTCGCCGCGGCCGAACTGGCCACTATGCTTAATGTTGCGTATAGGAACTGGCGCGAAACGGAGACTTGCGTGCCGATCGAGAACACACCTGCTGGTGAGCTCGTGCTCATCGTACCCAATCTGCACCGACGCTATTCGGGTGTCACCGCGACCAACCGCATGGTCGCGCCGAAGCTTGCCAAGATGTTTCGCGCAGCCTGGCTCGGCTCGCACCGGCCGGACGGCATCGACGCGATGGGATTTGTCGATCTGATGCGATTGTGGCGGCGCGCCCGGCCTGTGATCTGGCACGCGCGGCGCAATGACGAGATGATTGCCGGGCTTTTGCTGCGCGCGCTCGGCTGGCCGCTGAAACTGCTGTTCACGTCGGCCGCGCAGCGTCATCACACCTGGCTGACGCGCTGGCTGATCCGCAACATGGATGCGGTCATCGCGACCAGCCCGCTGTCGGCCTCCTATCTGAAGCGCGACGCCACCGTTGTGATGCATGGTGTCGACACCATCAGTTATGCGCCGCCGGCCGATCGTGCGAACGCCTTCGCCGAAAGCGGATTGCCCGGGCGCTATGCGATTGGCTGCTTCGGCCGGGTGCGCGCGCAGAAGGGCAGCGACGTGTTCGTCGAGGCGATGTGCAGGCTGCTGCCGCGCCATCCAGATTTCACTGCGGTCATCGTCGGCGCGGTGGTGCCGGAGCAACTGGCCTTTGCTAATGAGCTGAAGCGGAAGATCGAGGCCGCCGGGCTGCAATCGCGCATCATCATCACCGGTGAATTGCCGATCGAGGATGTCGTGCGCTGGTACCAGCGGCTGACGATCTACGCCTTCACCTCGCGCAATGAAGGTTTTGGCCTGACCTTGATCGAGGCGATGTCGGCAGGCGCGGCGCTGGTGGCCGCGCGTGCGGGCGCCGCCGAGTTCGTGGTCGAGGACGGCACGACCGGCGTGCTGACGCCGCCCGGCGATGTCGACGCGCTGGTGGCGGCACTCGAGCCCCTGATGCGCGATC
>NZ_JACMYP010000186.1 GCF_020889705.1 Bradyrhizobium altum | reverse complement strand
CCTGTCGCGCCGGCTCCGGCACCGACGGCGCTCGATGCGTCGCCGGCCGCGCCCGCGAACGGCGATGGCAAGGTGCTGAAGTCGACCAGCACCGGCCTGCACGAATTGTCGCCGTGGAACATGTTCCTGAACGCCGACATCATCGTGAAGGCGGTGATGCTCGGTCTCGCCTTCGCCTCGCTGGTGACCTGGACCGTGTTCATCGCCAAGATGGTCGAGCTGACCGTGGCGCAGAGCAAGCTGCGCGGCGCGCTCGCCAAGATCGCTGAATCGCGGTCGCTGGCGGAGGCGCAGTTCGCGCTCGGTGCCAAGGGCAGCGTGCTGTCGTCGTTCATTGCGGCTGCGATGCGTGAGGGACGGCTGTCGGCGGGCATCTCCAGCGATGCCGGCATCAAGGAGCGCGCCGCGTCCAGCTTTGCCGAGATCGTGCGCGCCGAAGCCCGTAAGATCCGCGTCGGCATGGGCCTGCTCGCGACCATCGGCGCGACGTCCCCCTTCGTCGGCCTGTTCGGCACCGTCTGGGGCATCATGAACAGCTTCATCGGCATTTCGAAGTCGCAGACGACGAACCTTGCCGTGGTGGCGCCCGGCATCGCGGAAGCGCTGCTCGCAACCGCGATCGGCCTCGTCGCGGCGATCCCCGCTGTCATCATCTACAACCACTTCTCGCGCGTCACGAAGGTCTACCTCGAGCTCGTCAACCGCGCCTCGGGCGCGGCGGGACGGCTGCTGTCGCGCGATCTCGACCGCACCCATGGCGACGTTCCGCATGCGCGCGGCGCGGCGGCGGAGTAGGCGATGGCAGTCTCGATCTCCGAGAGCGATGACGACGACGATTTCGCGGAATCCCACGAGATCAACGTCACGCCGTTCATCGACGTGATGCTGGTGCTGCTGATCATCTTCATGGTGGCGGCGCCACTCTCGGCCGTCGACCTGCCGATCGATCTGCCGACCTCCAGCGCGACGCCGCAGAAGAAGCCGGATAAGCCGACCTATGTCAGCATCAAGCCCGACCTCACGCTGGCGATCGGGGAGAACGCGGTGAAGCGCATCGACCTGGTCAATTCGCTCGATGCTGTGCCCGACATGAGCCGGGATAAGTACGTGTTCCTGCGGGCCGACCGGATGGTACCCTATGGCGAACTGATGGGCGTGATGGAACTGCTGCGCACCGGCGGCTACACGCATGTCAAGCTGGTTGCGCTCGAGGGCCTGCCTGGAGCGCCCGCGGCGGCGCAGGCCGAACCGGCCAAACCCTGACGGCGAACAGCGATGTCCACCAACCCCGATCTTGACCTGCGGACCTCCAAGCGGCTCTGGGTGATTGCTGCGGTGACGGCGGTCGGGCTGCATCTGGGCGGCGCGGCGCTGGCGCTGACGAATTTGCGCGGCGACGACGGCGGCGAGGGGCTCGGCGCTGCCGGCGCGGAATACGCTGTCGAACTCGCCTCCCCTGACGTGCCCGATGATGCAGCACCGCCCGGCGCGCCGGCTGACGAGCAGCAGGCCGTGCAGGAGATGGCGCAGCAGAAGGCAGAGGTGAAGGACACCGACCTGCCTCAGGCCAAGCCGATGGAGGCCGACGACCCCGATCGCATCGTGACGGAGGACACCGCCAAGAAGCAGAAGGAGGACGAGGCCAAGGTCGCCAAGGTCGAGACCAACGCCCAGGAAGCGCAGCAGGCTTCAGAAGCGGCCGCGCCGACCAAGCTGGAGGACGCGCGTCAGTCGGAGACGACGAAGGCGCCCAATCCCGGGATCGGCAAGGACAAGCTCGCGCTGACGGCCAAATGGGGCAAGAAGATCAGCGCCTATCTCGACCTGCACAAGAAATTCCCGGAGAACGGCAAAGCCAAGGAGGGCAAGGTGAAGCTTGCCCTGGTGCTCAATCGTCTCGGCAAGGTCTTGTCCGTTGCCGTGATGGAAACGTCGGGAGACGCCGCATTCGACGACGCCGCGATCTCGATGGTCCACCGTTCCGATCCGGTGCCCGCGCCGCCGGCCGGTCTGACCGAGGACCAGTTCTCCTTCACTCTTCCCGTCACATTCAACAAGCCGAAGTCGTAGCGAGCCGAGGCTCGATCAGGAGCCGGCGCCATTCCGGGGCGCGACGAAGTCGCGAGCCCGGAATCCATTTCGCTGTCGAATGTGCTGCCAGCCGATTCCGGGCGCTCGTGTCGCGAGGCCCGGAATGACGGCGGCTCAGCTCTTCTTCACCAGCGGGCAGGCGCTCTTCTCGAGCGGCAGGAAAGCTTCATCCGCGGGAATGGTGGCGACCAGCTTGTAATAGTCCCACGGATACTTCGACTCCGACGGCTTCTTCACCTCGAACAGATAGGCGGGGTGGATCTTGCGGCCGTCGATCCGGATCGATCCCTTGCCGAACAGCGGATCGTCGGTCGGCAGCTCCTTCATCTTGGCGACGACGGCGCGGCCGTCATGCGGATTGCCGCCGAGCGCTTCCAATGCCTTGAAATAGTGGATCAGCGACGAATAGACGCCGGCCTGCACCATGGTCGGCGGGTTCTTCTTGAAGCGCTCCATGAAGCGCTTGGTGAAGGCGCGGGTCTGATCGTTCATGTCCCAGTAGAATGTCTCGGTGAAGTTCAGGCCCTGCGCGACGTTGAGGCCGAGCGCGTTGATGTCGGTAATGAACAGCAGCATGCCCGCAAGCCTCTGGCCGCCCGAGACGATGCCGAATTCGGCGGCCTGCTTGATTGCGTTGGTGGTGTCGCCGCCGGCATTGGCAAGACCGACGATCTTGGCCTTCGAGCTTTGCGCCTGCAGCAGGAAGGACGAGAAGTCCGCATTGTTGAGCGGATGCTTGACGCTGCCGAGCACCTTGCCGCCATTCGCGGTGACGACCGCCGAGGTGTCGCGCTCGAGTGCCTGGCCGAACGCATAATCCGCGGTCAGGAAGAACCAGCTGTCGCCGCCGGATTTCACCAGCGCCTTGCCGGTGCCGTTGGCGAGCATGTAGGTGTCGTAGACCCAGTGCACCGTGTTCGGTGAGCACTGTGCGCCCGTGAGGTCGGACGAGGCGGAGCCGGAGTTCAGGTTGACGACGTTCTTCTCCTTCGCAAGGTTGGCGATCGCGAGCCCGACATTGGAGGCCGCGAGATCGACGAACACGTCGACCTTCTCGACATCGATCCATTGCTTGCCGATGTTGACCGCGACGTCGGGCTTGTTCTGGTGATCGGCCGAGATCAGGTCGATCTTCCAGCCCTTTGCCAGCAGTCCGGAATCCTCGATCGCCATCTGCGCCGCCACCGTCGAGCCGGGACCGCCGATGTCCTGATAGAGACCGGATTGATCGCCGAGGGCGCCGACCTTGGCGACCTTGTCCATGGTTTGCGCTGACGCGGCGCCGGCGAATGCGAGACTCGTGGTCACGATCAGGGCTGCAATGGAACGCTTCATCTTCCCTCCAGTATGATTTTGTTTTTGAGTTCCTGAGTATGCCCGGCATCGGGTGCATCGCCTAGGGCGCTGGCGCAATCGATCGCGCGCGAAATTCCACGCTGCGGTGATTGAGTAGCCCGTGACGCGCGACGGGATGCCACGGCGTCAGAACGTCGATCATGAAAGTCGGGATGGCTTGAAGCGCCGGCGACGCTATTTCCAGTAGTAGCGGATCGCGACGTAGACCACGACGAGGCAGGCGAAGATCAGCGCCACCGGCATCGGACGCTTGGCGTTCGAGTCGGATGTGTTCGTCTTCTTGGCGGGCAGACGGCGGAACGCGGTGACGGTGCCGGTGTCGGCGACCGGTTCGCGCGAGCGCGCCGGAACCTCTGGCGCCGTGCCGGCGCCGCCCATCTCCGCATAGTAGGTGCGATACATCTCCTGGATCGTGGCCTCGCCGGCGTCGGCTTCGCTCATCTGGTCCAGCAGCTTCTTGAAGATGGCCAGGAAATTCTGCGCTTCCGGGGGCAAGGCGGAGGCGCCGTTCAGCTTCGCCATCATCTTCCAGGTTGCAAAGTCAGCCCGCGCGCGGGTGTCGGCGCGTCGTGCAATCAGCATATCGGCAGCTTTGATCACCATGGCCTCGAAGCGTTCCCGTCCCTGCGCATGAGTAGGAAGATTGGGTTCCGATGTTGCGATCGGGTCATGCGCAAATCAAGGCTATGTGTTTCCGGTAATGAGGAGAAGGGCGTTGATTACATAGCCGGTCAGAGTTCGCAGTATCGTTGAAATAACATCAAGATTTAGGCCGATCTGCCGGCCAATCACGGGAAGCAGGATCAACAGCCCGATCAGGATCAGCATGCCGTAGGGCTCCAGCCGGGCGAGCGGGACCGCCAGTGGCCGCGGCAGCAGCCCGACCGCGACCCGGCCGCCGTCCAGCGGCGGAATCGGCATCATGTTGAAGATCGCAAGCACGATGTTGATCAGGAAGGCGTTTTTCAGATTATCCGCGGTCCATTTTGCCGCATCCGCGGGAACCAATGGCAGCGCGTGGAATGCCAGCGCCGCCGCGGTCGCGAGGATGATGTTGGTGACCGGTCCGGCCAGCGCCACCCACACCATGTCGAGCTTGGGATGGTTGAGCTTGCGGAAGTTCACCGGCACCGGCTTGGCGTAGCCGAACAGGAACGGCGAATGCGCGAACAGCAGCACTGCGGGCAGGATCAGCGTGCCGAACGGATCGATATGCTTCAGCGGGTTGAAGCTGACGCGGCCGAGCTTCCAGGCGGTGTCGTCGCCGAGCCGGTGCGCGACGAAGCCGTGCGCCGCTTCGTGAAACGTGATGGCGATCACCAGCGGCAGCACCCAGACGGAGACGTCGTAGAGGGAAATGTTCAATGGCGTGCCGCCTCGGGTTGGCTTGGACCGGACCTTCAGGCTAGCACGGATTCGCTGGCGGCTTTGCCGGTTGCATGGCCGGCTCAGTGTGGGTCCGACGCGACCATGCGTGCCTGTTGCGGCTGGGTCGTCGCGATCCAGATGCCGACGAACACGGTGACGATGCCGGCCATCAAATTGCAGCTCAGCGGCTCGCCGAGCAGGGCTGCGCCGACCAGCGATGCGGCGATCGGATTGACGGTGACTGATATGGCCACTCGGGTCGGCGTCGTCCGCTCCAGCGCGAAGGCCCAGAGATAGAAGGTGAGCGCCGCGCCGAACGCGCCGAGATAGGTCGCGCCGAACCATTGCGGCGCACCGAACTCGGCAACCGGCGCGAAACTGCCGCGCAGCAGAGAGCCTGTTATGAGGACCCCGGCCCCCGCAGCCATGGCGAGCGTGGTGAAGGGAATCGGGCCGGAGCTGCGGACATAGGGCTTCGACCAGATGCTGTAGAGCGCCATGCAGAGTGCAGCTGCGACCATCAACAGATCGCCGCGCCAGGCGCCCGGCGGGGCCGTGGCAAGGCCGGAGAGCAGCGCCATCGAGACACCCAGGATGGTGACCAGCACGCCGGTGGTCTTTCGTGCGGTGAGCGGCTCGGCGCCGAGCGCCGCGCCGACCAGCATGGTCAGCAACGGCAGCGTCGAGAGCGCGAGCGAACCGCGGGCGGCCGTCGTGAAAATAAGCGAGGCATTGAACAGGATCGGAAACGCCGCAAAGAACAGCAGGCCGAGGCCGACGACTCCAGGCCAGTCGCGCCGCGGCGGCCAGCTTCCACGCTGCAGCAGCGCCAATGGCAGCAGCAGCAGGACGCCGATGCCGAAGCGGAGTGCGCCGATCGCCAGCGGATCGACGGCGCCGACCAGAAACCGCGTCGCCCCGATCGAGGCTCCGCCGAGTGCGCTCGACGCGACCGCGGCCAACACCCCCCAGATCTCACCCATCCCGCTTCGATCCCCCTGTCTTGCTTGCGCAAGCTAGGGAAGGAGAGGTAATCATGGAATGGAATATAATTGATCAATCAGATCACGGATTGTGATGAGCACGCCCGTCCTGGACCCGGATCTCCTGCAGGCCTTTGTCGCGGTGGCGGACCATCGCTCCTTCACCCGCGCCGCCGCGGCGCTGAACCGGACCCAATCGGCCGTCAGCATGCAGGTGAAGCGGCTGGAAGAGCGGCTGCAGGCCGAGCTGTTTCACCGCAGTACGTCCAGTGTCGATCTGAGCGCGGCCGGCGAGGGGCTCATCGGTTATGCCCGCCGCATTCTGAGCCTCAACGCCGAGGCGGTCGGCCGGGTGCGCAAGCACGGCATCGACGGGCGGGTGCGCCTTGGTGTGATGGACGATTACGGGACGCTGGTCGTCCCGCCGCTGCTCAAGGATTTTGTAGCCAACTATCCGCTGATCCATGTCGAGATGGAGACCGGGTTGACATCGTCGATGACGGACCGGCTCGGCGAAGCCTATGACCTCGTGATCGCCATGCACCCCGAAGGGCGCGGCGAAGGTGAGTTGCTGCGCACCGAGCAGGCGGTGTGGGCCGCCAGCGCCACGCATCGTGTCGAGGAGCTCGACCCGCTGCCGGTTGCGCTCTATCCGCAGGGCTGCCTGTTCCGGAGCTGGGCGATGCGGGCGCTGGATGAAGCGAGCCGGCCGTGGCGGCTCGCCTTTATCAGCCACAGCCTGTCCGCGGTCGAGGCGATTGCGGCGCAGGGCCTTGCGGTGATGGTCGTGAAGTCGGGGACCTTTCCGCCGACGCTGCGGCGCCTGACCGCGCGCGACGGCATGCCACGGCTGCCGCGGGCGGAGATCCGTCTGCACCGAGCGCCGAATCTTGCGCGCGCGGCGTCATTGCTCGCAGATCATCTCGTCGCAGCGCTGCGACAACCTGCCAAGCGGGGCGCGGCAGCTTCGGTTCTGATTGAATCAGAACCGAAGCTTTAGCTTCTTATTTTGACGCGTTTTCTTCACGCGAACCGGCATCCACTTCGCTCGAAAACGCTCTAGTACGTCGCCCGACCGCCGGAGATGTCGAACACGGCGCCGGTCGAGAATGCGCAATCTTCCGAGGCCAGCCATGCCACCATCGCGGCGAGCTCCTCGACTTGGACGAACCGGGCTTTTGGAATCTTCGACAGCATGAAGTCGATGTGCGCTTGCGTCATCTGGTCGAAGATCGCGGTCTTCGCAGCGGCCGGCGTCACCGCGTTGACCAGGATGTCGTGCTGCGCGAGCTCCTTGCCGAGCGATTTGGTGAGCGCGATCAGGCCGGCCTTCGACGAGGAATAATGCGCGGCGTTCGGATTGCCTTCCTTGCCGGCGATCGAAGCGATGTTGACGATGCGGCCGTATTTCTGGCCGATCATGGTCGGCACGATCGCTTTGCAGCAGATGAAGGGACCCTCGAGATTGATGCGCATCACCCTGCGCCAATCGTCGAGATCGGTTTCCCACACCGGCTTGTTGGCTCCGGTGATACCGGCGTTGTTGACGAGAATGTCAATCTTGCCGAACGCCCGCAGCGTCTGATCGCGCGCGGCGTCCACCGCGGCGGGATCAGTGACATCAGTCTTGATTGCGATCACGTTCTCGCCAATCGTCCTGGCGGTCTTCTCTGCCAGCGGCTGGTCGAAATCCCAGATCGCGACCCTGGCGCCGGACGCGACGAAGCGCTCGGTGATGGCGCGGCCGAAGCCTTGCGCGCCGCCGGTGACGACGGCGCAGCGGCCGTTGAGATCGATCTTGTTCATTCCAAATGCCTTTGATCGGGAACGTCAGAGCATGAAGCCGCCGTCGACGACCATGTCGACACCGGTGGTGAATGCGGCTTCGTCACTGGCAAGATAGACCGCCATGGCCGCGATCTCCTCGGCGGTGCCGAGCCGGCCCATCTTCTGGCGGGCGACGAACTTCTCGCGTCCGTCAGGGCCGGCGGCTGCGGCGCGCTCGAGCATCGAGGGCGTCTCGACGGTGCCGGGGCAGATCGAGTTGCAGCGGATGCCCTGGGTGATGAAGTCGAGCGCGACCGCGCGCGTGAGCAGCGAAACTGCGGCCTTGGACGCGCTGTAGACGTAGCGATTGGCCGGCGGCCGCAACGCCGCGCAGGACGAAATGTTGACGATGCTGCCGCCGCCGCCTTCCAGCATCGCCGGCAGAAACGCCTTGATGGTCCGGTGCATGGACTTGACGTTGAGATCGAACGAGAAGTCGAAGTCTTCGTCAGAGCACTCCAGAATGGTGCCGTGATGCACGAAGCCTGCCGCATTGAGCAGGATGTCGATCTTGCCGACGCGCTTGGCGAAGCTGTTGACCTCGGCGGTGTTGCGGACGTCGAGCCGGGCGGTCTCGGCGACGCCGTCCTTGCCGAGGCCGGCGATGCCGCTCTCATTGATGTCGGTGGCGATTACGGTCGCGCCATTGCGCGCGAATGCGATCGCGCAGGCGCGCCCGATGCCCGCCGCCGCGGCGGTAACAACGGCGCGCTTTCCCTTCAGTCTGTCTGACATGATTTTCTCTCCCGGTTTCCTCGGGTCATTCCGGGACGCGCGCAGCGCGGGCCCGGAATCCATACTCCCGATGGTGGTTATGGATTCCGGGCTCAGCCCTGCGGGCTGCCCGGAATGACGGTGATCGTTCAGTGATTATCGCGCGCCACGCCGACCTTGCCGGCGATGTCGTGGTAGCGGGTCGCGAGCTCGAGGCAGGCGCCGGTCGCGTGCTGGCCGACGGTCTGGCGGTAGAGCTCCTGCCACGGCGTCTGGTTGGCCGGGTGCGGGAAACCGCCCTTGGCCTTCAGCTCGGCGCGGCGGGTGCGCAGTTCATCCTCCGAGATCATGATGTTGGCGCTGCCCTTGTTGAGGTCGATGCGCACCTTGTCGCCGGTCTTGAGGATCGCGAGCCCGCCATCGGCGGCGGCCTCCGGCGACGCGTTAAGGATCGACGGCGAGCCCGAGGTGCCGGACTGCCTTCCGTCGCCGATGCAGGGCAGCGACAGGATACCGCGTTTGATCAGCGCCGCCGGCGGCTGCATGTTCACGACCTCGGCGCCGCCGGGGTAGCCGATCGGGCCGGTGCCGCGGACGAACAGGACGCAGTGCTCGTCGATGTCGAGCGCGGGATCCTCGATCCGCGCGTGATAGTCCTCCGGGCCCTCGAACACGATGGCGCGGCCCTCGAAGGCGTTGAGGTCCTTCGGGTTGGACAGATAGCGGTCGCGGAATTCCTTCGAGATCACGCTGGTCTTCATGATCGCGGAATCAAAGAGATTGCCGCGCAAGACCAGGAAGCCGGCGTCCTTCACCAGCGGCTTGTCGTAGCCCCAGATCACGTCGCCATCGGGCGTCGGCGCTTCCTTGCAGTTCTCGCCCATGGTGCGGCCGTTGACGGTGAGGGCGCCCTCATGGATGCGCTTGTGCTTGATCAGCTCGCGCACCACCGACGGCACGCCGCCGGCGCGGTGATATTCCTCGCCGAGATAGAAGCCGGCCGGCTGCATGTTGACCAGCAGCGGCACGTCATGGCCGTATTTCTGCCAGTCGTCGATCGACAGCTCGACGCCCACATGGCGCGCCAGCGCATTGATGTGGATCGGCGCATTGGTCGAGCCGCCGATCGCGGAATTGACGACGATGCAGTTCTCGAACGCCTCGCGGGTCAGGAAGTCCGACGGCTTCAGGTCGTCCCAGACCATGTCGACGATGCGTTTTCCGGTCTCGTAGGCGATCTGGCCGCGCTCACGATAGGGCGCCGGGATCGCCGCGCAGCCCGGCAGCGAGAAGCCGAGCGCTTCCGCGAGCGAGTTCATCGTCGAGGCGGTGCCCATGGTGTTGCAATGGCCGACCGAGGGCGCCGAGGAGGCCACGATCTCGATGAACTGCTCATAGTCGATCTCGCCGGCGGCGAGGCGCTCGCGCGCCTTCCACACCACCGTGCCGGAGCCGGTGCGCTGGCCTTCGTGCCAGCCGTTCAGCATCGGGCCGCCCGACAGCACAATCGCCGGCAGGTTGACGGTCGCCGCCGCCATCATGCAGGCCGGGGTGGTCTTGTCGCAGCCGGTGGTCAGCACCACGCCATCGAGCGGATAGCCGAACAGAATCTCGACCAGGCCGAGATAGGCGAGGTTGCGGTCGAGCGCCGCGGTCGGGCGCTTGCCGGTCTCCTGGATCGGATGGGTCGGAAACTCCATGGCGATGCCGCCGGCGGCGCGGATGCCCTCGCGGACGCGGTGCGCGAGCTCGAGGTGGTGCCGGTTGCAGGGCGACAGGTCGTTGCCGGTCTGGGCGATGCCGATGATCGGCTTGCCCGACTGCAATTCCTCGCGGGTCAGTCCGTAGTTCAGGTAGCGCTCGAGATAGAGCGCGGTCATGCCCGGATTGTGTGGGTTGTCGAACCATTCCTGGGAGCGGAGCCTGCGGCCCTTGCCCGTCTTGGTCTCGCCTGCGGCGCTATGCCCGTTGGTGTGGGGTTTTGTCATTGGTTTCTCCCGCAATGCAAACTCTTGATGGGCCCATTCAAGGGCTCTGGTTCAACGTTGTTCTACCTTGCGCAAATCGTCGCGCATTACAAACCTCGACGATCACGCACAGGTGTTTCACTGGATGGATTGGACCTTAGTTCAAGGTACTTGGTTGCGCTATCATTTTGTCATCTTTTGCGTCCCTTGTGACGGGCTGGTGTCGGGCGGATGTCAGCTGCGCCGCGCCGAGCTCTGCCGTTCCATGACACTGAAGCCGAGATCGACGATGGGCTCGGCGGGCCGGCGTCCTTCGAGCGTTGCGATCACCATCATGGCAGCGTTTCTGCCCATTTCGTAGCGATTGGTGCGCACGCTGCTCAGCGTCGGCTCGCTCGACGCCATGAATTCGAGGTCGTTGAAGCCGACGATCGCCATCTGCTCCGGCACCGCCATGTGACGGCGCTTGCATTCGAACAGCGCGCCGAGCGCCAGGTCGTCATTGACGCAGAACACCGCATCGATGTCGGGCGTCTTGGCGAGCAGGTCGGCAAACAGCGTCCCACCCAATGTCACCGAGGTTGGAATCGCCGTCGTGACAATGAGCTGCGGATCGAACAGCGCGGCCTCGGTCATCGCGGCGCGATAGCCGTCAAGCCGCCGCTGCACCCGCGGATCCATTCGCGCGCCGAGGAAGCCGATCCGCCGGTTGCCCTGCGCGAGCAGGTGGGCGATTGCGGCTTTTGCCGCGTCAAAATGCGAGAATCCGATCATCATGTCGATCGGGGAGGGGCCGACCTCCATGATTTGCACGATCGGGCAATCGACCGTTTCCATGATGCGGCGGGAATCGGCGGTCTGGTTAATGCCGGTGATGATCAGCCCGGCCGGCTTCTGTGCCAGAAAAAGACGCAGCAGGCGCTCTTCCTGCAGGATGCTGTAGCGGGTGTTGGCGAGCTGAATGCTGTAGCGGCTACCGTCGAGCGCGTCATAGATGCCGCGGAGCACGTCGGCGAACACGTTGTTGGTCAGCGACGGGATCAGGACACCGACCACCTCGGTGCGCTGCGACGCAAGCGCGCGTGCCGCGAGATTGGGCACGTAACCGAGTTCTTTTGCCGCACTTTCGACCCGGGCGCGCTTGCCGGCCGAGAGTGCATCCGGATTCCTGAAGAAACGCGAGGCCGTAATCGGACTGACGCCGGCAAGCTTCGCGACTTCGGCGAGCCGGATCTTGCCTGGCGTGATGTGCTTTCGGGCCATTTGCCGCTCATATCACGACGTTCGTCGCAGACAAACCGATATTGACAGCGCTACCAAGCGATTGCTAATCGAACGATTGCCAAAACCGGATAAACTGCGGACAATAACGCAAGTCCAATAGAGCCGCGCACCCAGCGTGGCCGGAACAAAACAGAGCGGTGGCGGCACTAGTCGTACGCCGTCGGGAACTTGAGGGAGGGAAGTGGATGTCGTCGGTCCAGATTCGCGACGTGCGGAAGTCGTTCGGCAATTTTGAAGTCCTGCACGGCGTGTCGATCCCGATCGAGGACGGCGAGTTCGTCGTCCTCGTCGGCCCTTCCGGCTGCGGCAAGTCGACCCTGCTGCGCATGCTGGCCGGACTTGAGAACATCACCTCTGGAACGATCTCGATCGGCGACCGCGTCGTCAACAATGTCCAGCCCAAAGAGCGCGACATTGCGATGGTGTTCCAGAACTACGCGCTCTACCCGCACATGACGGTCGCCGACAATATGGGCTTCTCGCTGAAGCTGCGCGGCGCCAAGCCCGAGGAGATCTCGAGCGGGGTCAAGCGCGCGGCGGAAATCCTCGCGCTGACGCCGCTGCTCGAGCGCTATCCGCGCCAGCTCTCCGGCGGCCAGCGCCAGCGTGTCGCGATGGGCCGCGCCATCGTGCGCGATCCGCAGGTGTTCCTGTTCGACGAACCGCTGTCGAACCTCGACGCCAAGCTGCGCGTCGCCATGCGCACCGAGATCAAGGAATTGCACCAGCGGCTGAAGACCACGACCGTCTACGTCACCCACGACCAGATCGAGGCCATGACCATGGCCGACAAGATCGTGGTGATGCATGACGGCATCGTCGAGCAGATGGGCTCGCCGCTCGAGCTCTACGACAAGCCGGAGAACCAGTTCGTGGCCGGTTTCATCGGCTCGCCCGCGATGAATTTCCTCAAGGGCAAGGTCAAGGTGAACGGTGCCGCCTATTTCGAGGGACCGAACGGCGTCAAGCTGCCGCTGCAATCCGCGCCGGCCAATTCCGACGGCAAGCCCGCGGTCTACGGCGTGCGGCCCGAGCATTTCACCATCGCCGATGACGGCGCCGAAGCCGAGATCGTAGTGGTCGAGCCGACCGGCTCGGAGACCCAGGTGTTTGCCAAGCTCGGTGGCGAGCAGGTCGTGGCCGTGTTCCGCGAACGCCATCAGTTCAACCCGGGCGACAAGGTTCGGCTCAAGCCGGATCCGGCGCTGGTCCATCTGTTCGACGATTCGACGGGGAAACGACTGAACAGCTGACCGACTGATCGATCTGAATGGCCGACCAACAGGCCAGATCAAAAACAAGAAAAACACAGTCATTTGGGAGGAAGGACGATGCACGATTTTACTCGCCGCTCGCTACTTCAGGGCGGCACCGCGCTGGCCGCAACCGGGATGCTGACCGGGCCGGCGCTGTTTGACTTCGCCAAGGCCTGGGCGCAGAGCGCGCCCTGGAAGGTGGAGCCCGGCGCAAAGCTCACCGTGATGCGCTGGAAGCGCTTCGTGCCCGCGGAAGACGATGCCTTCAATGCCATGGTGGCGGCCTTCAAGGCGGCAACCGGCACCGAGATGAACGTGTTCAGCGAGTCCTTCGAGGACGTGCAGCCGAAGGCCTCGGTCGCCGCCAACACCGGCTCGGGTCTCGACCTGGCCTGGGGCCTGCACACGCTGCCGCAGCTGTTCCCGACCAAGGTTCTCAAGATGAACGACGTCGCCGATTATCTCGGCAAGAAGTACGGCGGCTGGACCGAGGCCGCGGCCAAGACCTGCAAGCAGGGCGATGACTGGCTCGGAATTCCCGTCGCGACCATCGGCGGCTATCTGACCTATCGCAAGTCGGCGGTCGAGAAGGCCGGCTTCAAGCAGGTGCCGTCCGACTTCCCGGCCTATCTCGAACTCTGCAAGGCACTGAAGGCGAACAACACGCCGGCCGGCTTCGCGCTGGGCCATGCCACCGGCGACGCCAATGCCTGGGTCCACAACATCCTGTGGGGCTTCAACGGCTGGACCGTCGACAAGGACGACAAGGTCATCATCAACTCGCCGGAGACGATGAAGGCGCTGGAGTATGCCAAGGCGCTGTCGGACACCTTCATTCCCGGTGTCGCATCCTGGAACGACTCCTCCAACAACAAGGCGTTCTTGTCCGGCGAACTGTACCTGACCTCGAACGGCATCTCGATCTACGTCGCCGCCAAGGACGACCCGAGCAAGAAGGAACTCGCCGAAGACATCGACCACGCGCTGTGGCCGGTCGGCCCGATCGGCAAGCCGACCGAGCTGCAACTCGCGGTGCCGATCCTCGCCTTCAACTTCTGCAAATATCCGAATGCGGCGAAGGCGTTCATCGCCTTCATGCTGGAGAAGGAGAATTTCGAGAAGTGGCTGTCGGGCGCGCGGGGTTACCTCACCCACACGCTCAACGCCTACGACACCGCGCCGGTCTGGACCGCCGACCCGAAGAACGCGGTGTTCGGCCAGGCCTCGAAGCGCGCGTTGCCGGCCTCCGGCATCGGCACGCCCGGCGAGAAGGCGGCGACCGCGATCGCCGACTTCATCGTGGTCGACATGTTCGCGAACTACTGCACCGGCGCCAAGGACGGCAAGACCGCGATGGCGGAGGCCGAGCGGCAGCTGAAGCGGATCTATCGCTGATGTGATGGCTGCGGGCGGCGGAGAACCGCCGCCCGCGTCATCATCGGAATGCTATCACTGGAATATTGCGCAGTCATGCTCAATCCTCTGAGCAATCGGGACATCGCCTATGGCTGACATCGCCCTTGCGCCGCGACGTGCGAAGACCGAAATACGCGAAGCGACCGCCTGGGATCAGCTGCGCCACAACAAGAACTGGCTCGGCTTCTGGTTCATGGTGCCGGCGATGGCGTTCCTGATGTTCTTCCTGGCCTATCCGCTGGGCCTCGGGATCTGGCTGTCCTTCACCGACACCCGCATCGGCCGCGTCGGTCATTTCATCGGCACCGAGAACTATGAGTGGCTGTGGGACGATTCCATCTTCTGGCTGTCGGTGTTCAACACGCTGCTCTACACCTCCGTCGCGAGCGCGGTGAAATTCGCGGTCGGGCTCTATCTCGCGCTGCTGCTCAACGAGCGCATGCCGTTCAAGGCGCTGCTGCGCGCCGCGGTGCTGATCCCCTTCATCGTGCCGACCGTGCTGTCGGCCCTGGCGTTCTGGTGGATCTTCGATTCGCAGTTCTCGATCATCTCCTGGTCGCTGAAGCATCTCGGCCTGATCACCCAGAACATCAATTTCCTTGGCGATACCACCTGGGCCCGCATCTGCGTGATCTTCGCCAATATCTGGCGCGGCGTGCCGTTCGTCGCGATCACGCTGCTGGCGGGCCTGCAGACCGTGCAGCCCTCGCTCTATGAGGCGGCGACGCTCGACGGCGCCTCGCGCTGGCAGATGTTCCGCTTCATCACCTATCCCTTGCTGACGCCAATCATCGCGGTCGTGATGACGTTCTCGGTGCTGTTCACCTTCACCGATTTCCAGCTGATCTGGGCGATGACCCGCGGCGGCCCGGTCAACGCCACCCATCTGATGGCGACGCTGTCCTACCAGCGCGCGATCATCGCCGGACAATTGGGCGAGGGGGCCGCGATCTCGAGTGCCATGATCCCGTTCCTGCTCGCCGCGATCATGGTGTCCTGGTTCGGCTTGCAGCGCAGGAAGTGGCAGCAGGGAGAAAGCAATGACTGACCTTCCTGCCCCTAAGGTCGATCTCAAGTCCATCCTGTCGACGCCGGCGCGCGTCGACAACAGCGAGGGCATGAGCTATCTGCAGTCGGTGCCGCGGCGGATCGTGACGCTCTACATTCCGCTGTCGATCATCGTCATCATCCTGCTGTTCCCGTTCTATTGGATGGGGCTGACCGCGATCAAGCCAGACGACCAGCTGCTCGACCTCGACAAGTACAACCCGTTCTGGACCTGGAATCCGACCTTCAAGCACATCCACAAGCTGCTGTTCGAGAGCTACTATCCGCACTGGCTCTGGAACACGATGTATGTGGCGATCGGTGCCACCGTGCTGTCGATCATCGCGAGCGTGCTCGCGGCCTACGCGATCGTGCGGCTGCGCTACAAGGGCGCCAACGTCGTCGGCGGCCTGATCTTCCTGGCCTATCTGGTGCCGCCGTCGATCCTGTTCATTCCGCTCGCCACCGTCGTGTTCCAGTACGGCCTGTTCGACTCGCCGATGGCGCTGATCCTGACCTATCCGACGATCCTGATCCCGTTCTCGACCTGGCTTCTGATGGGCTATTTCAAGACCATCCCGTTCGAGCTCGAGGAGTGCGCGCTGATCGACGGCGCCAGCCGCTGGCAGATCCTGATGAAGATCGTGCTGCCGCTTGCCATTCCCGGCCTGATCTCGGCCTTCATCTTCTGCTTCACGCTGTGCTGGAACGAGTTCATCTACGCGCTGACGTTCCTGCAATCGACCCCGAACAAGACCGTGCCGGTCGCCATCGTCAACGAATTCGTTGACGGTGACATCTATCGCTGGGGTTCCCTGATGGCAGGGGCGCTATGCGGCTCGCTGCCGCTGGTTATTCTTTACGCCTTCTTCGTTGAGCATTATGTCTCGGCGATGACGGGTGCCGTGAAGGAATAAGCGCGCAAGGCCCGCAGCTGAATTCGAACAAGAGAAGAAAAGGAGCAGGGTCGTGCACATTCTGATTCTGGGCGCCGCCGGCATGGTCGGCCGCAAACTGACCGAGCGTTTGCTGCGTGAGGGCCGTCTCGGCAAGCAGGACATCAGCAGGATGACCTTGCAGGACGTGGTCGCGCCGGCCAAGCCCGCCAACGCCTCGGTCCCGATCAATGTCGTCGCCTCCGATTTCGCCGATGCCGGCGCCGCCGCGCCCCTGATCGCCGAGCGCCCGGACGTGATCTTCCACCTTGCTGCAATCGTCTCGGGCGAGGCGGAGGCCGAGTTCGACAAGGGCTACCGGATCAATCTCGACGGCACCCGCTATCTGATCGACGCGATCCGCGCCGTGGGTGGCGGCTACAAGCCGCGGCTGGTGTTCACCTCCTCGATCGCGGTGTTCGGCGCGCCGTTCCCGGAGAAGATCGGCGACGAGTTCTTCCATACGCCGCTGACGAGCTACGGCACGCAGAAGTCGATCTGCGAGCTGCTGATCAACGATTACACCCGCAAGGGCCTGCTCGACGGGATCTCGATCCGCCTGCCGACGATCTGCGTGCGTCCGGGCAAGCCGAACAAGGCGGCGTCCGGCTTCTTCTCCAACATCATCCGCGAGCCGCTGGCGGGCGAGGAGGCGGTGCTGCCGGTGTCCGAGGACGTGCGGCACTGGCACGCCTCGCCGAAATCGGCGGTCGGCTTCCTGGTCCATGCCGGTACCATGGATCTCAATGCGATCGGGCCGCGGCGCAATCTCAGCATGCCCGGGATGTCCGTCAGCGTCGGCGAGCAGATCGCGTCGCTGGAGCGCGTTGCCGGCAAGAACGTCACCGCGCGGATCAAGCGGGTGCCCGATCCGACCATCATCGGCATCGTCTCGGGCTGGCCGCGCGATTTCGTCACCGACCGCGCGCTGATGCTCGGCTTCACGACGGCCGAAAAGACGTTCGACGACATCATCCGCATCCACATCGAGGACGAGCTCGGCGGCAAGTTCGCCGCCTAGCTCCGCCCAGGCACGCGGGTCTCGGTATGACCAGGGTCGCCAGCATCGGCGAATGCATGATCGAGCTGCGCCAGGCTCCGGGCGGCCAGCCCGGAGGCCTGTATTCGCGCTCCTATGGCGGCGACACGCTCAACACCGCCGTCTACCTGTCCCGGCTCGGCGTCCACATCGATTACATCACGGCGCTCGGCGATGATGCGCTGAGCGATGAGATGATCGCGGGCTGGGCGAGCGAAAGCATCGGCACCAAGCATGTCGCGCGATTGGCAGGCAAGCTGCCGGGGCTCTATCTGATCCAGACCGACGACAAAGGCGAGCGGTGCTTCTTCCACTGGCGCGAGAGCGCCGCCGCGCGCGAGCTGATGGATCTGCCCGAGACGGACGACATCCTGAACTCACTCGCGACATATGACGTTGTCTATCTCTCGGCGATCACGCTCTCGATCCTGCGCGAGGACGGACGGGACCGCCTGATGGCGGCGCTGAAGCGTGCGCGGCTGCTGGGCACGCGCTTCGCGTTCGACACCAATTTTCGCGCCCGCGGCTGGCCGGACCTGAATGTCGCGCGAAAAGTCTTCAGCAGCGCATTCGAGACCGCCGATATCGTGCTTGCCTCCACGGAAGATCTGGCGCCGCTTTATCCGAGCGAGAGCAACACGGCGTTGCTTGCCGGCATCTCGAGCCCCGAGGTCGTGCTGAAGCTTGCCGAGCCCGCTTGCATCGTGCGTTCGGCCGGTGGAACGCGCGAGGTGAGAGCGGAACCGCTGCCGAAGCCGGTCGTCGATACCACGGCGGCCGGTGACAGTTTTGCCGCGGCCTATCTCGCCGCGCGGCTCGGCGGCGCCGAG
>NZ_JACMYP010000185.1 GCF_020889705.1 Bradyrhizobium altum | reverse complement strand
CTTGCCGCCGTCGAGAACCTGGTTACCCGAACCGCCGGTCAGCGTGTCGTTACCGTCGCCGCCGAACAGGCGATCATTGCCGGCACCGCCGTACAGCGCATCGTTGCCCTTGCCGCCATCCAGCGTGCTGGAATTGCCAGCGGTGCTGCCGGATACCAGGACGTCGTTGCCGGTACCACCATTCAGCTCGGATGAGCTGCCGCCGTAGAGCGTGTCGTTGCCGGAGCCACCGTTCAAGGTGTCGGCACCGGTGCCGAACAACAGATCGTTGCCCCTGCCGCCATCGAGCGTGCTGTGACCGGACACGTTGTCGATCAGGACGTCGTTGCCGTTGCCGCCGTCGATCGAGTCGTGACCGGCACCACCGAACACGGTGTCGTTGCCGTTGCCGGCAAAAACCGTGGTGTCGCCGGTGTTGTTGAGGAAGATCTGATCGTTGCCGTTGCCGGTCGCGACCAGCACCGGAGTGCTGCCGTTCACCGTCAGCGTGACGTCCTTGTTGGTGTCTTCGATGATCGCCTTCAGGTTGGCGTCGGTGGTAACAGTGTTATTCGGGTTGGTTTCGATGAGAACATTGGCGTCCGGATCGGGGTTGGTGATACCAGCGCCCACCTGCACCGGGATCGCCGTGCCGTCGTCCGGGCTGGTGTATCCGATCCCAGCGTTGATCAGATAGTCAAGAATCTGTTGCTGGGTTGCATGATCGATTGTGCCGTGGATCGCGTGTTTCAGGTCAGTCTGGTCGAGATTGTAAGTCGCCATCGTTGTAGCCCCTGCTTGGGATACGAGGAGTCAAGCCGCTCGCCCAGACGTAAGCTGTTGAATCACAACTGGTTTGTTGCGACGCAGCTCAAATGTGGACACACGTTACGAACTTGTTAAGTCCATTGTTAAGTCCGCAATACCGGAGTGTCAATCAGCAAAGCGCCGTTAACGTCTGGTTCCATGAGACTTATGTGAGACTTAGCGTTGTTTCGGACGCGGACTAACATTCAGCGCAGGCAGATCACAAATGTTAGCCGCGATGCAAAAAAGGGTAGTGATTATACGGGGTTTCATCCGGTCCCAAGATGGCGCCAGGGCGCGGAATTTCGCAGCCTTTGCGCGCGCTTCGACGCGATTTTCCGATCTGAAAAAATATTTCTGCGCCGCGTGAGAGCTTTTTCAGAAAAGCGTCAAACTTCACAACCGGCCGGCAAGCGAGCGACGTTGTGCCGGGCTCCGGTTGCAGCTATGAGCGTCAAGCGGGCGAAAACGGGAGAATCGATCACAGAATCGAGCAATTCGGCCGCCCGGCTAAAGCCGAAGCGGACCCAGATCAAGCGCCCAATATAACAAATTAACATTAGATTCGTCGGAACCCGTTAGGGACAAGAGCGCGGCAACCGGCAAGACGGCGACCGATCACGGGCAAGGCATCCGTCTGTGGCAATCATCCAGCGGCGGCGCGCGCGTAGATCGCCTCGAGTAGCCGGAGATTTTCATCCGGCGCGTAGCGCTCGAGATAGGCGGTCCGTGCAGCCTGCCCCCATGCCGTCGCGAGATCGGGGGCGCCCAGAAGCTCGGCAATCCGCTGTCTGAGCACGGCCGCATCGCCCGGCGGCACCAATGCGCCGGTCTTGCCGACGCTCACCACCTCGGCAAGTCCGCCGATCTCGGATGCGATCACCGGCGTACCCTGTGCGAAAGCCTCGACCACGACCATCGGAAATCCCTCGTACCATAGCGACGGCACGACCAACGCCCGGGCACTCGCCATTTCCCGAAGCACGTCTGCGCGCGAGAGCGCGCCAAGGAACCTGACATCGGCGGGCGCCCGAGCCTCAAGCGCAGCGCGCTCCGGTCCTTCACCGACGATCCGCAAAGGCATGCCGGTCCCCGCAAGAGCGTCGAGCAACACGCCGACGCCCTTCTCGCGGCTCAGCCGTCCGACATAGAGCAGCCCGGTGCGCGGTATGGCTGGATCGGGGGCACCCGGATCGGCCATGAAGTTCGGCTTCACGTCGATCCGGCCGGCATCGAAGCCTGCCTGCGTGAACAACGTTCGGGCAAACTGCGTCAGCGCGATCAGGCGCAGACCGGGACGCGTCCAGGTGCCACGCCGCTGGTGCCGCGCGATCATGTAGGCCGAGGCCAGCGAGCCCGGCAGCGATCCGCGGTAGCAGCGGTGCACGACGCCCCAGAGATGGCCGCGGTCCAGGCATTTGTGGCAGATGCGGCCGTCGCGCAGCAGCATGCCGCCGGTGCAGATGCTGCGATAATTGTGCAGCGTCACCACCGCAGGCACGCGCTGTTGCCGGCAGACATCGAACACGGCGGGCGAGAGCAGCGGGAAATAATTGTGGACGTGGACGATGTCGGGGCGAAAGCTGCCGATCGCCTCCGCCATGGCCCGCTTTCCCTCCGCATTATCGGCGATCGACAGCGTCGTCGCGATCCGCGCGGCAAGCGAATTGATCGCTTCGTTGCTGACCGTGAGCGTCTCAACGCTATGTCCAGCGTCGCGCAACAGGTCGACTTCCGCTTCGAACACGACGTCTTCGCCGCCGCGTCCCTGATACCTGTTGTGCGCGACCAGGATCTTCATGATCGGCGCGCCGGCTCGGGAAACCAGCGCAGCTCCGTCACCAGGCTTTGGCCGGCGGCCAGCGTTCCGGAGCCGATCAGCGTCGTCGCCGGCACCTTGAGATCGAACGACGGCGAATACCAGCCGGCCGGCACGGTTTCGTCACCGCGATACACTGTCCAGCTGAGCGCCGCCGGCAGCTCGAGCTCGCCGCGTCCACCCGGCCATGCGAGGTGCGCGTTACGCCCTTCGAGCTTGCATTCGACGTCGGGACCGAGATGCCAGCTGAGGCTCGCCGGCACCGTAAGCCCTTCATCGGCAAGCACAATATCCGTGACGACGAGCCGCGCCGCCAGACGCTGCAGTTGCACCGAACGGCGATGCACGAGACGATCTGCTGTGTCCTGATATCCCGAATGCTCCGCGACCCAGCTTGCGTCCGCATCACGATCGTCCAGGCCGCTCGATGCGATCAGCCGGCTCTGCGCATGCCGCGTCCAGAGAAACGGCCCGCCCGACACCGACTGGTCGCGCCCGAACAGGCAGAGCGTGTTGTGCGCCAGCGTCGAACGGAAATAGGCACGCCATCGCGGATCGCCGTGATAGCAATAGGTGCCGGGGTCGGCGAGGATATCGACCCCGCCGATCCGGCATTCGAGCGACAGCGCATCCGCATGGGCATGCCCCGCAATGCGGCCGAAGCCATGCGGGCCGTGATCGCAGCGGCACCACACCGCGCGGTCGGGATCGACCAGAAAGGTCTGTCCCGCCTCATCAAGCAAATGCGGGCGGCGCGCGGGCCGCGCAGCGATCGCACGCGCCTTGATGCCGTCGGTCAGAAAAAACGTGCGCAGGTCGGGCTCCGGCAGCTTGGGCCACCACGGCAGATCGCCGAACAGGCGCGCGCCGGTGCCGAGCAAACCGAGCCAGCGACTGCAGGCCGGATCGTCGAGCAGCAGGCCAATGCCCTCGTCGCCATCACCCTGACGCGGAGGATGCGCGCGATCGTCGAGCATCGCGGCGATGACGTCGCTCATGCGGCACATCGTGGTCCAGACCATTTCGCCCAGCTGGTGCCCGGACGCTTCGCCCTGCACCGCCGCGGCCAGCAGCAGCTCCAGGACAAAGCCGTGATAATCGGTCGCGAGCTCGCGATTGCTGCCGCAGGCGAAGGTTTGCGCAACAGCTTCGTCTGCCAGCATCCTGGCGGCATTCTGGCGCCACAGCGCGCTGTCGCGAAAGAACGGAAACACGCAGGCCGCCACGAACTGCCCGGCAGCCTCCGCGATGATGTGGTTGTTGGCGGAGGAGCCTCGGCTCGGGAACTGCGACAACCAGTATTGATGCGCGTAAAGCTGCGTCAGGAACTGCTCGTTGTCCTCGAACAATGCAGGCGCGCCGGGCCAGTTCTGCAGCAGCTGGCGCGCCCAGGCCCACGAGATCAGCCGCACGCCGAGCTCGATTCCGCTGATCCAGTGCGGGCCGCGAGGAAACGGATTTTCGCCCCACCAGCTTGTGAGATGCGCGGCCACGCGCCTGGCGTAGCGTTCGTCCGAGGTCAGGTAATACGCCGACGCGAGCACCGTGAGATGGTGGTGACGCGACGGCTCCCAGATGTATTTGATGTTCCCGACCGCGGCTTCGTCGCGATAGGGAACCACAAACGCGTACATGTCAGCAGCCGCCCGCTTGCCGCTGCGAGCATCGACGAACCAGTCCGGCCGTTCGCCCAGGGCGCCATGATCTCTGGCGAAGACCCGCCAATGTCCGGCCAGAATCCCGTCGGCGCTCTGGATGAGTCGCTCCGCGGCCTGCTGCGGAGCGTGCGCCGGCAGAGGCAGCGGCTTCAGCCGCGGCTGTCGCGGGCCCGGGGCAAGCCTGGCGCTGGCGTGTCGTGCGATATCGGGGGGAGTGATGCGCCAGAGCAGGCGCAGCAGCTGGTCGTTCACCCGGCCTGCAAGCTCGGACGGCTCCATGCGCTGCAGCCTGCGCAGATACCAGGCCGGATTCATCTCACGCCGGTCAAGGCGCGTGCGACGCCCTGCTCTGCTGCGCCGATCGTCAGATCGACCGGCATTCCGGCGGCTGCGCTCTCCTGCACCGCGAGCGTTGCGCGGGTGGTCGCAAGCAGCGATTCGAGTTCGATCGGCATCGCGGCCCCCGATGCGACCGCGGCGATGAAGGCATCCAGCATCGGCCGCTGCCCCTTGTCGAGCCGCGCCTTCTTCGCCGTCCGCTGCCCGGCGTGCCAGACCTGAAAGCCCGCGAAATTGTCGAAGGCGGCAAAGCCGGTGCTTGCCGATATTTCGAGCGCCTCCTTCGGCACACGCGGATCGCCGCCGGTGAGATAGCTGAGGCTCGCAACCGAACCGTCGGCAAAGTCGAACGTGGCGATGAGATTGTCGACATCCTTGCCCGCGGTCCGCGCCGAGACGCGCACCGGCTCAGCGCCGAGCCACCAGGACAACACATCGATGAAATGGCCGCCCTCGCCGACGAAGCGGCTGCCTTCGCTCTCGGCCTGCAGATACCAGGATGATTTCTCCAGCGGGCCGGCGATGACGCGATATTGCAGCGCCTGCGATCCTGCTGGCGCGAACGCCGCGCGCATGCCCTGCAGCAGCGGCGAGAAGCGGCGGTTGAAGCCGACCATCAGCCTGTTGTTGCCGGTCTCGCGGATCACCTGCTCCAATTGATCGAGCGCGCCGGCATCGATCGCGAGCGGCTTTTCGACAAACACCGCCTTGCCAGCGCGCAGCGCCTGGGTCGCGAGGTCGGCGTGGGAGGCGTGGCGCGTCGCGATCAGCACGGCATCGATGTCGTCGGCCTCGAGCACCGAGGCCGCATCCGTCGAGGCACGCGCGAAGCCGAACTTGCGCACCGCGGTGGCGCCGCTCAGGCCCGTATTGGTGGCGACCTCGACGAGATCGACGCGCGCGTGATTTGCAAGCTGCGGCAACAACATGCTGGAGGCATAATTGCCCGCGCCGATGACGCCGAGCCGGACCCGGCCGCTGCGCAGCGCAACGGCCGGACGATAGACCATCTGCATCGCGCGGGGAGCGGCGTCCGGATAGGCGAACACCATGCCGAGACCAACCTCGCCCCGGCTCATGCGCTCGAATGCCGACGTCGCCTGCTCAAGCGGCACCACTTCGGAAATCAGCGACGAAAAATCGAGCCGCCCGTCGGCGAGCAGCGCGACGATGGCCTCCATGTTGCGCCTCTCGGTCCAGCGCACATGGCCGATCGGATAGTCGATGCCGCCCTCCTCGTAGAGCGGATCGTAGCGGCCCGGGCCGTAGGAGCGCGAGAATCGAACGTCGAGCTCCTTGTCGTAGAATTCGTTCCACGGCAGGTTCAGCGTGCATTTGCCGATGTCGACGATGCGGCCGCGGTCGCGCAGCAACGCGGCCGAACGCGACGCGAGATCGGGATCGTCGCTGCCCGCCGTGATGAACACGCAATCGACACCGTTGCCTGCGGTCAGCTGATCGATCCGGGCGCGAAACCCGGCCGCAGCATCGTCAGATGCGACCGCGCAGAGCGCGGCGCCCGCCGCCTCCGCCTGACGACAGCGCGGCTCCAGCCTGTCGAGCCCGACGACCACGACACCGGCGCTGCGCAGCAGGCGCACCATGATCTGCCCGATCAGGCCGAGGCCGATCACGCAGGCGGTCTCACCGAAACCGATTTCCGACTGGCGCATCGCCTGCAGCGCGATGGAGGCGATGGTCGTGAACGCGGCCTGGTCGAGCGCTGCACCGTCCGGCAGCGGCACGCAGAGGTTCACCGGCACCCAATTATATTCAGCATGGGTTGCATATTGATTGCCGCCGCAGCAGACCCGCTGTCCGAGCGAGAAGCCGCCGACACCCTCGCCCACCTCCACGACGGTGCCCGACAGCGAATAACCGAGCGGCGTGTAGGAATCGAGCCGGTTCATTACCTTCTGATAGGTCGCAAGCAATCCCTGCTGGCGAGCCGAGCGCACCACCTTGGCAACCTGGTCGGGGCGCGCACGCGCCTTGCCGAGCAGCGACAGGCGACCTTCGGTGAATTTCATCATCTCGGTGCCGGTCGAAACCGCCGAGAACGCCGTGCGCACTAAAACCCCGCCGGGGCGGCAGCGCGGCGCCGGCACGTCGATCAGCTTGAGCTCGCCGCTCTTATAGTTTTGCGCGATCTGCTTCACGGTCGGTTCAATCGCCTCAAGTTAACAGTGCCCGTTGTATCGCGCCCGCCAGCCGCAACGAAGTGTGATCGTTATCTCATCGCCGAGGGTTTAACATCGTTATCATTCCAGCAACAGGACCGGTTTGGGCGAGATCTCGACCTCACCGTTGGCGACAGCTCCTTCGCCGCCGTCCAGGCCCTGGTAACGGCTAAAACGCGGGTCGACCCGATGTACGGACCGCCCCTTGGTGGTCCAGAGGATCAAGCCGTTGCGGCCATCCGGCATGCGGAGTTCGACGCGCCAGGTCGACGGCGACGTCCTGTCTGCCGCCACGACGCTGGCGCCGACCAACCATGACTGGACTGTGCGATAGGCAATTCCGCTCGGAAGCAGCCCGCGCGCCCGGTCCCACAATTTGCCGAAGTCGCTGCCCCCGCCGGCGAACTCGTACCAATAGAACCGGTCGACACCGCTTATCCATTTCAGGATATAGGCGCGCGCGAGACAGCCATCCGGGTTGTCCTCGTGGGACGACCAGCCGGCCTCGGTGTCCCAGATCGGCCTTGTGGAGAGATCGTGCGCGGCGAGGATCTGCTTGAAGCGGGCGATGATTCCGATCACCGCTTCGGGTTCGCTCGTATAGCCGTGGAAGGCGAAGACATCGGCATATTGTCCGCCGCCTTGCACCATGAAGGCCTGTTGCCAACGATAGCCGTCCGGCGTGCCGTTGGACGACGGCGTCAGCACAGTTAGGGCGGGATCGCTGGCCTTGATGATCTCGTAGGCCCGTTTCTGCATCTGGACCATGGTCGCGATATCGCCCGAGTAATATTTGGGATCCTCGGGCTCGTTCCAGATTTCCCAGTATTTGATGCGGCCGGCGGCGCGCGTAACGGCCGCACGCACCCATTCGTCCCATGATGTGAGATCGGCAGGCGGCGAGCTTGCGCCCGGCGTGAATGCCGGCGGCGCATCCTTCACCGACGCGGCCCAACGCGGCGTGAAGGCGAGATTGAGGACGATCTCGACGTGCTCGCGCTCCGCCGCCGCAAGGATCGCGTCGAAGCGCGCCCAATTGTAGATGCCGGGCGCCGGGTTGATTTGCGCCCAGTAGATCGCGCCCCACAGGCGAACGCCGTCAAATTTGAGCGCCGGCCATGGCTGTGACTGCCCGATCGCATTGATCGTCATGCCGAAAAGCGTCGGCGGGATCACCACGTTCACATGGCTCACATTGAGCACATCATTTGCCGCCGCACCGGCCCACTGCAGCGGCCATTTGTGAGCCAGCGGCGCCAGCGCACTCAAAACCAGCGCGATCAACGCCCTTTGTGCCCAATCCCTCACTTTACCTGCCATGTCCGTGTCTCGTCGCCGTCACATCCGCGGCGGGATTGCAAAATGGAAGCCGCGCATGTTAATGCCGATGTTAGTCGATTGTGATGTTGTTAGGTCAATGGTATAGATCATCGCAGATGTCGAGAGCTGAACCATCACCGCGGCGGATCCTGATCATCGTCGAGAACCTTCCGGTTCCTTTCGATCGCAGGGTGTGGTGCGAGGCAACGTCGCTGCGCAAGGCAGGCTATGAAGTTTCGGTGATCTGCCCGAAGGGCCGCGGCCATCACGCATCCTACGAATGCCTCGACGGCATTCACATTTACCGTCATCCGATGCCGGTGGAAGCGCGCGGGATCGCCGCCTATCTCATCGAATATCCGGTCGCGCTGTTCTGGGAGACGTGGCTTGCGATCAAGGTGGCGTGGAAGCACGGCTTCGACGTGATTCATGGCTGCAATCCGCCCGACCTGATCTTCCTGATCGGCCTGCTGTTCAAGCTCGGCGGCAAGCGCTTCGTGTTCGACCATCACGACGTCAATCCCGAGCTCTACGAAGCAAAATTCGGCCGCAGGGATTTTTTCTGGCATCTGCTGCGGCTGGTCGAATATCTCACCTTCAAGACCGCAAGCATCTCGATCGCGACTAACGAATCCTATCGCGAGATCGCGATCGCCCGCGGCCGGATGCCGGCCAACCGGATTGTCGTGGTGCGCTCCGGCCCCAATCTCGACCGGGTACGCTCCCGCCCCGCCGATCCGGCCTGGCGCCGTGGCCGGCGCTACAGCGTCGGCTATGTCGGCGTGATCGGCCAGTCGGAAGGCATCGATCTCCTGCTGCAGTCGATCGGCCACATCGTGCACGATCTCGGCCGCACCGACATCCAGTTCAACATCGCCGGCACCGGGCCGGAGTGGAATGCGGTGGTCAAACTCTGCGAAGAGATGCAGCTCTCCGACTACGTGAATTTCACCGGCGCTATCGCCGACGAGGCGCTGTTCACGATGCTCTCGACCGCAGACGTCTGCGTCAATCCGGATCGCGTCACACCGATGAACGACATCTCGACCATGAACAAGATCATGGAGTACATGGCGCTCGGACGGCCGATCGTTCAGTTCGAGGTCCGCGAAGGCCGCCGCTCAGCGCTCGACGCCTCGCTCTATGCGGCGCAGAACGACCCGCAGGATTTTGCCAGCAAGATCGTCACGCTGATCGATGATCCGTCGCTGCGGCAGACGATGGGGGCATTTGGCCGCAGCCGCGTCGAGCGCGAATTGTCCTGGACGCACGAGGAGCCGAAGCTGCTCGCCGCCTATGAGGCGTTGTTCGCCAGAAAGCTTCCCTGGCAGAGCCGCGCCCCACGCGCGACCGCCACCGTGGAGCGGCCGACCGCGCAGGCGTCTGGTGTCAACGCCAATGCAGCCGCCGGGCGGGCATCGCGTTGAACGCCCCGCCGCCTCACTCACGCGAAACACGACGCGGCCACGCGCAGGTCGCTGGATTGTCGAAGGTCGAAGCATGAACGTCAGCATTTTCGGCCTCGGCTATGTCGGAACGGTCTGCGCGGCCTGCTTCACCGAGCTTGGCCACCAGATCATCGGCGTCGACAAGAGCATCGCGAAGGTCGACCTGATCCGCGAGGGTCGATCGCCGGTCATTGAGCCCGGCATCTCGGACAAGGTGGCGCACGCGGTTGCGACGGGTCAGTTGACCGCAACCACCGACGCCACCGAGGCGATCGTCAACAGCGACATATCGATGGTCTGCGTCGGCACGCCGTCGTCCGGCAACGGCAATCTCGACCTGACCGCGATCCGGCAGGTCGCCATCGAGATCGGCCGCGGGCTGCGGGCGAAGAACGCGCCGCATACCGTGACGATCCGCTCCACCGTGCTGCCCGGCACCACCCGCGACACCGTCGGGCCGCTGATCGAGGAAGCTTCCGGCAACAAGATCGGACGCGATTTCGACCTCGCCTTCAATCCGGAGTTCCTGCGCGAAGGCAGCGCGATTGCTGACTTCAACGCGCCGTCCAAGACCGTGGTCGGCGCCTTCAACCAGGAAACCGCCGACCGCGTCATGGCGCTCTACAAGGATCTGCCGGGCGCCAAGATCACCCCGCCGGTCGAGACCGCCGAACTGGTCAAATATGTCGACAACAGCTGGCATGCGCTGAAGGTCAGCTTTGCCAACGAGATCGGCACCATCGCAAAGACGCTCGGCATCGACGGCCGCGACGTCATGAACATCTTCCTGCAGGACACGCGGCTGAACATCTCGCCGGCTTATTTGCGGCCGGGCTTTGCCTTCGGCGGCTCGTGCCTGCCCAAGGACGTCAAGGCGCTGAAGCACCTCGCGCACAGCCGTGGACTGTCGACGCCGGTGCTCGAAAGCATCCTGCCGAGCAACGACATGATCATGTCGCGCGGCGCCGACTGGATCCTGTCGCATGACGGCCGCCGCGTCGCGTTCCTCGGCATCAGCTTCAAAGCCGGCACCGACGATGTCCGCGACAGCCCCTTCGTCGAGCTGGTCAAAAGCTTGCGCGGCGAGCAGCGCGACATCCGGATCTACGACCCCAACGTGCAGCTGTCGCAACTGATCGGCGCCAACCGGGAATTCTTGATGCGCAACCCTGAGCTGGTCGGCTTGCTGCATGACGATGTGACGGCGACGATCGAATGGGCCGACATCATCGTGCTGACGACCGCCGATCCGCGCTTCGTTGCGGCGCTGAAGGCAACCCGGCCCGACCAGGTCGTGCTGGAACTGTCGGACATTGGACTGCCCCGAGAGGTGCGCGCCAAAGTGAGCGGCTTCCACTGGTAGGGAACACCATGGCTACCATGGCCCAGACCCGCGACCGACCTGAAATCCGCTTTCACGACGAGATCTCGTCGGAGTGGGAAAGGTTGCATCAGAGCCGCACCTTCAAGGCGCGCACCGCCGCGATGTTCGATCTGCTCGGGAAAGCGGACCTCAATGGCCAGCGCTGGCTGGATGCAGGTTGCGGCACCGGAACGCTCTCCCGCCTGCTCGCCGCACGCGGCTGCGATGTCACCGGCGTCGACGCCTCGTCGGAGATGATTGCGGCGGCACGCGGTCGCCCCGCCGACGGCCCGCCGGCCGACCGGCTCACGTTCCGGCAGATTCCGACCATCGCAAACCTGCCGTTTGCGGATCGATCCTTCGACGGCGTGCTCTGCGCGAGCGTGCTGGAATATGTCCCCGACGTGGCGCAGTGCCTCGCGCAGATCCATCGCGTGCTCAGGCCCGGCGGACTGCTCCTGGTCTCGATCCCCAATCGCGGATCGCTGCTGCGCCAGGGCTACAAGCTCGCGCACGCGGCTTCGTCGCGGATGTCGGCGCGGCCGCTGTTCCGCTACCTCACCTTTTCCAGGTTCGACACCACGCCGGCCGTCATGCAGGGCCTGCTGCGGCAGCATGGCCTCACCATGCTCGGCGTCAGCTTTGGCGGCTCGCCGCTCCCGCCGGCGCTCGATCGCCGGCCCGCGGTCGGCACGCTGATCAATATCCTCGCCCGCCGCGACAATTGATGCGGCGGGCAGATACCCGCCTCAGGCCTTGATCGCCATCAGCGACTTGGTCATGCCGAGATATCGTTCGCGATAGATCTTTGCGTCCGGGAATGTCTCCGTCATCTCGCGCCAGTCGAACAGGTGCCAGTCGGGCGCGGTCCGCTTGAACCAGAAACGGTTGAACCTTTCGATCAGTGCGATTTGCTGTCGCCTCGGCAACAGGACGATGATTCCGGGCAGCCAGGTGTGGCTCTCGATCGGAAAGTACCGGTGCGGCGTCTGCACGTAAAACGACTTCGCGACCCGCGCGATCTCGCCGGCAAAGCGGTTCTGGTGCTCGCGCGCGATAGTCCGGAATGCCGTGTCATCCTCGATCGTCACGACGTCCTGCTTCGGCCCGGTGACATGTTCGATCACCGACGAGCAGAAGCAGAAATCGAACGCCTGATCCTCGAACGGCAGCCGCTCGGTCTCTTGCAGCAGAACGGTCTTGAACCCGAGGCGTTCGCGCGCGGCCTTCAAATCGTCGGCAGAGATGTCGCAGACCGTGATGTCGGTATGGCGTGGCAGGATCGCGCGAATATGCCGGCCGGTGCCGCCGCCGAGATCGAGGATCTTTGCGTCGAGCGGCAGCTTCACGGTGCGGACGAGAAACTCGCCGCGCCGCTTGCGTGCCGCACCGGAAAATCGACCTTGAATTGCGCCCAGCAATGTCAGTCTCCTGCTACCGGTCGCGTCGGTCTAGCACGGCACGCGCAATTCTTCACGCAACGGCATATCGGCTCTCTGCTTCCGCTCACTTGATCGCCTCGAAGAAGATCGACTCGTCCGGCCGGTTGTCGAGCCGGTCGATGTCGGGGCAGATGCCCTCGCGATAAGCCCGGGTGTGGGTCTCGGAACAGCCCGCGTCGCGGAACAGCGCCGCGAGGGAGGCGCGCGTAAAGCCCCAGTGATGCGCGAAGGCAGCTTCCTTGCGGCGCTCGATCTCGAACACACCCTTGAGGAAGGCCTGCGGCGCGACCGGGTCGTAGAGCGCGACGATCCGTTCCATATCGGGGACGACGATGCGGCATACCCCGCCCGGCGCCAGCACCCGCGCGATCTCGCGCACCAGCCGCTCGACCTCGTCGGGAAACAGATGCTCGAACACATGCGCGCTGAACACCACCGCAAGGCTGGCATCCGCGAACGGCAACGGCTTGGTCAGATCCATGTAGCGGAGCCCGGCAAACTTCCCCTGGCGGTGCTCGGCATAGCGGGCTTCGCTCAACAGGCCGGCGAGATGCAGCGCTTTCGCCGCGAACGGCACCCGCGCGATCCACAGATGCATCGTGATGTCGGTGTTGATCCAGCCCTCGATGCCGCAATTGAAGGCGCCGATATGCAGCCGCTGCAGCGCGCGGCCGGGTGCGTCGTCGGTCATGTCTTCTCCCGCGCCGAATTGGTCAGCACAACCACGATCACCGACGCCGCGCTGGAAGCCACCATCGCCGCAACCGCCCCCATCACCTGCCAGGCCTCCGCCGCAAGCGGCAGAACGCAGCACAGCGCGACCAGTCCGGCGATCCGGCTCAGCATGAACCGCTGCGGCCTGCCGGTCGCAAACAGCGGCAGCGCGAGGCCGAGCCACACCGCGTCGAGCGCCATCGCGGTCCCCATCAAGGCGATGCCGCCGGTGCCGATCTCGTAACTCTGGCCGTGGATGACGAGGGCGAGCATGCGCTGGCCGAGCAGCACGGCCATCGCGCCATAGGCGAGCGCGATCGAGCCGAGCAGTACGGCATTTTCGCGCGCAGCAGCGGCGACCGCACTGCGCCGGCCGGCGCGCAGCTCGGCTGCGATTTCCGGCAGGCGGACCGAGAACATCGTCGCGCAGAACTGGCTGAGCGGTGCGAACACCAGGAGCAGGATCCGCAGCGACGCGCTCGCGTCCAGCCCGATCAGGAAGCCGCAAACCGGAATCAGCCCGATGCTGCCGATCCAGTAGGTGAGCGAGGTCGCGACGAACCAGCGGCCGTTCCGAAACAGCCGCCGCAGTGAGCCGCGGAAGATCCTGGTCTGCGGCCAGGCCAGGTCGCTCGTGTGAGCGAGCAGCAGGCTGCTGGCGAGCGCCGCGGAGATCGCGATGCAGGCCATCGCAGCGGCGGCGCCGGTCAGTTTGAGCGCGATCATCAGCCCGGCCGAGACGACGAGCGCCGCGCAATAGGTCAGCGACGACGCCACTGCGCGCGGCAGCCGCCCATCGAGATAGCAGATGCGGCGGAACATGCTTTGCAGCCGAACCGCAGGGATCGCGAGCCCGGTTGCGACCACGAGCCCGCCCGCGACGCCGCCGATCGCACCGATCACGAGGCCGGCAACCACCAGCAGCAGGCCAAACACCGCCGAGACCAGCAGCGATGACAGATAGAGGCCGAGCCGCAGTTGCGGCCACAACGATTTCGGGATGCGATGCGCAGTCGCCGGCAGCCCGTCGTCGAACAACCCGCGCAGAAACACCGCCTCGATCAGGATCGAGAACGACCAGGCGATGCTGAATTGGCCGAATGAATTGATATCGAGCACATTGGCCAGCACGATCGTCAGCACGAAGGCCGAGCCGCTGAGCAGCGCCTGATCGATCAGGCCGAGCGCGACATTGCCCCCGGCGCGCCGCAGCCGGCCGAGCGCTCCGCGCGCAGCACCGGCGACCCGGGTCTGGGCCGCCATTCGATCCAGCCTTTCGGTCAACGCACTCACGCCTCACTCACACGCAGTCTGGCAAACGCTCGCCGCGGCGCCATTTGCAGCCTGGCTTCCGGCCCGAAATAGCACCAGAACACCAGCACGCAGCCGAAATAATTATGCAGCAGCTGACTCGAATCGTTGGCTGACGCGATCACGACGAACAGCAGCATCGCGAACGGCGCCAGCCAGTACATCCCGCGCCGCTCGAACGTGAAGACGATGGTGTTCCACAGCGCCCGCGCCAGCAACAGCATATAGAACGCGCCGCCGAGCAGGCCGAACTGGAGGAAGGCATCGAGATAGGAATTTTCAAACGAGCCGAACTCGGTGTTCCATGGCGCCATGCTCGTCAGCTCGTTCACGGGCGAGTTCGGCAACTCGTTGAAAAACCCGGAGAAGCCGTAGCCCAGCCAGGGGTGTTGCCAGAAGAAGTGCGGCCAGACCGCCCAGAGGAACGAGCGGCCGGTCAGGTTTCCGCTACGGCCGACCAGCCCGTACAACTCGTCGCTCGGCACGGCGAACATGACAAGCGCAACAACGGCGAGGCCGAGCCAGTAGATCGACGCAGCTCCCCTGTGCCCAAGCACCAGCAGCAGCACCCCGAAAGTCACGGCGAGTGCCGTCAACATGCTGATCAGCGGTCCTGCGGCGCCGGCCGCGGCGAGCGCAAAAAGATGACACCCCATCAGCAACAGCGACCAGCCGAACTGCCGCCGCGGCCCCGCCAGCATGCGGACGAAACAGATCAGCACCATGAGACCGAAGAAGGCACCCGCGAGATTCTTGTGGCCGAACACGCCGGCATAGGCCTGGGTCCCGAGCACGGTCGGCCGATGCAGCGGGTCGTAGTCCCATTGCGAGCCGATCACCGGAAACAGCAGGACGTGAACGATCAGCACCACGATTCCGATCCGGAACAGGGTGTCGACGAGCCGATCCACGGGGCAACTGATCACGACCCAGGCCGAGAACAGCGTGGTCAGGAGGTACATCGCGAACTTGATCGACGCGCCCGCGGGGTCGGCGCTCAGCGCCAGCGACACCAGCGCGAAGGCGATGAACGTCAGATAGAGATGCGATTGCAGCATCAGCAGGCCGAAGCGTTTCCGATCGACCGCAATGTGCAGCATCAGCAGGATGTAAAGCAGCAGCCACGCGCCGCGGAACAGCGTGGACTCCCCGGCCCGTTCCGCGAACGAGATGCCCTCGATGAAATTGAACAGGAAATAGATGCAGCCGAGCACCATCACCAGATAGGCGTGCAGAAAGACCTCGGTTCGAAACCACCATCTGCCGATCATTGAACGGCTTCCTGCCGGGCCGGCGCCCTCGAGAGATGATCGACCGCGGCCGTGAAGCGCGCCGCGGCGTCGGCAAGCGCATCTCGTCGCACACTCTGCCGGGCGTGCTGCGACATCTCCTCCCAGCGCGCGGGATGTTCGAGCAAGCCGCGCACCGCGTCGACCCAGGCCTGCTCATCGAGCGCGCAAACATGGCCATTATCGTGGTCGCGCACCAAGTCGCCGCCCGCCCCGACATGGGGCGACACCAGGCAGGGAACCCCGCACTGCAAGGCCTCGTTGCACACCAGACCCCACGGTTCCAGCAACGAGGGCAGCAGCAACAGCCGCGATTGCAGATAGACCTTCGATATCGCCTGCCACGGCACATAGCTGTCGTGGCTGACATCGATGCCGGCGCCACCGAGCCGCGCCAGCATGCGCTGCTCGGCAGCGCCGGACCCGACCACGCGAACCCTTAAGCCGGGCAAGACCCGCCCCAGCGCGATGGCGACGTTCTCGAAGAAGATCGCGTTCTTGGCGTCGTCGTTTATGCGGGCGCACCACAGCAGGTGAAATGGACGGTCGTGGAAACCCGGGACGGTCTCCGGCGGATCCCATGCGGGCACCAGCGGCACCACGAACAGATCGTCGTCGCCAACACCTTCGCCACGAAAATACGCCCTGCCCTTGTCGCTGCAGCACACGACCGCGCCGCATTGGCGCAGCAGCCATGGCCGCGCCAGGCGATGATAGGCCGTGTTGGGCATCGTCTCGCGCCAGCCGTCGATCGTGAGCGCAAGCGCCTTGCCGTTGGCGCGCGCCCATGCCGCGCCGGCCAGCATCGAGGGATAAAGGCCGTTGACGAACAGCAAGTCGGGCGCGAGCGCGTTCAAGGCGCGCCCGATCCCGATATTGAAATGAGTGTGACGCGACCGCGACAGTGGGATCGAGACACCGGGCACCGTGCGCGTCGTGTAGCGCGGCGTGAACGATCCCGCCCAGGAACGATCGGCCTCCTGCGCGGTACAGGACAGCACGGCAATATCCAGCCCACGGTCAACCAGCTCGTTGTAGAGCCGGTTGGTGTAGGGTGTGATCATGTTGTTGAAGACGACCACGCGCGGCGCCATGGCTTATCGGTCCCGCGGGGGCGGCGGCGCCTCGGCGCGCAGGCAGAGCGCCCCGCAATGATAAGTCGCAAGCCGGGTCGCAAGCTCGGGGCTGACCGACAACAGCGACTTCCGCACAAGGCTCTTGGCAAGCCCCTTCAGGCGCGACGAGTGAAAGGCGTGCACCGGCAGGCTGTGATCATAGGTACCGAAGCCGGCAACATCGAGCCCCGCTGTCTCCAGCACTAGGCGGAACGTGTCCGGCGTGTAGAAATTGATGTGGCCGATGTCGAGCGTCGATTGCAGCGCCCGGCGATTGGTTCGCGCATGCAGCTCGCACGGCACTTCGAGATAGATGAAATTGCGCGCCACCCGCACCAGTTCGTGCAGGAACGCGCGCGGCTCGGGCACGTGCTCGAGCACGTGGCTGGCATAGACGAGGTCGAACGATCCGTCGGCGAACGGGATCGTTGCACCGTCATAGCTCGACCAGCGGAACGGGGCTGAAGCGGCGCCGTCGGTCTCCAGGTTGGTTGCGGGATCGATGACGTCGATGCCGGTGAAGTCGCGGCCAATGCCGATCGCGGACAGCCGCGCCAGCACGGCACCGGTGCCGCAGCCGACCTCGAGCACGTTGCTGACGCCGGCGGCGGAAGCACCGAGCAAGCCGGCAATATGATCGGCCTTGTCGACCGCGCAGACGCGGCGCCAGTCGCGCTCCTGCGCCGAATAGACGCCCTCATAATGCGCGTTGTGCTGTCCGATGCTGAATTCCATCGTCATGGTCTAGCCCTCGCTGCGGGCGGCATTCGGGCAAGCTCGTCGAGGCGGTCGATCGATTTGCGCTCCGGATTGCGTCGCTCCGCCGGCGAGCGGTGATCGAGATCGTATCCGATGTCGGCCATGGCGCCGGTCAGGACGTCGACGTTCCGTTGCGGGACAGCTGCCAGGCCGGCCAGCAGCCTGTCCCGGTGCACCCAGCCAGGCCCCTTCAGGAGATCGATCGCCTCGGTGTACAATTCGGTCTTCACAAGGCGCGCGAACTCGGCCACAACCGCGTCCGAAAGGTCGGGCGGCAGGCCATCGAGCATGGCGAGCGCCATGGCGCTGCGCTTGACGACGATCCAGCCCTCATTGGGTCCGAGCCGGTACGACATCCGCAGCAGGTCGAAATTGGCGTCGTTCAAACCCTGCCTGATGTTGCGAAGCCAGAACAGCACGCCCCAAAGATAAGGATCGGCCGGCGCGCAGCCGAGCGACTTGCGGACGGCCGCGTCGAGCTCGCCCATCCGGGCGTCGACCTGATCGCCGGACGCGAAGGCATTCTCGGCGAGCCGCAGCCGGATCGCCGCCGCACTGCGATCGATCGCCGGCATGCAATC
>NZ_JACMYP010000184.1 GCF_020889705.1 Bradyrhizobium altum | reverse complement strand
CCGCTGGTTCCGCACAGATCCTGGTCGACCACGATGCCCATCTCAGCCCCCTGCGCACGCAGCCGCACCGGCAGCGCGCGGAACGTCCTAAGGAACGCGGAGGGCTCCCGGGTCGGCTGCTCGGCCAATGCCAGCGTGGGGAAGCGCGCCTGAATCCGCGACAAGCTCTCGGCCAACTGCACCCGGGCCAGTTGCGCACCGAGGCAGAAGTGGATGCCGTGGCCGAAGCTCAGCATGATCTTCCCGCCGGTCGACATGCCAGGACTGGTGCCGTAGAACCGCGCGGGATCAAAGCGGTCGGGATCGGCGAAGGCGTCCGGGTCGCGATTGCCGGACGCGATCAGCACGCGCACGTCCGCGTTCTTCGGGATCACCACGCCGCCCAGTTCGATGTCGCGCTGGGCGATACGCGGAATGGAGCTGAACATGGCGGGCGCGTCGCAGCGCAGGACTTCTTCGACGAATGCCTTCACCCCCACGGCGTCTCCCTGCAGCCAGTGCCGCTGTTCGGGATACGCAAGCATCGCCAGGACCGCATGGTCGATGGTCGCAGCAGCGGTGGCGAAGCCGCCCAGCAGCATGCCCCACAACATGCTGATCAACTCCGCATCCGACAGCGTATCGGCATCATCGTCGTGTGCGCCGACCAGCATCGACACGATGTCGTGGCGGGGATCGGTGCGCTTGCGCTGTATGAGGCCGCCGAAGTAGGCCTTCACTGTCGCACTGGCCGCGTCTGCCGCGGCGAGCTGGGGATCGCTGGCGTGCGGGCTCAGACCTTCCAGAATGGCGCCGATGCCGGCGGCAAGCTCGAACATGTCGTCCTGGGGCATGCCAAACAGTTCGGCGAAAACCAGTATGGGCAAGGCGAGCGCGAATTCCCGATGCAGGTCCACCGCCTCCCCGCGCTCCAGCGCGGGCGCCATGCCATCCAGGCGCGCTGCGACGATGCGCGCGATGCTCGGCCGCAGGTTGTCGATCTGGCGCATGGTGAAATCGCGCGAGATCAGCCGGCGCAGACGTGTATGCGTCGGTGGGTCCTTCATCGCTAGCGTGGAGGCCAGCAGATTGAGCGACAGGCTGGTCGCCGCACGCGGGAAATAGCGCGCCAGTTCGCCCGGCGCCGGTCCCCGAAACGCATCGCCCGTGGCCTTGAGCGCCCAGTAGATGTCGGCGTGGCGGCTCAACAGAAAGAGGCCCGACGCCGCGCGATGCACCGGATCGTGCTCGCGCAACCACCGCATGAACGGATACGGGTCGTGGATGCACGCTGGCGACGCCAGTTCGGCGAAGGCGTCCCGGCATGCTGCCGTGGTTTCTTGCACGTCCATCTTGGTTACCTGTTGGCTGGCTGATCTGATCGGTGCGCGGCAGGCGCGCCGGCAAATTGCGGAGAAGATCGCGATCCGCGGCGGCGTCCGCGCATCACCAAAGCACCGGGAACTCCTCGAACCCGCCAGTGATGATCTCCTTGCGCAACTTCAGTTCTTCGGGCGCCACGGCCAGGCGCAGCGCGGGAAAGCGCTGGAAGATCGAACCGAACACCGCCTTGAGTTCCAGCCTGGCCAGCGCGCCGCCGATGCAGGAGTGCGGCCCGTAGGAGAACGCCAGGTGCGGCTTTTCCTGGCGTCCGATGTCGAAGATTTCGGGGTCGTCGAAATGGCGCGGATCGAACGACGTCGCCGGTAGGCCGACCAGCACCTTGCTCTCCGCGGGAATATCCACGCCCGCGATGGTCACGTCCGTTCTCGGATAGCGCATGATGCCGTCCCAGCCCGCGCCCGGCGGGTACATGCGCAGGATTTCCTCCACCGCCTTGTCCACCAGGGATGGATCGCCGACCAGGCGTTCGCGCTGTTGCGGATGGCGGAACATGGCCAGCAGCCCGAATTCGATCTGCGCAGCGGTGCTCTCGTGTCCCGCCACCAGCATGCCGGCCGCCAGGCCGAGCGCCTCTTCCTCGGTCGCGTTGCCCTGGTCGACCGCGGCGAGCAGATCCGTCAGCAGGTTGTCGCCCGGATTCTGGCGCTTGTCCCGCATCTTGCCGCGAATGTAGGCGCGCAGTTCTTCCCAAGCCAGGCGCGACGCGCTGCGCGGGCCCCTTTCATGCTGGTGCGTCATCACCTCGTCGGACAGGTTGGCGAAAAAGGCGTGATCCTCGTAGAGCACGCCCATCAGCGCGCTGATGACCATGGCCGGAAGCGGAAAGGAGCGGTGGCGCCGCAGGTCGGCGGGCTGGGGCTGGGCCGCCAGCGTCTCGAACAACTGCGCGGCGATCGCCTCGACCTGCTGCGCGAGCAGCTTCACCCTGCGGTCGCTGAAGGCGGGCGCTACGATCGTGCGTAACCGGGCATGCTCGCCCCCCTCGTGCGAGACCAGCCACCCCGGCGAACCGAGAATCACCGAATCCGGAGTGAATGCTGCCGGCGGCATTCCCGCGGGCCGGAACGCCGCGTCAGACAGCACCGCCTTGGCCTCGTCGTAGCCTGTCACCCACCAGCCTTCGTGCCCGGACGGGAAGCGTACGCGGTGGATCGGACCGTTGGCGCGTAGCGCCAACATCTCGGGCGAGGGCTCGATGTGATCGACGCGCCACATCGGCAGCGTCGGCAAGGGCTGTTCGAACATGGTGGCACTTCACTCTCTAAGCAATGGAAGGGCGGAAGGTGACCGGCAGGCGTTGCGGGCAGCGAATGACGTAAGACGGCATGTAGACGACGTCCTCCGCGGCGATGGTCAGCGCCCGATCCTCCAGCCGCACGAACAGCGCGAGGAAGCCGCATCGCAATTCCGGGCGCGCAGCGCAGCGCCGAGGTAGACATGCGGCCCCTGGCCGAACGACAGGTACGGATTGTGCCGCCGGGTGACATCGAACCTGTTGGCATCGCCATAGATCGACCGACCCAAGGATGGGTGAAGGAGGTTCGACCGCACTCGCCACCGACGTGTCCGCCAATATAGCCCCTGGACCAGATCCCACACTGCCGGCGGCAGTTTCACTCCTGGCTCAAGGTCTGCCGCTTTGGTTGCGCTGCTCGCGACGAGCGCAATTGTTGTGGCTCCCAAAAGAAGAAGTCTAGATCGCATCCAACACTTCCCTGCATTTTCTCCGTCCACAACCGAGCGCCAAGTCACTGCACAGCAAATCGTCAGAATGGACCAGACGCGAACAGCGCGCCGTGTCCATCCCGAAGACCATCACTCGATTGGTGATGACGCCGTGAACAGAGCAAATCGCGTGCCGAAGTGAATTCGCAGGCTCAGCAGGCACTTCGGAGCGGCGCGCAGTGTCAGGTTTCTGACATTTGAATCTCAATGCCGACAACCGGCGCAGCAAGTGTCCGACAAAGGCCCGCTCTCGGGCTGAGTGTGCGGGGTAGCCCTTGCGCGATATTTCAAGCATCTGGATTGGCTGCAGCGGATCGCCGGAAACCATCGATCTCGGCGGTAGCTATCCGGAAAACAAAGCCCGCCTCTCGACATCTCGCTGGGTTGGATGGCGCATGCGGCGCCGAGAACTTTCCCGACGGCAAGAGGCTTCTGCATCAAGGCAGACGATAGATTCCGGAAGCTGAATCCAGATTTGCCTGGTCCGTAGCACGACTGGGGGCCGGCGCCTCTAACATCACAGCTTGCCTTCGTCGACCGCATGAGCGGGCAACACGATCTTGATCAGCATGGGCTTATCGTTCGGCTGCGATCGTTAGCGAGTCATTGCACGAGAAGATCCGGTGAGCCGATCGAGGGTCCCCCAGATGCGATGAGCACGGGCCGATCCTTCTGACGCGGAAGGCCAGGCAGGGATCGACCTTATGAAGCCTGGGCGTTCAAATCGATACCAGCGCATACCATCATCAATTAGGCCGGGTTTTTTGACTCCCGGAACGAGTCGCCGGCCCTGTCCGCGGGCTGCACTTTGAGACGGGCTGCCGCCCGAGCGGTCGGCGCATATGGCTTAAGCACATGACGGAAAAATAGACTATCGCGATCGCGGCCCCTGATCGTCCTGGTAAACGCCGTCTGTGAAATCACGACGGTCGGATGGGCGACCTGCACGCGGGCAGGTCAGCGCGATCTCGATCTGCTCTTCTGGCTGCCCAACGCGCCGTTCGTACCAGGCAGCCAGCTGCAACAAGCGGTTCTTGATGAACGGGTCAGCTTGCTCTGCAAGTTCCCGCACGATCCGCGCCCTCTCTACAAAACTCGTCGTCCATGGCATCCCCCGAAATTGGCGCCTCCGAATAATGCAGTTGAGAAGTCGGACTGCATATGACCCAGGTTACACTGCAAGATATCTTCCTGCAGTTCGCCGGCGGTTTGAAGAAAGCACTCGCCTCGTTCAGCAACAAGCGCGAGGCCTGGCCTTGCTCTTTCCCGCCATACGACTTTGCACAGGCAGGTCCTGTTCGGCGGAACGACCACTGAACCGTTGAGGAATGGCGATGGAGAGCCACCCTTCAATGCGTGCCTTCCAGGCCCGTCACAACCCCGTAAACCGGATCGATGCGGCGCGAGAACGACAGCATTCATATACCAGGGGGCCAAGTGCCGCGCGCGCCTTGCATGGATCGAGCGACAGTTAAAGCCAGCCACTTTATGCTGTGCGTCGATTGGATCCACCTTTCCGGCGGCGCCGCCGCGAGTTCTGACGGCGACTGCGCGGAGGAATAAGTGAATTTGCCGCTTCCGTGACCGCTTGCGTAGCGACTTCGCCGGACGAGGGATCGACGGTTGACCGATGCGGCTCTCTTTGATCGGCGACGGTCTTTTCGAGAGCAGAGAGGAATTGCCGCCCGTCTTCGGTAATTTCCCAGCCGAGAGCATCGCGAAAGACAAGCTTCGCCGAAAAGATATTCAGGTCCGGCGCGTGTTCGGCCAACCGCTTCATGCGATCGGTCCAATCATGGCCGCTGTTCATCAGGATCTCCACGGCCCGTCGGACCTCGGCAACGGAAGCCCTCCCCGCAGGCTGGCCGGCCAGTACTTTCAGGACGGTCAGCTGGAAGGACACTTGCCGTGTCTCCGATGGGCTGTGGGCTGTGTTTGCAGTTCCCCTCAATGGATCAAGGTCAGGGGCGCATCGTCAACAACATGGCGCCGATAACCTCAACTATATTGGCTAACCCCCGCGCACCGACGTCCTGGGGTTTGACCTCGCCGCGCGTATCAAGCTCATGCGCTACTGGTCCTCTCGGAGCCCGTACGTCAGCGCAGCAGAACAGTCCTGCAGCCACAGCGCCGCGCGCCAGTATGGTTCATAACAGACGAACTCAGTTGTGCGGGCCCTTCATATGCGACAGCATCACGCTTCGATCGGAAGGACTGGCCGGTGCACCGTTACTTGGGGCGTGGCATGCGGGCGCACCTCCTGGCCTATCGGGCACCAGTGTACGGTTCGGACCGTCCATAGCCTATCGACAGGTGCGAGCACACGCCCTGCAAGGCAGGAGTTTCCCGGAGGCGAACCGGATCAGCCAACCCGGAGATCCTCGGCTGACATCTTGCCCGAACGCCCGGCCTTGAGCTGGTAACTTACCCGGGCTCCCTCTTCGAGGCTGGTGTAACCGGCCTTTTCTACGGCACTGATGTGCACGAAGACATCGGGACTTCCGTCCTCCGGCCTGATGAAGCCATAACCTTTGGTCGAATTGAACCACTTCACAATACCCATTGCCACGCGGCATCTCCATAAGTGAACTGTTGTGATCTAGCCAAGAGTCTCGCAGCCATCAAGGTGGGCGGCAAGGAGACGCTCGTTCGCTGCGGGTCGCTTTTGTCGCATGGCTCACTCGACCGGCGCTTTGCGCGGCGGCCGACAGCAAGACCCTGGCGCCGAAGACGCTTCGCTTCTTTGACTTCGGGATTCGAATGACGTCTGAACCTGCGGCTCATTCATCGCGCGTTAGTCCGTTACAGGAGAGCCGCAGAGCGGAGACCATGGCACGCTCAACCGGAGCCGAGCCGGAGCGAATAGTGCGCTCCCCCTTGCAAAGCCAGGCGGCCGTAAACTCCTTCGCGCAGCCCGGAGCGGGATCACTAATCCGCGTCATGCCTGCACTGAAAGTGCATTCGTCCTTGCCGTTACAGGCTGCTGCAAGCGCAGCCGTGGCGTTGCCGCGCGCCGAGATCCAGCGGCAGTTACCGCCATACGTGGCAGAAACGACCGAGATACCTGATTGCGTGACGGCATCCCCGGTCGCGCCCCGCAGCGCGTACGTGGCCGCCGCCGCGACAAGAGCGGCAAGGCCAGCACCTCCCAATCGTACCAGGCGCCTGCGCCGTTCCGGCGAGGCCGCCTGATACCACCTGCGAATTCGCCCTCGAGCCGGCACCTCGAAACCGAAATGCAGCAGGATCGCGACGCAGGTCGCCAGAGTGAAAGCAAGGGCGAGCGCACCGAGATGGCCAGGCAGCTGGTTGGCGGTTTCCCAGCGTACTGTCGGAAAACGCCGGTAGATGATGACGTGTACAAGATAAAGGGCAAAGCTGGCCTCTCCGAGGAAGACAAGCCAGCTTGCCGACAACAGCCGTCCTGCACTGCTCACGGGATGAGCCGCCGAGATAAGAATGAGCCCGACCGGCGCCGCCAGAGCGATATTGTTGCGCGTAATATCGAACAGGCTCATCGTCGCCCCGAATGGGGCCTTATGGACGGTAAACCAGAACACCAAGCCTGTCGCGCCGACACCAACAATCGCGGCGATATCGAGCAGAGCTCGGGATGGCCTGAAATCCTCGGCCAACCACACTTCATGGAGTTTTGCCAAACAACAGCCGAGGATGAATTCCCATACCCTGCAAAACGGCGAAAAGTAGACGATCCAGAGGATGAGCGTGTTCTTCCAGTTCGGCAGAGCCGCCTCCGTCCCCCAGGCATGAAGCGCAAACAGATTGATGCGGCCCTGAAGCAAGAACACCGCAAGGTCGATGCCAAGCTCGATTGTGACTGCTCCAATCGCGCATAAAATCGCGGCAGACACAGTTCTGATCCGCGCAAGGAACGGGCAAACGAGCGGAAAAACCAGATAGAAAAACCATTCGGTACTCACTGACCAGGAGACGATGCCGATCTCTTCGTACTGCCAGACGGGCGCGACACCGGCTACATTTGCGAAGAACCACGTTTGAATCATCCCGAGTTGAAACGGGACAATGTGCCACGAAAATCCCTCGGCCGGTGCCTCGGTTCCGGGAAGCCAGGGCCATACCATCGGGCCGGTCAGTAATTCGACGAGAAAGAGAACAACAAACAACGGATAGATTCGCGCCATGCGCGCCACGAGAAATTCCGGGATCGCTTTGCGCGGGCTGCCGGCAATCGAGCTGCCATAGTTATATTGAATGACAAAACCACTCAGCGTGAAGAAGACGGACATCCCGAACAGGCCCAGTGTCCCGATGCTGATATCGAGTGCAAGACTGGTACCTTCCAGGAACAGACTTCCACCGTGAGACAATGCCACTGCTGCTGCCGCGACAAACCGGATGCCGGTCAGCGCGGGTATCTGCTTGACCATCGATGTCGCCCGTCATTTGCGAGGTGGTACAAATCCTGGCGATCGATGGCACAAACGGCAGTCTGCCGGGGAGAGAAGCAATAGAGACAGGGAAGGCCGATCGCATCGCGCGAGCGTGCCATGCGATCTGCCAGAGTCCTTCGGTAGCTCAAAGCCGTTATCAGAGCGTCCCTACATCTTAGCGCGACGCCGGCTAACGCTGAAACTCTGCCTTCTGGTAGGGCGGCCCGGATTCAAAGCTCGTATTCCGCGCCAGGCCGGCTCTGGCGAAAGGCCCGTCCCCTCATCGGCAAGCATCATGCCCGGTGAACCGCGCGTTGTGATGCCGGTGATCCTGGGCACAGATGAGGCGTCATGTCCGGTTCAGCCAGCTTGCGGACGATGGAAGAGAAGAACGCGCCCGCCGGGCGGGTTGAGAACCACACCGAAGGCCAGCACCGCCGTCCGCCGAGCAGGCGAGATTTCAGAGCGACTGCCTCCTCAGCCGGGTTCAGGATAAATGCGAACTCGCCGACGGCCCTCGCTTTCCTCCAACTCGCCCCTGTAAGGCACGCTTCGGATCTCGAAATAGGTTGGGCGTCCGACCTCCGGCATGATGCGCTGGCCCTCCAGGGCGCGGACGAGGTAAGGCGGCAGGAACCGCTCTCGGTGCTCCCATCCCCCGCGGATCAGGTACCCAAGATCCACTGCGCCTTCACCCGATTGCGCGGCCCTGACGATCTGCGGAGGACGATGATGCGGCTGGGAAGGGCCAGCTTCATTGATCCCGCCGGTGCGCGGGTGATGAACGAGGCGAACATCCCTGTGCCCGCCTGGTCCAAACGTGGCGGAATAGCGCTCACCGTTGATAGCAAGCTGACTTGGCTCGAACTGGCTTGGCAGCAGATTGAGATTGCCGAGTACGTCAATCAACACTGTTGAGGCCGTCTGGGAGCCGTGGCGCCAGTTCGCGCCAACGATCGCCCCAATATCGCGCAGTTCCTGCGTGCCCCCCGGCTGCCCCGCGAACGCCGACGCTCCGGCAAATTCGGGGGGTAGCGCAGAGCGCGCATCATCGCGCAAGTCGTACGGCGTGGGCGGATCCAAGTCGACGAAGGAATCGAGACCGCCGTATATGTTTGACGACCGAGGCCTCACGGATGATGGCGATGCAGGTTCTTGCATTTGTTGCCAAAACCAATCCCAGGCTCGCTGGCTCGGGGTGGCTGGCGTCGCAGGAAGCTCCTGCGGCGTGCGCGCCTGTCGAGCAGCTTCCCCGGAAGCCTGCCCCGCGCCCTCAGGTGGCTGCAATCCGAGCGCTCTGTTCGCATCAAGGATTTGTTGGTACTGGCCAAGGCTGACTAGATCAGCGTTGATCTTGTCGTCCTCGGTTTCCTGCTTGTACTCCTCGACATCTTGGGCGAACCCTTCGCTGAAGAGGCGGCCGGCCATCGGCTGCCTGTCATGCGTCTGCAGCCACTCACTCAGCCTGGACAGTCGGCGAGCTTGCCTGTCGATCGTCTTTGGCTCGACCCTGTGTGTCGCCTTTTCCGCCGCGGCCCATAGGCCGATGAGGGCTGCGTCGGCGTCATGGGGGACCAAGCGGCGGATATCGGCTGCCAAAGTGTTTCCGGCACCGACTTCCCGCAGCTTCTTCAAGGCCGCCTTGATGCGCCTGCCGCGATCCTTTGCATAGGTATCGACGTCCTCATCGAGCTCGGCTTCCAGCTGGTGGTTTTCCAGCTCCGGATTTTCCAGCTGGGCGTTTTCCAATTCCCGCTGAATTCGATCGGCAATTGACGGCCTGCCGGCCTCGCTCAGGCGCGCGCTCAGATAGCGCAGATCGGCTGCCGCATTTTTGATGGTGCCGTCGCTCAGGTTACCCGCCGCCTTGTTTCTGAAGTCTGCAATGAGCGCCTCATCCGCCGCAGACACGCCGCGCGTCCGGCCCGGCTGCCTGGCGTAATCCACGCGAAACGTCGTTGAAAACCCGTCGGGCTGCCCCGCGTCGCGCGAGGACCTTTCGCCGCCGCTCCCGCCAAAGGCTTTGCGGACGCCCGACTTGAAGCGTGACCACAATCCGCGGCTTTTGCCGCTCCTGGCCGGAGGCGCGGGCTCTGCGTCCGGAAGGCTGTAGCGCGCGCTGCTGAATAGATCATCCCGCAAGCCAGACTGCGACACTTGCGCCGAAGCCGGAAGCTGAAAGCGAGGAATGTCCACGCTCCGGCGCGTGTCGCCGAGCGAACTCTCCCTTGAAGAGGAGTGTGGCGGCATCCGCATTGAACCGCCGAAATCGCTCCGTCGGACTGCTCGCCCGTCTGCTGCGGGAGCCGGATCCGGCGACTCTGATTTTGAGGAGCTCCCGTCAGACGAAACGAGATCCAAATCCTCCATCCGCCGCTCAAAGTCGCCTTGCTGGCTTGCGTTGCCCGCGCGCGCCCGCCGGGCGGTGTACTCCTGCATCCAGGCTCCTGTATCGAAGAATGGGTTGACCGGATCCATCCTGCTCTCCTCGTGTTGGTACAGGCCCTGCCGCAATCCACTTGGCTTACTCGGTGGCAGCCGTTCAGCGACAATCAGATTCCTATTTTGCATCTGCAACCTTTCGAGAAGCTGATGGGATTGTGATTGCTGCGAGCAAACCCGAGGGCTGCCGTCCCACTTGTGATCTGACCAAGCTAAATCTTTGCTGGAAACATTCGGTACTCCATCCATCCACGCGACGTGAGCGCAGGATGAAAATGCGAAAAGGACGAGCCTCCATCGAACAAAAAAACCGCGCGGTCAGCGAGGGCGAGCTCGATCGCGCAGTCAGGTGCCGAAACTGAAGACCATGTCCCCGCAGCCTCGTCAAATGCTTCATCGGGGCGTGAACACTTGGCTGTATTGAGAAAGGGGAACGTAAAGACCCAGCTGCGCAAAGCCGACGCCTTTGGCCTATTCGAACGAAAGGCTCCGGGACGACCGCTCGTCGAGCATTCAGAAAAATGGGGCGCGAGGTCGTCGAGCCGCTCCCGTGCCAGCTGCGGATCTTCGTATGAACAGAGAAAGATCATACTCGGGGGCTTCCAAGCCGGTGCAGAGGTTGTAGAGCCACCTCGTCGCGATGCCCGTCGGCGCGCCCCGGCGAGCGGGCGAGAGGAGCAATTCCTGACAAGCAAGGAGCTCATGATGCCGCCCAGCTTTCGGAACGCTTCTGATCTACCCACTCGTGTAGTATCCCGAAGGCCTTCGTAAAGGGCTGCTGACATTGCCAAGCCAGCGCCGGTCGCGCGATCTCGCAAAAGCCCCTTTTCTATCGAGGAAGGCCGCCCGCCGGGCCCTGCTCTTGAGGATGGCGTTGATGAAGCCGCGCACACTTAACGATATGAAACTAACCTGCTGGACCCGCCTGTATAATCGAGATTTTGGTGATCCCATGCTCCACGATGAATTTAACAAACAACGGGCCAGTCTGGTTCGCGATCTGGCCAGCCGCACTGACCCTTTTATCAAGCGCGCCTGCTTGATCCGGCCTTCCGGTACGAGAAGCCCCCGGCCAAGATCTAGCGACTGCCGATCGTATCGCTGAACGATCAGGTCGCTTCGGACCGGTCGGACAGCAACGACGTTGGCTAATCGCTCAGCCAGGTCATTCAAGGGCTGTCGTAATCGGGCGCGCGGTTGGAGCGGCGCTCGTGTGCTCAGCATACGCGATGATGGCCCCGCTAGCTGTTGAGTCCGTGGTGACGAGAAAGGGCGCGACGGCTCCGTTGCCTGCAACCGCTCAATAGCGGCTTTCGTCCTTCTCCTATGCAATACGCGGAGAACCGCGCGGCCGCCCCGCTGGACTCGCAAGATAATTGAACCTGCAGGGGCCCAGGCCGCGCGCGGTTATAAACTCGCTTCGAGCTATGCATTCGGCCGCGGGAGGTGCCCTCTGCTGGTGCCCTTCTTTTGCGTCGCAAAGCCGAACGATGCCGACATGCCGGCGCTCGATCCCGGCCTTCTTGCCAGCGCCCAGACGGTTCGACCACGACGGAGATCTCCGCCATGCGGCGCGTCGGCCCGGCCGCTCCCGCGAGACGCGCCGGCACATGTTCTCTAAGCGAACCGCAGCTATCGGCATCGCGGTGGGGCAATTTCCGCCAAATCCGGGATTTACGCGTGCTGCATGATCACAGTTAACGTCCGCCGAGTGGAACCTTCGACAGGGCGCTTCGCTTCAACCCCGTAATCATACGGGTCTCAAAGATCTGGAACCTTTTGCAGATATCGCGCAGGCTGGTCTGAGCCAGGATTTTGCAGCAACCCTTCCTGGGGGCTAGAGCCAGCGCCGTCTCGCATGTATTTCAAGCGGGCGGCGTTGTGCTGTATGGCGAGCCTGTTTCTCACAATTTGAGAATAGATAGAATAGCCAATTGTAGAGCGGCAAAGTGGGAGATTGCGCCCCTCGCGATGCAAGCCGAGCTACGCGGCGTCCACTGGCCCGGGACCAATCGCGCTCACACTCGAAATCGCGCATCTGGGCCTCGGCGGGCCTGCTGCTGAGTCCGTCGATTTGGTGATCTTACGGCCATTGCGGACGAGGCGGCCAGGATCGGGATGCGCGGCGCCGAGAAGGAAGGCACCCTCGCGTCAAGGCTGTCGGATTAACGCAACTTAGACGGTGCTCGATGCTTCCATCAAGCAGCTTGTCTGCTTGTGGCGCCGTACCTTGCCAACGCCCCGAGCCGAACAGCATCGACCTCCAAAGCACTGCTGTCCGCGCCTGAGATGGCGCGAGGAAGGACTCAAGGGAGATGGCTTCCGCCATGCAATGACTAACCAGCCCGCTGGGTTGGTGCGCGCCGGTGATGCTGCAGCCCCATTGTCTGTGATGAAGAGCCGGTTGCGCTTCCGCAATACTGACAGCTGGCAATTTAAATGGGTTTGCCGCTTTTAGCCGAACGCGAGCCGGGATCTCCCCCACTCATCCAATTGTCTTCGTTCGTACCTGGTCCAGCTTGTTCGCGCGCTGTCCCGCTGCTTCCGCAATCTCTCGTGTCTCGCCAGTTAAAGCGCGCAATCTCGTCGCAGATTCCTGAGCGCAGGTAGCGATCGCCTTAGAGTGTCCGAGTCCTCTTGCGGCACGGTCGCTGTGGCTACAAAACTTGTCGAATGCTTGGCTTATACCTTCAAAGGCCGCACGACCTCTTCTCTGCTTTTGGCGACGCAAGTGATCGAGCCATGCCGAAGCGACCCCTTTCACTCAAGCGCCGGGTGTCGACCATTGCTTATCTTGATCGAGCAGAGCGAATATGTTCTCGGCTGCGACCGGCCGACCGATGAGATATCCTTGCACTTCGTCACAATTGGCTTGTCGCAAATAGTCGAACTGCTCGGCGGCTTCAACGCCTTCGGCGACCACGCCGATCCGCAGGTCCTTGGCCAGTGTGATGATTGATTTTACGATCGCCGCACTCTCCGGTCGGCTCAACATGCCCCGAATAAAGGACTGATCGATCTTGATGCGAGTATAAGGCAGTTTCAACAAATAGGTGAGCGACGAATATCCCGTTCCAAAATCGTCGAGTGCCACCGTCACTCCCAATTGCAGGAGTGCGTTCAGGATCGATGACGCCGGCGCGTACTTCGAGATCAACATCGACTCGGTTATTTCGATTTCGAGACGATGAGGAGCAACTCTGGCTTGGGAGAGGGCCTGCACGATTGTCTCAAGGATGCTGGCGTTATGGAATTGAGCTGCCGAAAAATTCACTGCGACCCTGAGGTCCGACGGCCAATTCGACAGCGTCGCGCAGGCGTGCCGGACCACCCACTCACCGATTCCGTGGATCAGTCCGGTTTCTTCGGCGATCGGGATGAACTCGGTCGGGGAAATTACTCCACGCACCGGATGCCGCCAGCGCAGCAAGGCCTCAAAGCCGGTGACCCGGTTCTCGCGAATATCAAAGAATGGTTGATAGAGGAGGAACAGTTCGTCTCTGTCGATCGCGAACTCCAGATCCCGCTGCAGTGCCCTGCGCTGTTGCGCTGATCTGTCATCGGTGATCTCAAAGAAGCAGATTGTTCCCGCCCCCCCTTGCTTGGCGCGATAGAGCGCAATGTCGGCATTCCTCAGGAGCTCGTGAGGTACGTCGCCATCGCGCGGGGCCACTGCGATTCCAACGCTGGTCGTCCCCGCGATCTCGCATCTTTCGATCGCGAATGGTTCGGCGAAGGCGCTGACGAACCGCTCGGCGACTTCCAAGGCGTCCTCCACCTTGGTCAGATTGGTTATAACCAGCGCAAATTTATCGCCGCCAATGCGCGCAACGGCATCAATTTGCCGTACGCATCGCTGTAGTCTCGCCGCAGCCTGCACGAGAAGTTCATCGCCAGCGGGGTAACCAAATCTATCGTTCACTTCCTTGAAGCGATCGACGTCGAGAAGAAGAACCGCGAATTCCTCGCCGGTGCGGGCGAGTCTGTTGAGCGCACCTTCGAGGCACTCATTGAAGGCGAAACGGTTCGGCAGTTGCGTCAGCGGATCTCGTCGGCCCCTCCTTTCGGCCTCCAGTTGAGCAATCGTGCGCCTGGTAAATTCAAAGGAATTGGCGAAAACACCGCGCAGGAGCACAAAGCCATAGGCAACAACCAGGATAGCGACGAGGAGATAGGCGAAATCGTCGTTTCGGGCGAGGCAAATTGCCGTACCGACGAAGATCGGAGCCGTGAACGCAACTGCCGCCACCGGAATCGTGGCGAAGGCGAACGCGCCACCTGCAAGCATCCCTGAGCAGAGACATGTTATGACGAGTTGCCCGCCGTTGGACGCGTTCGCGAAGAAAGCCACCGGCACAATTGCCCAGGCGATTCCGAGAACCAGCGCATTCCGTACCAGGCGGTGCATGGCCTGGCGCGACACGAACTGAGGCTTGGTCATCAGTCGTGATGAACGCGCTTTCAGGCCTATCGATAGCGCGCCGCAGATGACGATCGCCGCCCAGATCAGGGCAAAGTTTCTGTCTGGCGAATGCCAAAGCGCAATTGCGAGCACGGCCGCATTGCAGGCGTTGGCAAGCATGATGCCCAGCGAATAGCCAAGCACGAGGGAGAGCTGCTCGGCACGGATGTATCCTGCGACCGCTTCGTCCGTAGCCGGCCCGCCGAAGGCCGCCAGATCTCCGGCCGGCAGCTTCGAGAGACAGGAGTTCAGATATTCTCTCATTCCGGGACCCTGCAGGACTGGCTATAGCGTTGGCACCAGCTCTCGAAGGTCGCGGCAAATCTTTGACAAAGGATAAACTCTTGATTGTACCCGGCGCCCGACGACACCTCACGGCGCGCTGGAATCATTGTTGAGGCTTTGACCGATTACAAACTGCAGAAAAACTCTGTCCGCTTCGTACAGACCCGCTGCTTTTGATAGATCGTCGCTAACTTGAGCTAACTCGCATGCGGACAGCCTCACAGCCTCAGCACTAGCTGGATAGGCGGGGTTGTGCGATCGATCGGCTTGAAAGGTTTGGCGACCGCCTCATTCCGCGGTTGAGTCGCTTGCTCCGACGATTTTTCTCATTGCGTGACCCTGGTAGTTCGCTGTCTTGCCGCACGACGGCCAGCCAATGAAAAGGCCGCTCTTTCGGTTGAGGCGCCGTTTATGCCTTTTGTTCGATCGAGCCAGCCTTCCTCCTTGTTACTCGACCCCGTCGGCCCACGCGATCAGAACTGGTCAACCCGGTCGTGATGATTTGCTGCCCGACCTGACGCGCTAATTGTGCCCTGGGTCAGCGCTTCGAGGATGTCATCGATGAGCAAGTCATCTATCTTATGCATCGAAGAAGACGGGAGAGTCATTGCTCGGCGATAGCGCCAGCTGCTTTGCAAAGGTCGGGCACGACCTTCCGAGGGTGACGCAGTTCTGCGAGCAAGGAGAGACTAGAGCCGGCTCCGCAAATCTGAACAGGGCGATAAGTGGAGTTTCTGCCTGACGGCGGGCAAGATTGTCCCGCGAATCAGGAGAGACGATGACGAGACGCGCACGCCGGAACCACACAGCCTTCAAGGCGAAAGTGGCGCTTGCCGCGGTCAAGGGTGACCGGACACTGGCTCAATTGGCGGAGCAATTCGACGTTCATCCCAATCAGATCACATCGTGGAAAGCGCAACTTGAAGGCGGGGCCGCCGATGTGTTCGGTCCGGGCGGCAGCAGTGCCGCGGCGGCGTTACCCCCCATCGATGTGAAGTCGCTGCACGCCAAGATCGGAGAGCTGACGCTGGAGAACGATTTTTTAGAGGGCGCGCTCACCAAGGCGGGATTGCTGAGCGCAAAGCGATGATCGACCGTGAGCACGATCTGTCGATCACCAAGCAGGCGGAAGTTTTGAAGATCAGCCGCGGCAGCGTCTACTACCTGCCGCGTCCGGTGTCGTCCGCCGACCTCGCGATCATGCAACGGCTTGACCGGCTGCATCTGGAGTTCCCTTTCGCCGGTTCGCGTATGTTGAGAGGTCTGCTGGCTGCCGAGGGGTGCAAGATCGGCCGCCGGCATGTCAAGACGCTGATGCGGCGGATGGGGATAGAGGCGCTGTACCGCCGTCCGCGCACCACCAAACCTGAGCCCGGGCACAAGATCTATCCGTATCTGCTGCGCGGCATGGAGATCACACGCCCGAACCAGGTATGGGCAATGGATATCACCTACAGTGCCCGATGGCGCGTGGCTTCGTGTACCTCGCGGTCGTACTGGACTGGGCGACCCGCCGGGTTTTGTCGTGGCGGCTGTCGATCACGATGGAGGCGGCATTCTGCATCGCGACACTGGAGGACGCTTTGGCGCGTCACGGCAAGCCCGAGATCTTCAACACCGACCAGGGAATCTTCAAAAGATGAATGATCGCCGCACCACCTACATTGTGGCGCTCAAAGCTGCCGACGCAGGCGACATCACTCCAGTGATGGACTTTTGTAGTCCGCGTGGTCGCCATTGACAACGACATGAGACAGCGATGGCCAAGAAGAAAAAGCTAAGTGAATACGAGGCTGCCTGCGTTACGGAGATGTCACCCGAGCTGCTGCTGCTCCTTTTTTGATCTTTGCCATGCGTCCGCTGCCCACGAGCCCGGGTGGATGGTCTCGTTGCTCGATGAGTTGGTTCGACACTTCTCGAGATTACCGCCTACGAAGAAAACGGTCAACGAAGCCCTCCTCACCCAGCGAACCCGGAAAGATCCGAGCCATTCTGATGGTGAGGACACAATGACGCTCGCACCTGCCATCGGCAATCCGCTCCTCCAGCCCGGGCTGCAGTCGAAAACCCTGGCTGGAAGCCCGGGTTTTCTTTTGTGCTATTATAGGCGCCAACTCTCGTAAACCGCCGCGGTGCGGTTAGTACAGTGCACCTCACGGATTGAGCCGAATTGGCTTCGGCTTCGTTCCGTCCTAGGCTCGATCGTAAGCCGCAGGTGTCGGTTGGTCTGCGCTCCTGCTCCACCTCCATGGATTGGTGGAGATCTCACGTCACATAAAGTCTCCATCCGAGTCGGACTCTGATGAAGATTCCTCATCGCTCGGCGCGTTGACTTTGGAGAGATACATCGGAGAATTGGTTGCACGCTGCCACTCACCATCCCTATATCTCCACTGGCTGGACTGGGTGGGATCAAGTACCATATCATTGCGATCTACATCAACGAAGCCCATTTGTTCTGCACGGGCTCTCGCTTCATCATTAGCAGGACGCCAGTTCACCAGCGGCCGTTCGCCGTCTTGCCGTAGTTGGTGCTCGAGCAGAATATCGCCGGCGTTGCCGGCGAGCGGATGAGCAACCTGAAAATCCACGATTGATGTGACGTCAGTTCGTCCGGGGAACTGTTCTCGCCACCGTTGGCTGGTGAACTCAGTCGCCATAGGAAATCCGGCTTCCGTTCTTTGGAGGCCGACGCTCCTATTTCCCAGTTGGTAGCTGTAATATCGGGCGGCATCAGAATCGTTTCGGATCGCGAAACTGCTAGCGACATCCGCGGTGCGCCTAGCTCTTTCGGATACAAATTCTGAGTATTCTTGCGGATTGTTGGCAATATGATTGATTTCTTCACCATGAAAGCTCCTCACCCGTTCCCGGAATTCGGCTCGGTCGATCTCAACAACGGGAGGTCTTGAAGTGAGGCAATAACTCGGCTGCGAGGATGAGCCGGCACCTGAATCCTGCAATCCCATTCTACCGAACGCGTCCGCGAAATCGTCGGCATTCCCGTGCTCCGGGGAGCTTGCGTAATGATACTCATCATCGGATGGAACATCCGACCAATTGTTAATTCGACCGTCCATGACGACCACACTCCTATGGCTGTTGCATTGTGTTCAGGTCATTAGACCTGACTCCCCGATAAGCAGCCTAGCTGTCTGTAAGCTGACGCCCGACAAATAAGCGGAAAACTAAATTCGCTGAAACGATAGGGCGAGCCGGCGAGTCGATCAATTTTTGACGCTCATCGAGCGCGGATTGCGCGAGCGCAAACGCCTCCGCACCGTGCTCGGCAGCGTCGGGGATCGCCGCACTGGTCGCGGCTACCGCTGATCCCTTCGATGGCGCGGGCGCCGTCGACCTACGTCATCGGCGCCAAGACGTTTGCCGAGCAATATGTGCTCTCCGCGCTGATCGAGCAGCGGCTGGCGGCGGCGAGATTGCAGGCCTCGTCGCGCGAAGGCCTCGGCTCCAGCGTAATTTTCCAGGCGGCCGATAACATCGACGTCTATGTGGATTATTCCGGCACGCTGTGGGTCAACC
>NZ_JACMYP010000183.1 GCF_020889705.1 Bradyrhizobium altum | reverse complement strand
CTTATGGTACCTAGCCTCGATGAGTGCATTTTCAAGCTGCGAAATAAGGTGCGCATCCTCGGAAAAAGGGGGGTCTATCGCGTCGGCGCGGCTTGCAACGGGCGCGACTCCGCCCGCCGACTGGAAGGCCCGGAGATGAGCTAGTGCCGTAAGGACGCCCCGCTCCCCGCTGTCGCTGAACTCCTTGGCATCTTTATCCAGCGACTTGTCGTCAACCCGAGCGGCAATTCCCGGCTTGTTGTTTGCAAAAAGCCACTGGGAGAATCTGCGAAGAATCCTTGCATTCTTCTGGGCGTTGATCTTCTTGAATTTATCGTGAATCGGTGCATCCTCAAGCCCCGAAATAAGGTGCGCATCCTCTGAATGAAAAGGGGGCGGACTGAGTTGGCTCGCTGCGGCCCGGAGATGATCCAGTGCGGCGCGGATCGCTCTGTGACCACCGGCGTCCTTATAGCGCTTGGTATCTTCGTCCAGCGACCTGTCGTAAAGCCGAGCAACAATGCCCTGCTTGTTGTTTTCACGCAGGTAGTAACTGAAATCGGTGATAATAGTTGCATAGGTTTTGGCGGTATCTGTGCCTACTTCTTTTTGTACTCTTTGATGAGGGCCGCGTCCTCGGGATAAGGAGTTAGGTCAACGCGGCCTGCGATCGGCAAGACTCCGCCCGCCGACTGGAAGGTCTTGAGATGACCTAATGCGGTAAGGAGGTTGCGGGCATCACCGTCTCCCTTGAACTCCTCGACATCCTCGGTCAGCGACTCGTCGTAAAGCCGAGCAGCAATGCTCTTCTTGTTGTTTGCAAAGAGCCAGCGGCCCAAGCTGAGAAGATAATCTACATTGCTTTTGGCGGTGCTCTCGGCGGCCCCACCCCTGAGGAGCGCCTCCTTAAGCCCCGAAATGAGGCGCGCATCCTCCGAATAAAGGGGGTGGGTGCTGCGACCCACGTAAGCCGCAGTTGAGTAATCCGGCTGCAGCACCGAGGCACCTAACGGCGACCCATCGCCTCCGCCATGCGGCACTGGGCTGTATTCGTGCCGGCTCCCCTGCATCATCGGCTGCGCCTTCGATGGCGATGCACCCATTTGCGGACTGTTTAGGATGCTCTGCCTCTTCGCCGGCCTCGACTCCGCCATGTCATGCTCATCGTTGTTGAGCACCTCCTCGCCTGGCAGGAGATTGCTCCTGTCAGGTGCATCCACCAGCTCATCCGGGGCCCACTGGTGGTCGTGGGCCGAGTTCAAGCGGTGAAAGGAGTCTCCGGGATCCGGCGCTTGGTGTCGGCGCGCGGTTAGCTCGAGAGGCGACAAGGGGCCGGCTTCGTCCATCACCTGCCGAAGCAGATCCTGGTCGTAACCTTCCACAGAAAGCACCGCTGGCGCATTGATAGCTCCCTCCGGCGCGCTGTGCTGCGCAGTGGTATCCCCGACGCGGCTTGGCTCCATTAAGACCGTGTCTTCCGGATCAGGAACGGGGGGAATATTGTGCCTGATCTCCGTCGCCCGGCCCCCCGCCTGCGACTTCCGGAGGTGAGCCAGTGCGGTTGCGATCTTCGGTTTGCTACGAGGGGAGGCCTTATAGCCCTCGACATCTCCATCTAGCGACCTGTCGTAAAGCCGAGCAGCAATGCCCTGCTTGTTGTTTTCACGCAGGTACTGACCGAAACTGCCAAGAGCACGCGCATATTTGTTGGCGGAATCTCGGGAGAACCCGTTCGCAATCACGGCTGCTTTGTACTGTTTGATGAGGGCCGCGTCATTGGGATAAGGATTCAGGGCGGGGGGAGCTACGATTAGCGCGAGTCCGCCCCCCGACTGGGACGCCCGGAGATGAGAGAGTGCTGTCTGGGCGTCCACCCCTGTTCCTGAACTCCTTGACATCTTCATCCAGCGACTTGTCGTAAAGCGGAGCAGCAATGCCCTGCTTGTCGTTTTCAAAGAGCCAACGCCCAAATCTGAGAAGGCAATCTACATTTTTTTTGGCGGTGATTTCCTTGGCCCCACGCGCGATGAGTGCCGGCCTCAGCCCTTCGATAAGGGGCGCATCCTCGCTATAAAGAGGGCGCTTGCTGCGACCTACCAGGACCCCAGTGAACTGACCCGCCTGCAGCGCCGAGGCGCCCAGCATCGCCCCACCACCTCCACCTGGGATGTATTCGCGCCCCCTCCCCTGCATCATGGGCTGAGCCTCAGATGGCGATGCACCGACTTGACGGATGGGGGCCTGCCTCAGCACGCGGCCGCCTGAATTGGCGATCTCGCTCAGCTGCCGCTCAAAGGCCGCCGCGTCTGCCGAGGGGGAGGCCGGTGAGCTCTCTTGCGGGCCCGCGCTGCCCGATCGTTGAAGAGCCCGGTCAGTCGAGTTGAAGTCCATCCGTTCTTACCTTCGAAAGTATAGGCCCATCTAAGGGTAGGCTCGGATCTCATGTGCTGGGGAATGGAGGCGGCAGATCGAGGACAATCAAGGCGTCAGCGTCAGCTGAGGATCCGGCTCGAGGTAGCCCCCCAGCAACAACCCATCGTTAGCGCCACACCACCAGACGACCCCTCCACCGCCCCGACATTGGCACTCCGATGTCCATTTCCATTGCAAGCAGTAATCATAATCGCCGTCTGGAGATCCGCACTGTTTTGCTAACGAGGGTAGCTGTCGAGAACCTGACGCGTCTCAGCAAGAATTCGCGGCTCGCGCATCCTCCAAAGGTGAGGGCTCATCGTAGCCATCTGGGGTCTCCTGTCTTGAGAGGGGTGGTGCGAAGACCAACATCCTCTCAGACAGGACATCTCAGTTCAGCAGGCTTGCCCCCATTCCGCGTAGCGGGTTCGTTCAATGGCGGGCGACATCAAATCGGAACGGTGGCGAGATCATTCCGGAATCGTGGGCGACATCGAGCGGAATCAGCACGCTTGGGCTCAGTCTTCTCCAAAAAAACCAGTGCGGTGTTGATCTACCGAAGTTGACGTCGATCTTGTCTCGCTCGTCAGCATCTTCGGTGACGCCCAGTTGCTCGACGAGCTTCTGTTTACGCGCGAAAAATTCTTGATGACTGTGGTCGCCGAACGGCCGAGACGTACGCGACAAGTGGCAAAAGGACATCGTGAGTCGAAATCACGAAGGATCAATCCGCGCACCTCGCAGAGAGAGGGTTAGCAAGGGAGGAATGATCGATCTGTGGAGGTGTCGCTCAGGAAGAGTGTACTTAGAGCCGCGGTGGGGATACATCAGCCGCAACTAAAGCGTGATGGCATTAGGTTCGATAGCCTGAGTTTTTCAGGTAGTTGGCGCATTCCTCGGATGTGAAGGCATCGAGTGCATGGCCGATAGCGGCGCAGACCGCGTCGACGGTTCGCGCGGCAGCCTTGCGGACGAGGTGCTTGAGCTTGGCAAAGACCTGTTCGATCGGGTTCAGGTCGGGCGAGTATTTTGGCAGGAAGAAAAGTTTGGCGCCGACCGAACGGATGAGTTGGCGAACTGCTTTGCCCCTGTGGCTGCCGAGGTTGTCCAAGATGACGATATCGCCGGGTCGAAGGACGGGCAGAAGCACCTTCTCGACATAGGTGCGAAAGCTCACGCCATCGATCGGCCCCTCGATGAACCATGGTGCATCGATCCGGTCATGGCGCAGGGCCGCCAGGAAGGTCATGGTCTTCCAGCGGCCGTGGGGAACCTTGGCGTGAAGTCTGCACCCGCGCGGCGCCCATCCCCGCAACGGCGCCATATCGGTCCTGGTCCAGGGGTGAGTAGGCCGGAGGGATTTCACCTGCCGGCCTCTCGCAGAACGGTGCGTGAACCTCTCGATTCACACCGCTCCCATCAGGCAAACGTATTCGTTCCGAACGCCTTCCAGTGCACAAACAGTCCTGGATTTTCCCGCGCCAGCTTTCTCACGAAGAGGCTGGCGCGTGTCTTATGGGACTGAAAGCGCTTGAACTTGCGCATGATCCACGCCCTGAGTTTCCGGTTGACGTAATCAGCCAGAGTGGACAGGGCCGAACGGCTGTAACGGCCGTAATAGGCTATCCATCCCCGAAGGAGTGGATTGAGCCGTTGGGCGATTTCAGCCAGCGTCCCCGGCGTTTGCCGGGGAATGTTCAAGCTTTTGATCGTGGCTCGCATCGACTTCATTGCCGTTGGGCTGGCCGCAGGCGTGTAGCCACAGAAGAACTCATCTCGCTGTGTGTTCGCCACGCGTCGCGGTCGGAACTGATACCCGAGGAAGTCGAACACGACATTCGGGTATTGCCCTTTACGCCTTTGGTCTTTGCAATAGACGATCTTGGTCTTTGTCGGATGCATTTGGAGCCCGCATGCTACCAGTCGAGCACCAAGCTCCGCCTTGAGGGCTTCTGCCTGCTGCTCATTCCGGCAATGCACAAGGCCATCGTCCGCATATCGACACCATGGAAGATCAGGGTGTGTCCGCGTCATCCACAGATCAAATGCATAGTGCATGAAGAGATTCGATAAGATCGGGCTGACAACACCCCCTTGCGGGGTACCGCGTGTGCGCTCGACCACTTCTCCGTTCTTCTCCATCGGCGCTGCCAGCCATCTTTCGATGTAGAGCAGAGCCCACTTGCATGTGACATGTTTCCTGACTGCCTTCAGCAGGAGATCGTGCGGAAGGTTGTCAAACAGCCCTTTGATGTCGAATTCCAGAACCCAGTCATACTTCCAGCACCGCTGCCGCGTCACGCCCACGGCATCCAGGGCCGATTTTCCTGGCCTGTAGCCGTAGGAGTCTGGAAGAAAGAGGGAGTCCAAATCCGGCCCAATCATCTGCTTGACCACCATCTGCGCGATCCGATCGCTGCGGTGGGCACACCCAAAACCCTGTCGCCTCCACTCTTCTTCGGAATGGAGACAGCGCGAACCGGCGGCGGGAAGTACGTCCCCGAGGACATCCGATTCCAGACCTTGTAGAGGTTTCCTGCAAGATCTTTCTCGAACATCTCCAGGGTCTGCCCGTCCACCCCGGCTGCACCATGGTTGGCTTTGACCGCTTTGTAAGCTTCGTACACTTGTCGTTTCGCAATTCGAAACGGCTTGTCTGTCGTACCTATCGAAGTCATCCTGTTTCCAGTTGTTTCAAACAATACAACCACCTGATCCGACCCCTTTGCTCCGGCCCCATTACAGGACCCTCAACGCTCATACGGGTCGGTCCGCCCCAGACTCCTGCATCGGTACTCTCGCCTTGCGGGTTTGGCCCGCTTGAGCTTCTCCCTTTGCATCAGGAGCCTGGTTCCTGCAGTTCCGCGTGAAAGCCTATGTCCAACTCACGCCCCCTCTACGCCGGTCGCCGCCCGCCCGGTCATCAGGCTTCTGGCGGACTTGTCCCAGGATGACGAAACGGTCCTGGTTTCGACGACACTTAAGTTCATAACGACGCGTTCTCAGAGGTTCACTTTCGTTCGTCTTTCGGACACCGACCTGCTCGGATCTCGTCCGAACTTTTCATCCGACGCTCACCACCACGGCTCTTTACCGCAGCAGCTCGGATTGGTTTGAGACCTGCTCCTGAAAGCCGATCCCGGGGGGCCGTCCCCCATCATTCACGCAGCTTTACGCTAACGGTCCTAGTTCATGTTGAACTCCTTCCGCTGCTCTGCAGCACACTCTCGTCGATGAAGACCAGCCGCTCAACTTCGACGCGACCTTGATACTTTGTCCACTGGGCTCGCCGCCGCGCGACCTCAGGCCGATCGCGTTCGCCAGCCGCCACGCTTTTTTTTGAAGCTGAGCTTCTCGGCATGCACGAAGTCCCACACCGAGTGGTAGTCGACCTTCAGGCCGCGACCGGCAAGCTCGGCAACGAGACCGCGTATGGTGAAATCGCCGTCCCTGATCCGCTGCGACAGCCAGACTGCGTGGCCTCCCGAAACCGCCTTCGGCTTGTGACCACCCATCTGGCCAGGCTCAACGCTGCCGGTCTCCTCGACCCGCTGCATCCAGCCGATCGCCGTGCTGATCGCCACCCCAAACTGCTTGGCCGCCTGATTGCGGGACATCCCGCCCTCAATCGCGGCTACGACACGCTTGCGAAGATCCAGCGAGTAAGGCTTGCCCATCCATACTGGCCTCCTTCCAGTCAGCATGGTGAATCAGAAACCGGCTGATTTGGGAATCCCCAATCGATTCAACCTGACCCCATCTCGCTCTAGCGGCGTGTTGCGCTGTCCATCCGAAATGGACATGATTGGCCGTGCAACCGCAGAGTTTTCACACGCTCGCCAAGCTGATTTACTGGCGTGAGCATTTGGGCGTTGTCGATGCCTGCGAGAGGCTGACACTCTCACCCGACGTCAGTTGTTCTGGACCTCGCGAGCGCTACGTGCCGGCCAACACCGCTTACATGACGGTCCGCAATCTGTCGCCGTCGACCCAACAACCCTATATCTATGCGATCGCAAAGTTTAGCCGCCATTTCGGCTACGCCCCGGACCGGTTGAGTTTCGAGCAGGTCCGCGCCTACCCCCGCCGCCCTGAGGCTATCCGTCGGCTGGTCCACGTTGGCCCTGCCAACGGCAGGCGCCCCCCAAGAGCGAAAGGCAACGCCAACGCGCGCCAGCGACATGGCCGGCGACGCAATCGACAAATTTGCCGACGGTGCCGCAATTCAGGCGAGTTAGCCAAACGCAAGCGCCAACTCGTCAAAGGTCCCGAGGAATTCCAGAAGGTCCGACGCGACCGGAACCGGAAATGAACCGATCGAGTTGATCCGGGGCCTAGTTGGGCAAATGTGGAGGGTAAAATGGCCCTGCACTTCAGGCGCGTCGACACGGGCGATCTGGAGATATGGATTGCAAGCAGCGACGACTATTCATTCGTTATCAGCAACGAGAGCCGAAACGGACCTAGGTTGCATGGAGAGCCGGGCTTTGTTGCGTCGTATCGCCCAGACTTCCTGAATAAGCCCGCGGCTCAAGTGGCCGGATCGCCCTTCGGCACGTTCGCCGAAGCCGAGCAGGCCTGCAATGCGTTCCTGCGTCGCCTCATTATTGAGGGATGACACCCGGAGGCTGGTCGAGCGCGATCTGAAAGGCGAAGAAGCAAATGGATGCGATCAAGACCGCGATCGGACGGCTGGAGCTAGCCCACTGGCTCATCGCCGCGGGCGCATTGTTGGTGATTGTCGGCCTAATCGGGCGTGCAGTCAGTCACAGGCGACGGCGCAAGGTCCAAGACAATCCCGCCGTAGCTCCGATTCCTGAGCAGCGTAACCAGCTGCCACCGTCGCCGGATCTTCTCGACGCGGGGCGACGAAGGGATCGGCCGGGACCGCCGGCTGTTTGAAGACCGGGCTGAAGAATAGCGTCGCCCGGAAGGCCAAAAAAGCGAAGTGCGGCAGCATCACTGGCTTGTAGCTTGCCACCGTCGGCGCATACTGAAGCAATGATCGAGCAGCGACCAGCTTTCTTGGCTTGTAAAAACCCCGGCACCGGCTGGAGGATCGATATTCTGTGGGCCGATGGCGAAACCGAAGTCATCAAGGGCTTTGTCACGGAGCACGACGCGACAAAGTGGATTTCTGAGCATTCGGCGACGCGGCAAGAAACCACGAGCCCACCGCGCTAGCGTGGTTTTTCCGAGGCTCCGAGGAGCGACGACGATGGATCGCGAGACGGAGGAACTGGCAAGTCAAGTCGCGGAATGCGCGAGAGAGGCACGCCACCAAGCAGCACTTTTACCAGAAGGTCCAGTTCGCGACGCCCTGCTGGAAAAAGCTAAGCAGTACGAAGCTCAGATCCCCGACGATCCAACGTATAAAACTGTTGTGCAGCGCTGAGGAAGACGCGACCAGCGGGTCCTTAAGGCCCGTCCGGATATCGCTTCCTGCCTGCCTGGGTCTCGGCAGCCTTCCCTTTTTTCTTCAAGGTGCAATTTCAACGAACCGCTCAGTCTGGCAATTGCCGGCGGCGATTTTGTTGCAGGCGCGATCGCCGTCATCATCGCGATGTACACTCCGGTTCCTTGTAGTCAAGCGAGATGAGCGGATCACCCTCACCTGGCCGCAGCATCACCGCCCGCCTAGGTGGAACGCCCAAAGGTCGATCCACCGAAAAATCTATCCCAGCAGCAAGACGCGCGTGCACACTGAATGCCGCCGAAGCGCTTCCCGAAATCGCCGGATCAGACATTAAGACCACGCGCAGGATGGAAATGCCACCAATCCGAAATTGGAAAGAACCGGTGTCTCCTATTCGAGTGAATTGGACGTTGTCGCTGCTGGCCAGTCTGCAACCTATGCTCATTTTTGCGGATGCTCGTCTGTAGGAGCGATCATACAGGGTTTGGCGAATTGACCAGTCCGTGGCGATCCACTCGATAACCTCGAACCATCTCTAGAAATATTGGCTAGCCTCCAAAACGCGATCAGCAATCCTGTCCGGAAAGCCGGAGCGTTCCTCCCTCGACAAGAAGCGTGGCAACAACCGCGGCAGGCTCAGTCATAATAGGGAGAGGCTGTAAGAGGTATGCTGGCGTCTCAGCGATCGCTATTTGCATCAGAGCCCCCCGGACCGACCGGGCTGAGCTACGAAGCCGAATTCGTCACGCGTGACGAAGAGCAAGTTCTTCTCGCGAACATAAGATCGCTCCCGCTCGCGCCATTCCAGTTCGGCGCATATGAAGGGAAACGCCGGGTGGTTTATTTCGGTCACAGTTACGATTTCACGCAGCAGCGTCTTGAACGCGCGGACGCAATTCCCGATTGGCTTCGGCCCCTCGCAAGCCGGATTGAAGACTTCGCGAAGCTCAGGCAAGGAAGTATCGCGCACGCACTCGTAACGGAATATGACATCGGCGCTGGCATCGGCTGGCACCGCGACAAGAAACAGTTCGATAAGGTTTTCGGATTGTCATTGCTATCGCACTGTCCATTCCGGTTCCGGCGAAGAGCCGGTGCGTCCTGGAAGCGTTTCACGCTCGATGCCCGACCCCGCTCCCTCTACGTCCTTGACGGTGAGGCACGCCGCGTCTGGGAGCACAGCATCGCGCCGGTCGATAGTCCGCGCTATTCGATCACGTTTCGGACAATGAGGCCTCCTGCCAGATTCTTCAGTCGGGCGGCGAACTCTTCGATAGCGCCGTCCCCTCAAAACCAAACCCGCCTGGCCCGAGGCTTTGGTGGGCGGAGACCACCCGGCCGCTCCAATCGAGGTCGCCTGCAGTGAAGGATGCTCCCGAGCTCGCGTCCGCAGATAGGCTTGTAAACAGGACAACAAGCCAAAGACCCGCGGATTGCGAATCCCTGCCCCGTGCTAAGCGCCGGGAACGACATGGGGCCGCCCAAAGATTCACGGCGGCAGGAGCAGTCTAGATGCTGATGACGAACGCAAGACAGCCGGCGATCCGCACGCTCCATGGTTGGGCGATCTGCTTGCTGAAGGAAGCCGGAGCCATCCGCGAATGCGAGGAGCACGGCTGGATGCAGGATCGCGCCGATCCACATGCGCGCGAGCGCGCCTTCGATCTGGCCCGCCTCGACACCTCGCCGGGCTTCTCGCCCGAGGAGATTCTCGCCGAGCGGCGTGATGTCCTGGCTTCGATCGGCGACACCTGCCCCGATTGCCCCGAACATTAGGCCCTCCCTGCCGAGCCTGCCATGGGACAAGGGCGGAGTGGGTTGGACGCTGGAACCCGGCGTTCCTTCTTGTCGGCGGACTGGGGTAGCCTCATTCCGATCCGGGCGCGCTGAGCCATGCCCGAACTCGCGGCGGCGCGATCACGTCTAAGCACACGTCGCGGACCCATGACCCAACCCGACGAGCGCACCATGTCCCCGCCGAGGTCGTCGCCGATCACTTCCTCGCAGCGACGATCGCCAGACAGAGCAGGCGCCACCTGTTCGACGCCCGCCAATTTTGTCGCAAACTCGCCATTGCACAGCAGCGCACGACGGTTGCCGCAGCCCGACAACCGCAGCGTTTCTCTTATTTATCTTTGCTGGCAAGGGCCGCGATCCGTTCAAGGCTTGAATGGGGCCGCAGGCATTTTTATTGCACGTTGTCATGAGCTTCGTCGTGACATGCTTCAGTCCACATCTGGAACACTGGCGTACGGGCCGGCCAGATCAAGATAGAGGCGTGTGCGGCAAGTGGAATGCGACGTGCGCGACCTGGCTGGTCGAAATATTCGGGCCAGGGATCGCGCTCCAGACGGGTCGAGGATGGCCAGGCAATTTACTCGGGAGAGGCCGGAGCCGGTCCTTGTTGCGGCAGACGAGCCCTTGACGAGCCGCGCCGTGTTGGGCGCAACGATCGGCAATATTCTCGAATTCTACGACTTCGGGACCTATAGCTTTTTCGCGATCCAGATCGGTCAGGCGTTCTTCCCGGCGAAAGATCCGTTCGCCAGCCTCATGATGTCGCTCGCGACGTTTGGCGCGGGTTTTGTGACCAGACCGATCGGGGCCATCGTGCTCGGCTCGTACTCGGATCGGGTCGGGCGCCGACCCGCGATGACCGTCAGCTTCGTCATGATGAGCGCCGCGATCCTTGTTTTGGCCGTTACGCCTTCGTACGAGACAATAGGAATTGCCGCTCCGTTACTGGCCATTTTCGCACGTTTGGTGCAGGGCTTCGCGCTCGGAGGTGAAGTCGGTCCGACGACCGCCTATTTGATGGAAGCGGCCCCGGCCGAAGTCCGCGGTCTTGCTGTCTCGTTTCAGCCTGCCAGCCAACAGATAGCTGCGACGGCCGGCGCGTTGGTCGGAGAAATACTCTCCCTCGCCATGACAAGCGAGGCACTCGATGCATACGGATGGCGGATCGCGCTTTTGCTCGGCGCCGGTACGCTGCCGTTCGGACTTTGGTTGCGGAGCGCCCTGTCGGAAACGTTGCATCGCCCCGAGGTCCCGCCTCCCGTCGCCCGGCCCGTAAGGAGATCGCCTGCCGCTCGCCGCATCATGAGCTTGGGGTTCGTCATCTTGGCCAGTTGCACGATTATCACCTACGTCACGGGATATATGACCACATACGCGCTGAACACCCTGCATGTTTCTGCGCCACTCGCTTTTGCGACCACGCTCATCAGCAATACCGTAGGAATAGCTGCCGCACTGCTGGGCGGTTGGCTCGCGGATCGGGCCGGACGCCGGCACATCATGATATGGCCACAGATCACCGCGTTGCTGATGACCTATCCGGTGTTCCTGTGGATCGCAGAGAGCCGCAGTGCCCTCGCACTTCTCGGAGGCCTCGGCGCGCTCAGCCTCATCGGAACGATTCCGTATAGCGCCTTCTATGTGAGTATGGCCGAAGGTTTGCCCAAGAACATTCGCGGTGGCGCCTTCGCGACGATTTACGCTTTTGCGATAGCGATCTTCGGAGGCACAGCTCAACCCGTCGTCGCCTGGCTGATCCACGTTACCGGGAACGCGCTGGCGCCTGCCTGGTACATGCTTGTCGCCAGCGCAGCCGGGCTCTGTGCCATGCTTATGATGCCCGAGACGGCACCGCCGAAAACCCAGAGCGCTGCGAACAAGCGAAGCCCGTGATAGCGCTGGATGCTGGACAATGTGATCAAGGGTCTTTCTCATCCCTCGCGCCGCCTCACGTCGTCCGGGAAGAATGTAGATCAGCTTGAGAGATACGGAACAACTGTCTTGAGGAAGCATTCGATTTTTGCAGGAGTATGTCTCGGTCGCGGATTGCTGAACTGCCCCTGCTGCGTCGAGCCGGCAGCGCTCGGATCATACCAGGTCGTCGTGCAAACGCGCACCTGTCAGGATCTGACAGCTTTACCGAAAATTCGCGGGCAAATCCGTGATTGGGGAAGGAACGGGCGGGCAATCCTCGCGACCGGCGACAATCGAAAGACCGATTGAACCCAGGCAGGCGTCACTGATTGCTGAAAAAGACCGGGCGAGAATTCAATCGGGCATCCCATCGGGCTCTGTTGCGCTGAAGCAGGAATTCCTGAAGGCGCCAGAATCTCGCACGGAGCAGCCAGTCGAGCTGCTCGTGAAGAGGAGCCTTGGTGGCCGGGCATCCCGACTCCGCGTCGTAGATTCCCCGGAGCACGGGGCAGCGTCTCTTCAGCTCCACCGCCCCTGCTCTGCTTCGTCTCTGGTTGTGAACTCGGCCTTGACTCGTCCAGCCGCTGCCAATGCGTAGCCTGAGGTGGAGAGTCCCCCGGCCAGCACCAATCATGTTCTTTTCTCGCTTTTCAGATTGGAGGATTGTGATAAACGGCTTCTCAACGGAGAAGATAAAGGGTCCTTATTGTTGCTTGACAGGAGCCACCAAACCAACAGCCCAAGTCCGGAAGCACTGCTATTAATGCCCGTGGTGCAATCTTGGGCTGCTCGGCGTCTACACTCGAGGGTGATGGATGAGCCGAATGTCATTGGGTCCTCCCGGCCCCGCGAGGGCTGTGTAGCGCTCGCCGCGAATGTCGTAGTGCTTTACCGGATGCGCCGCGTCCGGCAAGAGGCCCCAGCGGCCCAGCTTCGAGAGCATCGTGTCCGGGGCGGGTTGGGTGCCGTGCGAAAAGTCCTCGGGAACGGCGAATGAAGCAGCATAAATCTCGCGGACCGCGGGGGACGTCGTCTCAGCCCTGGCGGACGCCGGCGAGGCTTGCTCCATCGTCCGTCCAGGCAGCGCTGGCGAGGCCTGATTCCCCGGCCGCGCGCTGGGCGGCGGAACGTTTTCCGGTCGATATCCGAGACGAATGGCAGCGCCTGGCGGATTGAGTGGGGTGCTTCGCCTCATCGCCGCCGCGGGCACGAATAGCGCCGTGTAGCGGTCATTGTGAACCACGAAGCTGGCGGGTCGGCTGTCCTGGCTCGGCAGGACGCTGCTACCGTCAAGCGCAGCCGATGTGTGCTGGTCGCCGTGCCGCGAGTTGAAGGGACGAACGGCCTCTCCGAAATCCGGAGCCCAGGGATGGCGCGCGGTTGGCCCGAGAGAGGACGACGGGCCGGCATCTTCCATCCTCGCCCACAGCAGATCCTCATCGTAACCTTCCGCCGGAAGGACCACCGGCGAACCGACAGCTCGCCCGGGAGGCGACGGTGCGCCGGCGTCTTCCATCAACACGCGAGCAGCTGAATTGCCGGTCTCGCTCAGCTGCCGCCCAATGGCATCCCCTTGCGGATGACTTAGCGTCCTCTGCCTCTTCGCTGGTCTCAACTGCCCGGTGTAATCCTCACCCATGAGGACCTCGTGTCTTGACAGGGGGTCGCTCCCGGTCGGCTCGTTCGGAGCCGGATGGTAGCCGTCGCTCCAGCTGAAGTGACGAACCACTTCTCCGGGATCCGGTGCCTGGTGATCGCGCACGGTTGGCTCGAGAGACGATGCCAGGATGGTTTCGCCCATCATCCCTCGCATCAGACCCTGATCGTGACCTTCCGCAGTCAGCTCCTTTGGCCAACTCAATGCTTCCCGAGGCGCGCTGTGCTGCGCAGCGGCGTCCCCAATATATCTGGTGACGGCGTCTTCGTGATGAGGACCGTAGGCACTATGGTGCCCGAGTTCCAGCGCTCGGTCTTCGTCAGACAGATGAGGGTGGCAGCGGTCTGGAGGAACAGCCCCCCCTGCGACGGCAGCGGTATCAAGCTGCAGCACTTCATCCAAGTACGGCTCAAACTCCGCTTGCTGCTGCGGTTGTGCCACCGTGGCGTTGTAGGTCGCGAAATTCCGGTCGAATGGGTTGATGCTGTTAAATGGGTCCATGTTACCCTCCGTTTGGGGTCGGCTCGCAATCCTGAGCAGATAGTGTCGCTCTCTGGTTTTCGCTCTATCAGGATGAGCTTTCGACAACCTGACGGGCTTAGAGAATTAGATGAGCCAAATTGGCCAGCCCGAATGCCACACTCACTCGACGGACCGTGCCACGGGTGCCGGGTTGCATTTTTTCACTGGCTGGGCAGGTCGGAGCCGGCGCGAACAAATTCTATTTTGTGGAGTAGCATCATGAGGTCTGCAAAATCCTCGCAAAATAAAGTTTGCACTGAGCTGAGAGTGTTCTGGATGATGCTGTCCGGATGGTGCCCGAAGCGAGGCGAACCTCTTCGTTGAAGGATGCCTTGCCGACAAGGTCTTGACTCTGGCCGCAGAGGGTAAATCGACCCAGCCATCTTGGCACGTGTCGCGATGCGGACTGTGCAGGACTTCTTGCAGCTGCTACGGATGTGAAGGGTGACCGACGCGCGACATTTTGCGTACCGCCCTGGCGGTTGAACTGCTGCACTCGCAAGGCATCATCCATCGCAAACCTTGATTCCCCGTCGATGGTTGGTTCGTCGCGCGGCGAAGGCGCGGGATTAGCTGGTGTACGCAGGTTCGTGGTGCGCTCTCCTCCGCAGCGGTGGCAGCCGAGCGGGAAGCCCCCAAAACGTTGGCGGTCGGTCGCATTCCTTTCCTCACTTGTCAGCTTCTCGAAAGCCGCGCCTACCAGGATAAGGCCTGAAACGACCCATGCTCGAGGGGAACGGATGAACATCGATCCACCGGACACCGCAGAAGACTTCATCGAAGCTTACGATCTCCGGCGGCAGCAGCAGGCGCAGCCACAGCCCGGCGGCCTAAGCGCACAAACCGGCTCACCAGCACACCCGCCTCCGGATCAAGCGAACTTCGAGCAGCAGCTGAGCGAGCTGCGGCCAATCCACCGAGCATCAGATTCAGCTGCCGCGTTGATGGATTCCCGGATTGGATTGCCCTCGACCATGACGACGGGCAATCTGAGAGCGTGCGCCATCGAGGAAAGCGAGCGGTGCCCGGTCGCATCCTTTGTCAGGGGGCGCGCCGAACTTGCCGCATCGCTAACCGGAGCGAACGTTAAGGCGCTGAAGAGCGAGATCAACCTGGCTGCGCAGCGAGCAGCACAGTGGCCACGAACCACCGAATCTTCTGCCGGCAATGTCGACGGCGACCGCATTTTCGACGACGCGGTGGCATTATCGTATCTGCCGCTGCACCGCTTTCAGAACGAGGACATCGATTGTGAACACCTCCTGGACAAGGAGGTGAGTGCCATCGCGCATGTGCGTTCCTTAGCGGATTTGCGTGCTCACGCTAGCCCGCATGTTTCCAAGGCTGCTATCTGCTCGGACGACGAAAGGGAGGACGAAATTGATATGGCGCGCCTCGCTGCATGGCACACGCAAGGCCTTACAGACAGTGCTTTTGTGTCATTGTCCCAGGACCCCTCGCGACTGCGCCTTTCAAAGGACCACAGTGAGAATGGCGCGAACGCGATTGCAAAGAACGCTAGGAAGCTGCACACCTACACGGTACCAAGCGTCACCGCCTGGCCGATCAAAAAAATCAACGATATTCTGGAGCGTGGGCATGCTCCCGGAGATAAGGAGCTGCGAGATTGGGTGGGGGGAATACCGACCGAGGAGACCGAGGTCTTGTTTCTGGGCGGCAATCTAGCTGACTATCGGACAGCCAGCGTAGATAATCCGAACGCGGCTGACGCACCGCAAGATGGTCCGCCGATCAAGAAAGCAAGGGTCAGCTCCGATACGCCCGAGATGATGCCGGACTCTCGAACTCATTGCCACTCGGATTCCATTTCCAGTGCTGACCAGCTATCGACGCTGGTCGAATCCGCCGGGATGGCGCGCCGGCTTTCAGTAGGAACGCAGCGCGGACAAATCCGATCGGCACGCAACCCGGACCAAACCCACGATGATGGACGAACCGCCCCGCATTAGGAAAGTCCGAAGCGATCGAGGTTATTCCTCGGTTTCCGAACGACCGGGCCTCGCTTGTTCACATGCAGGCGAAGGGACTTGGCGATCTATTGATCGACTACGTGAGTTGGCGATCCCGTTACGTCGGCCAGCGCCCGCGAACCGTGAGCGTCGAGCCTGCGGCATGCGCGGACCTGCGTTGGGCCGCGCATTCGGACGCCATCGAGATTTTCCTGGAGAAGATGCGCAGGGGCGACGATCTCATGCCGCATCTTTCCATCGCGCCCCGCACCAGGGGATATGCACCGGCGGCTCGCGCCCAGAACGCTCCACCCGCCGATCGATGGTCCGACAAGGACTTCGTGCTGAACGCGATGGGTTATCATCACTTTCACCTCGGCCAGACGATCCATCCGCGCGGTCATGTCGACCGGACGAACGACTTGATCGTCGCCGAGGTCCATCGCGAAAAGTTTCACGTCATCGCGATCTTCGGTCATGAGGTATTCGATCACGATAGCGCCGAACGAATGCGCCTTTGGTCGGCGCACGATAAGGTTGCCTTTGGTGGGATGCTGCCCGGCTCGGTCGCTATATCCGCATTGAACACGACGTTCGGACACACGCTACACTCGGTTCACTACGCGAAGCAATGCGCGAAATGGATCCGGCGACTCGAGCCTTTGCTCGATGGCCCAATCTCGGCCGCCGGTCTCTATGCTCGGGATCATCCGCCACCACCGAGGCCGAAATTCTCTTGGACTTTCGATCATCTCGATTTTTTCATCACCGAAGAGGTCGAGCCTACAAATTTCGTGCTCATGCGAGGCTGGAATTAGGGCTCGACTCTGTTTTCGATGGTGAATCAACGGTCGGTTTGCGGATGTCACCCAGTGGCATCACACAAAACTACTGTTGCTGTTCCAGGCTGCCACAGCCTGCTACCGGTAGCCGCCGGAGCGACAATCCCCGATCATAGACGTGGCGCGAACGCAAAAATGAAGTGCCCCAATACGGCCTTCGCCGTGGGCTTCGCGGCGACGGTGGCCATCGCCCTGCCATTGCTGTGGATGGAGGCCCCGGGTCGATCCGGGTCAGATCGTGGCGGCCGTGTCGAATGGCGGCATTCCCATCTCGTCTCGCCCGCAAACACGACGGCTGCGGTCCCCACGCGCCCCTCCCCTCCGAGATACGCTCGTTGACGAAAGATCGGCAAAGGCTGAAGGCCTCTCAAGCTTTTGGCAGCCTGAGACAAGCACTACCGCCATTACCACCTCGGCAATGCGATGCGGATGCGGAGATCACGCCCGAGGACTCGCGAGGGGTTCAAGGAAAAGATTGTGCGGATGGCAGCGTCGCGCCTTCGCGTCCAGGTCGCGCCGCCTGTTGTCCGGTTTGTCGTGTCTCGGACAAGGAGATGTACGGCCGGCGTGGCCACACTCTCGATTAAGCCATTGAACAAAATGGAGAGCGGTTTATGTGGGGCGCTACCTGGCAGGGTTGGCACGTTCCTTGATTTTCTGTCTCTGCCAGGCGGGAGCTTCAGCTTCGCGCTTGCACTTGAAAAGGGGATAACAATGAAGGCCGACATATTAGCTTATGGTGTAACCGAATTAACTCCTGAAGAAGCATCTGCAACTTCGGGAGGAGTGTTTTGGGCGATCGTGGGAGTATTGGCGGGCCTAGCAGCATCCATTGCAGCCGGAGGCCTCCTCCCTGGAGGTAAATGAAGCCAAGAAAGAGAATGTGGTCCTCGTTTGTCGTGGGATGATGCCCGCTTCGGCGTTTGAACCGGAAGTCTACCAAGCGCGTCTTGGTCGGATGGAGTTGGAGCCCATCCGATCGAGCGCTCCTATGGCGCCCCCTGGACGCGCCAAGCTGGAGTTCCAGCGGGACGCGCTCACTGACAGATTCAGCTTGGGGGTGCTGCGGGAAAAGGCGAAGGTGGAAGTGAAGACGTTCCACGCTTTTCAAGCGCCTGGCAATTGGCATGACTCTTGTTTCTCTCTTTGCACAGCGGCAGGAGTCGCCGGCCGGAATCACTGATGGATACTCTCACTTGAAAAGGAGACAACAATGAAAACCAATATGTCAGCCTATGGTGTGACCGAATTGTCTCCTGAAGAAGCATCTGCAACTTCGGGAGGAATGTTTTGGGTGGCTCTGGGAGCAATTGCCAGAACTGTGGTGCTAGGAGCAGCCGCTGTAGCTGCATATTTCTACATGCCGTGGGACTGAACGGTCTCAGCTTCGTGCTTTCGTGCGAGCCTGAATCGTCACAATTGTGTGGACACCGGGCGTGCCCACCATGCCCCTCCGCGGCCGCAGGCAAGGTGACCTTCGGAGTGCCCTTCCCATGAGAACTCCGCGGGGCCAACCGTCTCGCACGCCGTAGCGGACGTCGAGACAGCCGTTTGACGCTCCGCGGGCAATTCATCGTCGGACTTACCCGCGAAGGTGACATTCGCCTCGAAGGTGACATTCGCCTCTTCGAAAAGATCATGACATCGGAAGGTCGCGGTCTGAACTGCACTCCCATTTCACCGGACATCGGCGTTAGCCGGAGCAGGAGCTAGGCCCAATCCTTAGGCATACGCCCATGTCCGACACGTTTCGAAGGTGGAAGCCGTCGCCGGCATTGCCCACCGGCCGCGGTTTACGACGGAGCAGAAGCTCTTGGTCGTGAACGAGACTAGATTGCAGGCGCTTGCTGGAAAAGGCGAAGTTGGAAG
>NZ_JACMYP010000182.1 GCF_020889705.1 Bradyrhizobium altum | reverse complement strand
GCGCGTTTCCGCGCGTGCCCCGGGATCCGGGTCTCCCGTTCCGGCTTGCGCCGGGCAATTGGATCGAGCTGTGCTTCGGACAACAAAAAACCCTCCGGAGCGGTTGGCTCGGGAGGGTCCGTTTAAGGCGGACTGTCGACCTCGCATTACGCGAGATCGCTCCCATGAGCCGGGCACACGCTATCGACCGGCCGAAGGCCGTTCGACAGTCTGCGGAACTTTTCAAATCCGTATTGCATCATCGTGCTCATGTTTGATCGCGAGCGACAGCGCTCGCGAAGGTTGCGGGACATACGCCTCGTCATGGTCGATGTCAACAAGGGAAATGATCGCGCCGAGAGAACTTCAGCGCTGCTTGCGTCCCTTCGTCTTGTTCGCCGGCGCGCTCCCTTGCGCGGCGATCCGCGTCAGCGCATCCGCGAATGCACGCGCGCCCGGGCCGAGTGGTTCGTCGAGCCGATGGGCGAGATAGGCCTCCATCGCGAGCGCCGCGTTGCGGCCGAGTGCGCCGGTTTCGACCCGCACCAGGCGGCGATCCCTGAGGTCGCGCGCGACCTGCCAGAGCGGCAGACGGCCCCAGCCGAGTCCGGCCAGGATCATGGCATGCTTGGTGTCCTGATTGCTCACCCTGCAAATCTGCGGCGAGAGCACGCCAAAGCTGCGGCCTTCCGACAGCGGCGTCGGATCCGACAGCACGATCTGCAGATGATCGGCAAGGTCGGCGACGCTCTTGCGGCCGCGGCGCGCGAGTGGATGGCTTGCGGAGGCGACGGCGACGATCTGCACGGCGCAGATCGCGTCGAGCGCGAGGCGGGGATCGCGAAAATCCTCGCCAACGGTGACGGCGAGCGCGCTGCGGCGTTCGGTCAGGGCGGCGATCGGCCCGCCCATCGGTTCGACCGCGAGCCGCACGCTCACGGATGGATAAGCCGCCCGCATTTCCGTGAGCGCCGCGCCGACTGCGGCAATCGGAAACAGCGTGTCGACCACCAGCGAGAGTTCCGGCTCCACCCCGTCACCAAGGCCGTGCGCGCGCGCCCGCATCGCATCGACGCGGAGCAGCAGGTCGCGGGCGTTGCCGAGCAGCGCCTTGCCTTCGGCCGTCAGCGCCGGTCGATGGCCGGAGCGGTCGAACAGCATGAGACCGAGCTCTGCCTCGAGGTTGGCGATGGCATGGCTGACCGCGGACTGCACCCGCGCGAGCTTCGTCGCGGCCGCGCGAAAGCTGCCGCTCTCGGCGATGGTGACGAAGACCCGGATCTGATCGAGCGTGAGGTTATCGAGCATGATCTATGAAATCGATCAACTGGATGCAAAACATATCACTCCTGTCGATGATCCGGAAACGCTATCTGTGGTGGCTTGAACTGGACGGGTGGACGCATGACGATCGAGACGACCGTGGTGCAGCAGAGCGAGGCGAAGCGATGGGCGACGGTCGCCGTCGTGACCGGTTGCGGGATCGGCGCCGCGCTCCAGGTCGGGAAGGTGCCGATTGCCGCGACGATGCTGCAACAAAGCCTTGGCATCGACCTCGCTGCGGTCGGAACGATCGCCGGCATCTTTGCGGTGCTGGGGCTGGTCGGCAGCGTTCCGGCGGGCGTGGTGATCGCCGCGGTCGGCGCGCGCAGGGTGCTGCTGTGCGGGCTTTCGGCCATCACGCTCGGTGCGGCTTCGGGCGCGCTGGCGCCGCAGCTTCCGATGTTGCTGGGATCGCGCCTGCTGGAAGGGCTCGGCTTCCTGCTGGTGATGGTTTCTGCTCCTGCACTGCTCAATCGCGTGGTCGATGTCGGTGCGCGCGACGTCACCATGGCGGTGTGGAGTTGCGTGATCCCGTTCGGGATCGCGCTGGCGCTGGTCGCGGGACCGATGTTCGACGGCTGGCGCGCAATCTGGTGGGCGAGTGCCGCTTTTGCCGCCCTGCTGTTCGTCCTTGCCAGCGTCATCGTGCCTGAAGTGGCATTGCAGAGCGGCCCGGCGCGCAGCGGCTTGTTGCAAGAGGCGACCGTGCTGGCGCGGCGCCGCACCCCGGCGCTTCTGATGGTGCTGTTTGGGCTCTACAGCCTCATGTTCTTTGCGGTGTTCAGCTTCCTGCCGATCCTTTTGACCGAGCGGCTCGGCGTCTCCAGCCAGAGCGCCGGCGGGCTCAGTGCGCTGGCGGCGGCGGCCAACATCGTCGGTAATCTCGCCGCCGGCAATCTGCTCACGCGCGGGGTGAGCCGGACTGGGTTGATTGCAGTTGCGGCCGTCGTGATGGGCGCGTCCGCGCTCGGCATCTTCCTGCCGGTGCTCGGCGGGTGGGGCGCATTCATTCTGTGCCTGCTGTTCTCCGCAACCGGCGGCCTGATCCCGGCGACGTTGCTCGCGACCGCACCCGCGGCGGCGCGTTCGGCGGCGATGGTGCCGATCATGATGGGCCTCTTGATGACGGGCAGCAATTTCGGCCAGGTGACCGGACCGATCGCGGTCGGCGCTATCGTCTCGGCATGGGGCTGGAGCGCGGCCTGCGTCATGGTGGTTGCGGCGGCGATCCTCGCCGGCCTTGCGGCATGGATGCTGGCGCGCGGCGATCACAACGGCGTCAGCGAGGCGAGGGACCCGGCTTGACGCTGCGCGCGCGGAGGGCGAAGGAGTGAAGGTCTTTCACGCCAACGACAACAGGAAAGCTTCATGACACGCGTGCGCTGTATCACCGAAATGGGCATGGGCGTCGACGTCCACGGCCGCGACGCTACCAAGGCCGCCAAGCGTGCGGTTTCGGATGCGATCCGCCATTCCAGCCTCGGCTTCTTCCGCATGCTCGGCAAGACCGCCAACGACATGTTCGTCGACGTCACCATCGCCGTGCCGAATCCCGAAGCGGTCGATACCGACGCCGTCGCCAGGGAATTGCCCTACGGCACCAAGACCGTGAAGGCGATCGCGGGCGGGCTCGAGATTCCGTCCGATCTGGGCAACGACCCGATCCTGATCGCGAACGCCGCCGTCATCGTCAGCTTCGACGACGGGAAGTAGTCGAGGGAGCGCGGGCGGCGTATGCGTGCGTTATTCGTCGCCCTTGAAGTAGTCGGGCTTGCCGGTGGTCCAGGTCTCGCCCCAATGCTGCCCGCCGCCGTCGACGGTCAGCGTCTCGCCGGTGATGAACTTGCCGGAGGGCGCGGCGAGATAGACGGCGGCCTCCGCGATGTCCCATGGCGTGCCCGGACGCATCATCGGGTTGGAGCGTGGATAGGCGCGCGCGCCGCCTCGCTGTAGACGTTCCAGCCCTCGGTCTCGATCGCGCCGGGCGCGATGCAATTGATGCGAATGTTCAGCGGCGCCCATTCGACCGCGAGCGCGCGCGACAGGCCGATCACGCCCGAGCGCGCCGCGATCGTGTGTGCGATGCCGTAGAGGCCGTGCGTCGTGACCACGACGATATTGACGATGCTGCCGGGATGTCTGCGGTCGCGCCAGCGCTGCGCGGCGGCCTGCATCATGTACCAGGTGCCGTTGAGGTTGGTGTTGATGACCGCGTTCCAGCCCTTGATCGAGAAATCGATCGCGGCTTGCGGGAATTGGCCGCCGGCGCTGTTGACGAGATGGTCGACGTGGCCATGCTCGGTCCACAGCGCGTCGAACATCGCGCTGACCGCGTCCGGATCCCTGATATCTGCGAGATGCGCAGACGCTTTCAGGCCGCGATGCCCGAGACGATCGACCAGCGCATCGAGCTTGTCGGCACTGCGTCCCACGATCACGACATGCGCGCCGAGCCGGGCGAACAGCCATGCGATGGCGCGGCCGATGCCGCCGGCGCCGCCGGATACGACGACCACCTGACCAGCCAACGCGTCTGCCGCAAACACCGTCGGATGTGTTGCGAGCTCGTCGTCGGAAAGGCCGAGCGTTGCGTCTGTTCCTGCGTCTGTCTGTTGATCGTTCATGGTCGGTTGCAGACCTTGCGGCTTTCAATGAGCTCCGTACATTAGCCACCCAACAACAACCGTGCAAAGAATGTCGACATGACCGATCTGTCAGCCTTTCCCATCACAAAACGCTGGCCCGCCCAGCATCCGGACCGCCTGCAGCTCTATTCGCTGCCGACGCCGAACGGCGTGAAGGTCTCGATCATGCTCGAGGAGATCGGGCTGCCCTATGAGGTCCATCTCGTCGACTTCAACAAGGACGACCAGAAAACCTCGGAGTTCCTGTCGCTGAACCCGAACGGCAAGATCCCGGCGATCCTCGATCCCAACGGTCCCGGCGGCAAGCCGCTGCCGTTGTTCGAGTCCGGCGCGATCCTGCAATATCTCGCCGAGAAGACCGGCAAGCTGTTGCCGGCGGATGCCGCGCGCCGCTACCAGGCGATCCAGTGGGTGCATTTCCAGATGGGCGGCATCGGACCGATGTTCGGCCAGGTCGGGTTCTTCCACAAATTCGCCGGCAAGGATTATGAGGACAAGCGGCCGCTGCAGCGCTATGTCGCCGAATCCACACGCCTGCTCGGTGTGATGGAAACGCATCTCGCCGGGCGGCAATGGTTCATGGACGACGAATACAGCATCGCCGACATCTCGATGCTCGGCTGGGTGCGCAATCTAGTCGGCTTCTACGGCGCGCGCGAGCTCGTCGAATTCGACCGGTTCAAGGACGTCGCTGCCTGGCTGGAGCGCGGTCTCAAGCGGCCGGCTGTGGAGCGCGGGTTGAATATTCCGAAGCGGCCCTAACTCGCCTGCTTCAGCAACTCATAGACGATCGGATTGTCGGCGCAGGCGGCAAAGCCGCATTCGAGCAGGGTGGACAGCACATTCAGCGCCGTCAGCCCGACCACCAGCCACACCGCACCTTGTGCAAATTTGCCGGGCGAAGTGCCCGGCGCCGCGCGGTGGTCGAACTGGCGGTCGAACAGCAGTATGGCGGCGAGCAGGACGATCGCGGCGATGAATCCGATCAGCGCCCACGTATAATAATGATAGCCGAGCAGCGCCGACCCATAGCCGGCGTCGCCGGGGAGGATGTGCAGCAGGACCTGCCGGGTCGAGACCGAGGCGCCGAGCACGGCCGTCAGCAGCGACAAGGCATAATGGCTCGGCCGCGGTCCGAAGCGGATGTTCAGGATCGGTCCGATCGCCAGCAGAGCAAAAAGGATGCGCTGCAACAAACACAGCGGGCAGGGTAGCTCGTGCAGCAGCAGCTGCGCCGCAAAAGCTGCGGCCAGCAACAGCGCGAGGCCATAGAGCGCAACGGCATTCAGGGTCACGGCCTGCGTGTCGGTCATGGCTTGCCTCAGAACGACAGGGTGAGACGGTCGGTGGCGTGGTGGAGGAAGGTCGCGACGCAGGCGACCAGGATCAGCGCGAACAATCCGATCGCGACCTGACGCGGGCCACGCCAGGCCGCCAGCATGGCAATGGCGATGGCGAGAAACAGTGCGGTGAATTCCATCTCGGCCTCCGGATGCGAACCGGCCGTAGTCTATGACAGATTCGTGTGCGCTCGCGGTGGGCGCGAATGGGCATTGTCGCTTGCGCGCGGCTCCGCCAAGATGGCATCACCAGTTGAGTTCATTTCCAGCCCGGGGCACCTCATGACCACAGACGCGATCAAGCCCGCCGTCCATCACAAGCATCAGCCCTGGTACAAGATCCTCTACGTCCAGGTGTTGATCGCGATTTTCGCGGGCGTTTTGATCGGCTACTTCTATCCCGGCCTCGGCAAGGAGTTGAAGCCGCTCGGCGACGGCTTCATCGCGCTGATCAAGATGATGATCGCGCCGGTGATCTTCTGCACCGTGGTGCACGGCATCTCCTCGATGGGCGACCTCAAGCGCGTCGGCCGGGTCGGGCTGAAGGCGCTGATCTATTTCGAGGCGGTGTCGACGGTTGCGCTCGCGGTTGGCCTCCTGATCGGCGAACTGCTGCAGCCCGGTCGCGGCTTCAACATCGACCCCGCCACGATCGATCCGAAATCGGTCTCCACTTACGTGACGCAGGCGAAGGAGCAGGGCATCGTCGCCCATTTGATGGCGATCATCCCCGACAGCTTCTTCGGCGCGCTGGCGCGCGGCGACCTGCTGCAGGTGCTGCTGATCTCGATCCTCTCGGGGTTTGCCATTGCCCTGATGGGCAAGCCCGGCGAGCCGATCGCCGAGGCGATCGACAAGGCGTCGAAGATGTTCTTCGGCATCATCCGCATGATCGTCCGCGTCGCGCCGCTCGGCGCGTTCGGCGCGATGGCCTTCACGGTCGGCGCCTACGGCCTCGGATCGCTGGTCAATCTGGCGGCGCTGATCGCCACCTTCTATCTCACCAGCATCCTGTTCGTGCTGATCGTGCTGGGTGCGATCGCGCGGCTGGCGGGTTTTTCCATTATCCGCTTCATCGCCTATATCAAGGACGAGCTGCTGATCGTGCTGGGCACCTCGTCGTCGGAGACCGTGCTGCCGCAGATGATCCAGAAGATGGAGCATCTCGGCGCCTCGCGCTCGGTGGTCGGCCTCGTGGTGCCGACCGGCTACAGCTTCAATCTCGACGGCACCAACATCTACATGACGCTGGCGACGCTGTTCCTGGCGCAGGCCACCAACACCCATCTGACGATCTGGCAGGAGCTCGGCATTCTCGGCATCGCCATGATCACCTCGAAGGGCGCCTCCGGCGTCACCGGCGCCGGCTTCATCACGCTTGCGGCGACGCTGTCGATCGTACCTGACATCCCGATCCAGTCGATCGCGATCCTGGTCGGCATCGACAAGTTCATGAGCGAGTGCCGCGCGCTCACCAACCTGATCGGCAACGGCGTCGCCTGCGTCGTGATCAGCCTCTCCGAGGGTGAGCTCGACAAGGACGCGCTGCACGAGACGATGGCGCATCCGCTCGAGCTCGGCGAGGCACTGGAGCCGGGCGGCTCCGGCTAGAGCAACATGAAGTCATGGGGCCGTCGCAGGGGGCGCTGCCAAAATATCGAAAACAACCCCATGCAAAGTAGCCGGCGACGGCCGGCGTTCGACCAAGCAACTTGACACGTCGGGCAATTCAGGAATTGCGCAAGCTTCTGCAACTGACGCATCAGTCGCAGGCGGGGTGGGAACGTGCCTTGTTCGCCGCCGCAGCTGAGGTCGTGAACCCCTAAAGTGGGAAGGGCCTGCACTGTCGGACGACCAATATCCGCCAAGCCTTGAGCGCACTATGCGCCATCGATAGCCTATTGGGCGACTGGCTTACGTCTGCGAGTTGGGGCGCGTACTCATCAATCTTCGTCAACGTCCGCTTCGCTTCGATACCGCCCCCTTTTGTGCAACCGCAGCAAATCACTCCACGGTTTGGTGGCGCTCGCTCAGATCGGAAAAATCTGATAGCGTGCATGTCGGCGTGGTTGCGGGTAGCACATGAAAACGATTTTCAGTGTGATAATGGTTGCGGCCGCTCTCGTGAACAATTCGGCCGGCGCGCAATATACCGATGACATCGTCAAGATCGGCGTATTGACCGATATGTCGAGCATTTATTCGGACATCGGCGGTCCTGGCGCGGTCGTAGCCGCAAAGCTCGCGGTCGAAGATTTTGGTGCAGCCGCCAAGGGGATGAAAGTCGAAATCGTCAGCGCCGACATGCAAAACAAACCTGACGTTGGCGCCAGCATTGCCAACAGGTGGTTCGATGTCGAAAAAGTTGATGTGATCGTTGACGGCATGAATTCCGGCGTTTCACTGGCAGTGAGTGAGATCGCCCGCCAAAAGAACAAGCTGTTCCTGGTGACGGGCGCGGCGACGTCGGACCTCACCGGTCCGAAGTGCAACACCAATACTATTCATTGGGTCTACGATACCTGGGCGCTCGCCAATAGTACCGGCAAGGCGACGGTACAGACGGGTGGCGATACTTGGTTCTTCGTCACCGCCGACTATGCGTTTGGGTATGCTCTTGAACGTGACGCAGGGGCGGTCGTTGAAGCCAATGGCGGGAAAGTACTGGGCAAGGTCCGGGTGCCGATCAACACCAGTGATTTTTCGTCATTTCTGCTCCAGGCACAAGCCTCCAAGGCCAAGGTGATCGGTCTCGCTAACGCTGGCGGCGACGCTACAAATGCTATCAAGCAGGCTGCCGAGTTTGGAGTTGTCAAAGGAGGGCAGAATATCGCAGGTCTCCTGTTGTGGGTGAGCGACATCGCCGCGCTTGGTCTGCCGACAACGCAGGGCGTCGTTTTAACCGAGGCCTGGTATTGGGACATGAACGACAACAACCGTATCTGGACGAAACGCTGGCAGGTTGAGCGCCCGGGCAAGGTCCCCACTTCGGCTCAGGCGGGTGTCTATTCGGCCGTGACCCACTATCTCAAGACAGTCGAAGCGGTAAAATCTGACGCGGATGGCCGCGCCGTCGCCGCCAAAATGAAGGAGATTCCGACTGACGACCGCCTTTACGGCAAAGGAATCATTCGGGCGGACGGACGCAAAATCCACGATATGTATCTCTTTGAGGTAAAAACGCCCGCCGAATCGAGATACTTCGGCGACTTCTACAAACTGCGCGCCACCATCCCGGCAGCAGAAGCCTTCCGACCGTTGAAAGATGGCGGGTGTCCACTAGTGAAAGGCTAATCACCGGCGCCTCTGCTGCGACGAGCCAGCGTCTGGAGCCGTATCATAGATGCACTTGCCGCCGCACGATGCCGCTGTCCCGATGATCGACCCTCCATCGTCCGCGTGCTGTTTCGTCTGGAATCCGGGGCAAGGCTGCTTGCGGACCGTGGTGACGACGCCGACCGGATCAGAATGCTTGCCATGAAGAAAGGCGCGTGAGCCAACATCCCGCCGAAACGCAATCGCAACGATCCGATCCGCTTCAGCCCTTATCTCTAACGCGCTCGCAATCAGGTCGAGCGATTCTTCAACAGGATCAAACAATGTCGTCGAATGGCGGCGCTCTACGATAGGCTTGCCGCCAACTAGCTTGCCTTCGTTCAACTCGCGGCAATTAGACTATGGCTGCGCTATAATGAGTACACGCCCAAGTACATTCAGCCCAATCCAGGAATGCTCAACTATGCTCACCGTCTATGGCGAAGGTCGCGGCTTCCGTGTTGTTTGGCTGCTCGAGGAATTGGGATTGGCTTATCGGCTGCGCCCGGTCGATCTGCTCGCTGGCGGGGTTGATCGCGATTTCCTCGCGATCAACCCCGCCGGATTCATTCCCGCACTGCAGGACGGCGAGACGATCATGGTCGAATCGATCGCGATTCTTGAGTACCTGCTCGCCCGCCGCGGTTCAGGTTCGCTTGCCGTCGCCCCTGATGATCCCGCCTTCGCTTCCTATCTGCAATTTCTCCACTTGGGCGAGGCCGGGCTCGCCGGGCCAATGAACGCCGTCATTGTCGGTCGCCAACTGGCGCCCGCAGCCGAGCGAGATGCCCGGGTTACCTGCTGGGCACGCGAGACCTTTGAGAGCCGGCTGGGGTTGGTTATCCGTCGCCTCGCGGATTGCCCCTATCTCGCCGGCGACCGATTCACTGCTGCCGATATCTCGGTGAGCTACGCCCTCCTGCTCGGCATGCGAACCGGCAACTACGTCCCCGGTTTGACCGAGCGGGACTATCTCGCCCGCACGACGGCACGCCCTGCCTACGCGCGAGCAATGGAAAGCTGCCAGGCCACCAAGGGTTGGGCGGCGAGATCGCCGGGATTGTAGTGCTCGCTTCATCGGAGCGGCCAAGCGCCTGGAGTAGTTCTGCGTAAGCCGTGTACTCATTGAGCGGCCGGCGCCTGATGTCCGCTTAACCGCAACAGCGGCGGATAAGCCGACATCTCCCGAGATCGCCGAAGGGCCAGTGAGAGACATTCACCAAGGATGAGTGAGCCTCGTGAACGGCCACGGTGACAAATCGCGTCACCGGCCTTGAGGTCGATGCGGCAACTACTCGGGATAGATCTGGACCTCCTCTGGCCCTGGCTTGTTGAAAAGGATGAATACCAAGGGATTGCCCGGCTCGGACATTGCATCGCTGCGCTGGCCCGTTATCTCTCCGGTCACGTCGCTTGTATACTCCGCAACCACCTCACCGAAGCTATCGCGCTGGATGGCAACCTTCTGTCCGGTTGTGACCTTGTCGTTGAGTCTGACCAGATGCTCAACGAGACCGCCCGCGGTGGCCAGGATCGGGTGCGCGCTGTTGCCGACAAAGACAGTCACGTCCTTGCCTGTACGTCCCATTGGCCCGGCAACGATGCCGTGATGCTTGAGGACGTTCATTGTGCCTTCCACGAAGAGCGAGATCATCTCGAGGTCCAGGCTGCGCGCAGCGCCGATTTCCGGTGTGAAGGACGGGATGCCCACGTCCATAAACGCGTTGTGCAGGACACCGGGATATACATGATTGTTGAAGATCTGACCGACGGGATAGAGCTCCACCATCGCCTTGACCTCGGGCACATCCATGCCGCCAACATTGAATGCGGTGGCTTCGAATCCGGTTGTCCCTGTGTGGAAGTCGATCGCGAAGTCGGCGTTTGGCCGAAGCAGCCGGTTGAACAGAAGCCCAGCGTGTCGGCTGGGTGCGGTGGCGCCGTTCTCGTTCCCGGGCCACTCCCGATTGATATCAATCAGATCGCTGCCTCTGCTCTGGTTGGGCCATCTGCGCTGCATGCTTTCCAAGGCCGGGCGGGACACGTCCGTGACCGCCATCATCGTGCCCGACATCTGCGCCGGGTCGAGTTGGCTCATCACGGTCTGGACCGTATGCACAGAACTCACCTCGTCCCCATGGACGCCACTGGTCAGGACGCCGCGCTTGCCCGGCTTTGCTCCCTTGGCGACCGTCACAGACACATACCAGTGCTGTCCGGTTGGCATCTCAACGCCCTGAAAATACAAAAGGTGCTTCTTGCCGGGCTCCAAGTCATTGACGTCGAGCGCGCTGACGACCTTCTTTCCGTCTATCGTGTCTCCGGTAAAAGCGGTTCCTCGTGATGCAGTCGCTGCCCGCGTACTCGGGGGGTCAGAGCTGGCCGCGAGCGCAGCTGAGGCACCGATTGCGGTGACCAAGAAGTGGCGGCGATTAAGGCTGTCCGGTCCCTGATTGTTAGACATCGCGGAGACCCTTTCGCGTTAGGTCGTTACCCCGAGCCGCACACAGACTATCACAAAATTCAACCAGAAGTCGGCTCCGGGTCAAACTCGACAAAACTCAAGGTGAGTATAATGCGTCCGCTTCCGGACACATCGCGACCGCTCCCGTCGGCACGGGCTCATTGAGCCTGACTGCCGAGCCATGATTCCAATCTTTGATCGAAGCGGGCCGAATCATACGCTGCGAACTCTAAGACGAGGAATGGACTGCCATCAGGCCGATGCTGCCAAAAAGCCGCCCGGCGCACCACGAGTGAATGATCGTCGCGTCCTCAGAGCGGCGTCAGTCCGGGACGCCGGCCGCCTTGAGGGTTTCACGATAGGTCGTGGACATCGCTTCCACCGGAAACGGAATCCGCGACAGGAATCCGGAAATCGAAAACTCCGGGTCGACCTTGAGCAATTCGCGCGCGATCTGGGTCGCGCGCGCGTTCTCGCTGGTCTTGACCAGCGCCACGATCAGCACGCGCAGCGCGACTGCGAAGCGGCGATTCTGCGCCAGCGCCTTGTCGGCCCACGTCACTGCTTCCGTGAAATTCTGGTCGAGCACCGCGCAGATCGCGAGCGCTGTGGCGGCGAACCAGCCGCGCGGGTCGCGCGGATTGAGTCGCTGCGCGCGCTCGATCATGGCGCGGCCGGCCTTCTGGTTGCCGCGCACCGCCTCGATCCAGCCGCCGAGGACCAGCGCCATCGCCGAGTTCGGGTTGATCGCAAGCGAACGCTCGAACAGTTCGCGCACGGGTTCGATCTCGTCGGCCATATTCCAGATCGAGAACGCCGCCATCCACAACACCTGCGGGTCACCCGGGGCAAGCTCGACCGCGCGCCAGGCCTGCGCCACCGCGCGCTCCCGGTAGGCATCGTTCGGCTTCAGCCAGCCCTGGACATGGCGCATCGCATGACAATACGCGGAGGCTGCCAGCGCGGGCGCGTAGGCAGGATCGAGCGCCAGTGCCTGGTCGAGGCAGTCGAGCGCAGCGACCATGCTCTCGGGCGTGAATTCGTACCTCAGACTGTAGGCGCGCAGCAGCAGGTCGTAGGCGTCGAGCTTGCCGGGCGGCGCTGCCCGCACCCGCTCGGCTTCCGCGACCAGCATGGTCGGCTCGATCGCGCCGACCACGTTCTCGGTGATGCGGTCCTGCAGGTCGAACACATCAGTTGCCGCGCCATCGAAGCGGTCGGCCCACAGATGCGCGCCGGAGACGGCGTCGATCAACTGGCCGGTGATGCGCAGGCGATCGCCGCCGCGGCGGACGCTGCCCTCGAGCACATAGCCGACGCCGAGATCGCGCCCGACCTGGCGGATATCGACCGCCTTGCCCTTGTAGGTGAAGGCGGAGTTGCGCGCGATCACGGTGAGGCGGCTGCAACGCGCCAGCGCGGTGGTGATGTCCTCGGCGATGCCGTCGGCGAAATAATCCTGTTCGGGGTCGCCGCTCATATTGGTGAAGGGCAGCACCGCGATCGACGGACCCTCGCTCGGCCGCGGCGGGGCGGCCTTGTCCGCAACCGAATGATCGGCCGCGCTGTGCTCCCTGACATCGCCGACGAAGCGAAGGCCCTTGCGGGGCAGGGTGCGGATCAGCCGCTGCTCCTCGCCATTGTCGCCGATTGCGGTCCGCGCCGCATTGACCCGGCTGCTCAGCGTCGCTTCCGAGACGATCCGCCCGTGCCAGACCGCCGCCAGCACCTCGTCGCGGCTGACGACGCGGTCGCGGGCGCGGATCAGGAACTCGAGCAGATCGAAGACCTGCGGCTCGACTGCCACCAGGGCATCGCCGCGGCGCAGCTCCCGGCGCTCGGAGTCGAGGGTCAAGTCGTTGAAATGGTAGGTCAAATCGAAGAGTCCGGCGGACGGCGGCTGAATCCGGGGCGGAACCTAGCACAGGCGGCGTGGGGCCAAAATCACGACGGTCTGAAGGACAAATCCACGTCCTCTGAAAGCGGCCGGGGTCGGTCTCTGCAATATTCAATCCCGACACCAGACTTAAGGAGATCGCCATGTCGCAATCCATCAATCAGCAACGCCGCCGCTTCCTTGGCATCGCCGGCGGGATCCTCGCCGTTTCCAGGCTCGGCTTCATCGGATCGGCCCAGGCCCAAGCCCAGTCCAAGCCGGCGCTGCCCGCGATCAAGGCCGGTAGCCACACCACGATCGGTCCGGTCAAGCAGATCAATGCCGGTGTGCTCGATACCGGCTATGTCGAAATGGGCCCGGCGTCCGGTCCCGCAGTCATCCTGCTGCACGGCTGGCCGTACGATATCCACAGCTATGCCGACGTCGCGCCGGCGCTGGCCGAGGCCGGCTATCGCGTGATCGTGCCGCATCTGCGCGGCTACGGCACCACGCGCTTCCTCGCCAGCGACACGATGCGCAGCGGCCAGCCGGTTGCGGTCGCCGCCGACATCATCGCGCTGATGGACGCCCTGAAGATCGAGAAGGCCGTGCTCGGCGGCTACGACTGGGGTGCGCGCACCGCCAACATCATGGCGGTGCTCTGGCCCGAGCGCTGCAAGGCGATGGTGTCGGTCAGCGGCTATCTGATCGGCAGCCAGGCGGCCGGCAAGATGCCGCTGCCGCCGAAGGCCGAACTGCAATGGTGGTACCAGTTTTATTTCGCGACCGAGCGCGGCCGCGAGGGCTATGCCAAGAACCGGCACGATTTTGCCAAGCTGATCTGGCAGCTCGCCTCGCCGCAGTGGAAGTTCGACGACGCTACCTACGACCGCAGCGCCACGGCGTTCGAGAATCCCGACCATGTCGATATCGTGATCCACAATTACCGCTGGCGGCTTGGTCTCGCCGAGGGCGAGGCGAAGTACGATGCCTTCGAGAAGACGCTGGCCCAGGCGCCTGTCATCGCGATCCCGACCATCACGATGGAAGGCGATGCCAACGGCGCGCCGCATCCCGAGCCCGCGGCCTATGCCAGGAAGTTCTCCGGACATTACGAGCATCGGACCCTGACCGGCGGCATCGGCCACAATCTGCCGCAGGAAGCGCCGCAGGCGTTCACCCAGGCCATCATCGACATCAGCAAGGCCTGAGCGAGCGCGGATAACGGATCATGAGACAGGTTGTGAAATGGGCAGCTGCCGCGATCGCGGCAGCCTCCATCAGCGCGTCATTGCCGTTTGCCGTCGGACATGCTGACGATGCGGCGCTGGCATCGCCGATCTTCGGCGTGAAAATTCCGGACGGCTATCGCGACTGGAAGCTGATCGCGGTCGGCGAGGAGACCGGGCTCGACGAACTGCGCAGCGTGCTCGGCAACGCGACCGCCGTGAAGGCCTATCAGGACGGCGCCGCGCGTTTCCCCGACGGCACCGTGCTGGTGAAGCTCGCCTGGAAACGCAAGCCGGTTGCAGGCCTCGATGGCGCGTTCATCACGGGGCCGGCGACAACAGTCCAGGTGATGGTCAAGGACTCCGCCAAATATGCCTCGACCGGCGGCTGGGGCTTTGGCCGCTTCATCGACGGCAAGCCGGTCGATGCCGCCCAGCACGAGACGTGTTTCGCCTGCCACGAGGCCCATGCCAGCGATCACGATTTCGTCTTCACGCGTTACGCGCATTGAGTGCCACTAATATCGGTGTGGAGACCGCTTCTTCTCGTCACAACCCGCTGTCATCGCCAGGCTCGACCGGGCGATCCAGTATTCCAGAGGCGGCTGTGAGATACGGAGACGCCGCGGCGTACTGGGTCCCCCGGTCGAGCCGGGGGACGACACCGAGTATGAGCACTATGCCTTCTTCACATCCTCGCGGCGCGGTCTGATCTGGCGCTGCCGTTGCAGTGAGGCTAGTTTCCCCGCAGCAATCGCATGCGGGGAACGGCCTTGACCATCACCATCTACGGCATCAAGAACTGCGACACCATGAAGAAGGCGCGTGCCTGGCTCGACGATCATGGCGTCGCCTACGACTTCCACGACTACAAGACCGCCGGCATCGCCAAGGACAAGCTCAAGCAGTGGAGCGACGAGGTCGGCTGGGAGACGCTGCTCAACCGCGCCGGCACCACCTTCAAGAAGCTGCCCGATGCCGACAAGGAAGGATTGAACGAGCGCAAGGCGCTGGCGCTGATGGCCGAGCAACCCTCGATGATCAAGCGTCCGGTGCTCGATCTCGGACTGAGGCGCATCGTCGGATTCAAGCCGGAAATCTATGATAAGGAAGTGCCGGCGAAGACGCGCAAGAAGGGCTGACGCGTTCTGCGCGAGCCCTGGTTTGGGAGTTTGAATCACAGGGGGTGGGGCAATCGCAACGCTTCCAACCCGGCTTACCGGCGCTTACGGGCAGAAGCGGACATCAACTTGCCAATAGTCCCCGCCGAGACCGTCGAAAATGACCCATAGTGGTCCTCACGCTTTGCGATGCAGCGCTCGCCCGTGCTAATCTTTAGAGCTATCAAAAAGGGCAGAGTAAAGAAGGGGGGCGCATCATGCGAAAAGTACATACTCTTGCTTTCGTCGTGGCATGGTTTCTTGCGGCCCAGCCGTGCTTTGCCGATGACCGCGAGAAAGTGGTCGGCATCTGGAAACTAATTTCCCAAGAAATCGAAATTCAGGCCACCGGGGAGAAAGAACCCGTCATGGGAGATTCCCCAACGGGATACGCCATCTTCACGGCTGAGGGTCGGGTAATGTTCGTCTTGACTGTAGAGGGACGCAAGCCGCCACAAACCGTCCAAGACCGCGCCGATCTGCTGAACAGCATGGCAGCCTACACTGGGATGTATCGGCTCGAAGGAGACAAGTGGATCACGAAGGTCGATGTTGCATGGAATCCTGAGTGGGTTGGCACTGAGCAAACACGCTTCTTCAAGCTTGACGGTGAAAGGCTTCACGTCACCTCAACTTGGCGAATAATGCCCAACTGGGTGGACAAAGGAATGCAGCGGAGCCTCCTAGTGTTCGAAAAATCAAAATAGAAAGCTTTGAATAACTCGCTTTCGCGAGCGACGACGAGCGCCCGCCCGCTCGATCAGTTGGGCATTCGCAGGTCTGTTGTTGGCCCAAGGCGGACAGTCGCGCGGTCAGCCGCCTTTGTCGCCTTTTGACCCAAAGGCGAAATCGGTCTGCATACATAAAAGCGAATTTGCAGCCAGCACGTGATAGTGTCTCTGACGGGCCACGTACCCCCGCGTCGTCATCCCTAATGGGAGATATCGATGGACGTCAGACGAGCGATGCCACATCCGGCACTCCGCAACATCGTTCGCTCCTTCGAGGAGCGGCGCGCAATGCTAGGGGCACAAGTGCTGGATTTCCGCTCACTGCTCGCCCTCATCAGATCATCGATATTTACCTAGGGGATCCGCTGCGTGTTCGCGTGGATGGCGGCCACCTGGAGGCCGCACCGGAGACCGTCGTGGTCGGACCGCAGGGCTCGCGCCGGATTCACATCTACGCTTCGGGCCAAGTTCATATTTTCAACATTCTGCTTCAGCCGGCCGCTCTCCACCGGCTTGTCGGAATTGATATGACGTCCCTGATAAACGAAGGTATCGCGGCACGCGACGTGCTCGGCAGGTACGCGGGGCTGCTAAGCGACGCGGTCCGGTCGGCAACAGATTTTGCATCACGCATAGCTGCAGCTGAAAACTGGTTTGGCATGATGCTCGAGCGCAGCGCACCGGACGATCGGATTGGCGAGGCGTCACGAAGCCTGCTAACCGCGCGTGGCAATGTCCGGATCGATACGCTGGTGAAGCAGTCCGGTCTGAGCCCGCGCCAGTTTCAACGACGCTTCACGGCCCAAGTGGGTCTTTCTCCCAAGCTGTACGCACGTACGACCCGGTTCGATCACGCACTGACGGCGCATCGCAACCAGCCGGCGAAGCCCTGGACGAATATTATCCACGATGCCGGCTACTATGATCAAGCGCACTTCATTCGGGAATGCCATGCACTTGTTGGACTCCGACCCAGCCAGTTCATCGGCGATTGGGATAACATTTTTTTCCTCCATGGCTGAAATATACAAGCGCTGGGCGGCACGCCGTGGTTTGCTGGCCATAGGCTGGACACACCCCGGGAGGCCCGATGGCTGGAAGCATCAGGAATATGGCCTGGAGCCTGTTGGTTGGTGTCGCGATATTCCTCTCGATCGGTCTTGGCCTTCCAGGTGTCGCTGCAAGCGAAGAGCACGTGGTCTCCGGCGAAATCGTCGTGACGTTGCTAGGCACAGGCGGCCCCGAACCTACTGCGGCGCGCTTTGGACCGGCGACGCTGATTCAAGCAGGCGGCCTAAGCCTGCTGTTTGACGCTGGTCGCGGAGTAACGGTTCGCCTTTATCAACTCGGCATCTCGTCGGGCAAAGGCATCGATGCCGTCTTTCTCACCCACTACCACTCCGATCATGTGGAAGGCCTACCCGATCTTTGGATGACCGGTTACATGTTCGGGCCATTCGGATCCCGCAGCCGGCCACTGCGGCTGTGGGGACCGTCGGACGGCAAGGAGCCCAGCGGGGCAGCGAGGATCGCCAAAGGGCTCACCGAGGCCTTTTCCGACGATACGCGCATCCGCGAAGCCGACGAACACGTTACGCCCATTGCAACCGAAATCGAAGCTCGCGATTTTCAACCGGATCGCGTCGTATTCGATGAATCCGGTGTCAAAGTCACTGCCTTTACCGTCGATCATGGCGACCTGATCAAGCCTTCTGTCGGCTATCGCGTCGACTATGGATCAAGGTCCGTAACCCTATCAGGCGATACGAAGTTCAGCGAAAACCTCATCAACTACGCCGGCGGAACGGACCTTCTGATCCACGAGGTCTTTGCGATGTCGCCGCAACTGGCAACGTTACCCCAGCTGAAGCCGGTCGCAGACCATCATAGCTCGCCCGAGCAGGCCGGCGAGGTGTTCTCCCGCGTCAGACCGAAGCTGGCAGCCTATACACATGTCATCCTGCTCGGCACGGCCGTGGAAGAACTCCTGTCGCGGACAAAAGCCGTATACCCGGGACCGTTAGTGGTTGGAGAGGACCTGCTGCGCTTTGAAGTTGGAGACAGCATAACTGTAAAGCGATGGGACCAGAACCTTCGCAAATACTCAGATTAGGTGGCAAAGAAGGTCCGTTGTTGGCCCATCGCGTCATTTGCCGCAGTTGCGCAAAGGCGGTCGGTGTCGGCGCAAAGCGGACATCGCGCACGGTTTATGAGTACACGGCCTAGCACTACTTTGGCAGATTGTTGATTTTGCCGTGCGTTATAGGATTCCCGAATCAATTTTTCAATGATTCATGGGTGGTCGGCTCTTGGAGGGCTGACCA
>NZ_JACMYP010000181.1 GCF_020889705.1 Bradyrhizobium altum | reverse complement strand
TTTGTTCAAGAGAGGGCGGAACGAAGAGCAAGACTCGGACAGATCGTGTCGCGAGAATGCGAAGCTGCGTCCTCATCCTCATCGTCGTCCTGGCGAAAGCCAGGACCCATAACCACCGGCTTTGGTTGTCGGAAACGAGCGTTGCCCCAGCGTCGCGCAACAATTCGCATTTGGGGTAATGGGTCCTGGCTTTCGCCAGAACGACAGTGGTGATTGCGGAACTATCCCGGCCTCTCATTCACGCGAACACGACATTTTGTCATGACCGGCGGAGTTGCATTTTTTGCATTGCATCATATGATGCATATAATTCAATCAAATCCCCGGCATTGAAGGGAATCCTGCCATGGCATCCAGCGCCGATCCCGTCGTCATCCTCTCCGCCGCCCGCACCCCGCTCGGCCGCTTCATGGGCGAACTCACGCCGCTTGCCGCACACAGACTCGGCTCGCATGTGATCGGCGCGGCGCTCGAGCGTGCAAAGCTTGCGCCTGAACGCATCGACGAGGTTTTCATGGGCAACGTGCTGCCCGCCGGCCAGGGCCAGGCCCCTGCCCGCCAGGCGGCGCGCGGCGCAGGGCTGCCGGATGCCACAGGTGCCACCACCGTCAACAAGGTCTGCGGCTCCGGCATGAAGGCAACCATGCTGGCGCACGACATCATCAAGGCCGGCTCGGCCGAGATCGTACTGTCCGGCGGCATGGAGAGCATGAGTAACGCGCCGTATCTGCTGCAAAAGGCCCGCGGCGGCTATCGCGCCGGCCACGACCGCATCATTGACCACATGATGATGGACGGGCTCGAGGACGCCTATGAGACCGGCCGCTCGATGGGCGATTTCGGCGAGGCCACCGCGGAGGCCTATCAGTTCACCCGCGCCGACCAGGACACCTATGCGATGGAGACGCTGAGCCGCGCCCGCAAGGCGGTTGAGGGCGGCGCCTTCAAAGCCGAGATCGCGCCGATCACGCTCACCGAGAAGGCCGGTCCGCGCATCATCGCCAATGACGAGCATCCGCTGAAGGTCGATCCGGCAAAGATCCCCCGCCTGAAGCCGGCGTTCCGCGCCAATGGCACCATCACGCCGGCCGCCTCCTCGGCCAATGCCGACGGCGCCGCGGCGCTGATCCTGGCGCGACGTTCGCTCGCCGACCGCGACGGCCTGCCGGTGCTGGCCGAGATCAAGGGCCACGCCACCCACAGCCAGGAGCCGCAATGGTTCACCACCGCGCCGATCCCGGCGATCAGAAAGCTGCTCGACAAGGTCGGCTGGAGCGTCGGCGATGTCGACCTGTTCGAGATCAACGAGGCGTTCGCGGTGGTCGCGATGGCGGCGCAGCGCGATCTCGGAATTCCGCGTGACAGGCTGAACATCAATGGCGGCGCCTGCGCGCTCGGCCATCCGATCGGCGCCACCGGCGCGCGGCTGATCGTGACGCTGCTCCACGCGCTGGAGGCGCAGAACCTGAAGCGCGGCGTCGCTGCACTGTGCATCGGCGACGGCGAAGCCACCGCGATCGCGGTCGAGCGGGTCACGCACTAGTTTAAAACGGCCCACGGCCGAGTCCGAAAACGAGGGAACTTTGGCATTTTAGCCATAGCTCCCTCGTGCCATATTGTGCATCACGAATAGAACCCTCATTGCATTTCATCCGGGGCCCAATGATCTCGAACTGGCTTGCTTCCGCCCTCGCCCGCCGCAACATCCATTACGGCTGGGTGATGGTTGCCGTGACCTTCCTTGCCGCGCTGATCTCGGCCGGCACGGTCGGCGCGCCCGGCGTCTTCATCGTGCCGCTGCAGAAGGAATTCGGCTGGTCCACCGCCGAGATCTCCTCCGCCCTGTCGATCCGCTTCATCCTGTTCGGGCTGATGGCGCCGTTCGCCGCCGCGCTGATGAACCGCTACGGCCTGCGCAACGTGACGCTGGCGGCGCAATTGATCGTGGTGTCGGGACTGTTGGCCTCGCTCGCCATGACGCAGGTCTGGCAGCTGATCCTGTTGTGGGGCGTCGTGATCGGGATCGGCACCGGCATGACCGCGCTGGTGCTCGGCGCGACGATTGCGACGCGCTGGTTCGTCGCGCGACGCGGCCTCGTGATCGGTATGCTCACTGCGAGCGTCGCGACCGGGCAGCTCGCCTTCCTGCCGCTGCTCGCGACCATCACCGAGCATTACGGCTGGCGTGTCGCGCTTGGCCTCGTCTGCGTCATGCTCGGCGTTGCCGCCTTTGCCGTGCTGATGGTGATGCGCGACCGGCCGAGCGATGTCGGCCTGCGTCCGTTCGGCGACGAAGGCACGACGCCGCTCCCCGCGCCGCCGCCGGCCAATGCGCCGATCATGGCGGCCGCGCTCGGCACGCTGCGTGGCTCCTCGAAGTCGTCGGTGTTCTGGATCCTGTTCGCGACCTTCTTCGTCTGCGGCGCCTCGACCAACGGCCTCGTCCAGGTCCACCTGATCCCGATGTGCCTCGACTACGGCATTCCGCAGGTGCAGGCCGCGAGCCTGCTCGCCGCGATGGGCATCTTCGATTTCTTCGGCACCATCATCTCGGGCTGGCTGTCGGACCGCTTCGACAATCGCCGGCTGCTGTTCTGGTATTACGGGCTGCGCGGGCTGTCGCTGCTCTACCTGCCGTATTCCGACTTCACGTTCTACGGGCTGTCGCTGTTTGCGATGTTCTACGGGCTCGACTGGATCGCAACCGTGCCGCCGACGGTCCGCCTGACCGCGCAGCGGTTCGGCGCCGAGCGCGCCAATCTGGTGTTCGGCTGGATCTTTGCCGGCCATCAGCTCGGCGCCGGCGCCGCCGCGTTCGGCGCCGGGCTGTCACGCACGCTCTATGCGAGCTATCTGCCGGCATTCTTCATCGCCGGCGCGCTCTGCGTCATCGCCGCGCTGAGTGTGCTGGCGATCTCGCGGCCGCAGCCCAAGGTCGCGCCGGAGGCGAAACCGGTCGCGGCCTGATCGAGCTTCGCTGCGTGCTACTCCGCGGCGAGACCGGTCGGTGCCGCCGCCTCTTCGACTTCCTTGTTGTAGTCGTGCACGATGCGGCCGAACGGCAGCGTCAAATCGGCGATGTAATGATGCGCGCCGACGACGCGCTTGACCGGGAAGTCTGCGACGGGTGCATTGACGTGCGGCACGAAATGCAGCCGGCCGGGACCGATCCACGATCCCTTGACGACGATGTCGGTCAGGTTGATCGCAACCAGCTGGCAGATCTCGAGATGACCGTCGACGCCGGGGATCATCTTCAGATTGACTTGCGTCTTCGACAGCGTCGCGCGGGTGATGTCGCCGTTGCCCGCCATGCTCTCGTGCTTGTAGCCCATCGTGCCCATCGCGACGAGCTGGCCGGCATATTCCAGCGTGCCGGTCAGCGTGTCCTTGACGATCTCGAGCTTGGGATGGGCGTACTTCTTCGGAAAGCCCCAGATCTCGCGGCCGGCCGCGATCGGCGGATCATCGTCGAGATACATCTGGCAGACGAAGTTGATCTCTTCGCCATGCAGCCGCGCGGGGATCACCAGGCCGGACTCGGTGTAGCTGCCGAAGCCGGAGCTATCGGGCATCTTGATCCATTCGTAATGCACGATCGACTGCTCGGTCGGCTCCAGCGGCTCGGGCAGCGCGGCGCGGATCAGCTCCGGATCGGGTCTCATAGGTGATGACAAGGAATTCGCGATCGATGAAGCGGTAGGGACCGGCGGGATAGCTCGGGCCGGCGGCCGGCATGGACGGAAGCTTGAGCAGATCTTCCCTGCGCATCGCAATAACCCCTCGTTGGAAAATATTGCGCGGAAGCTAGCGGCCGAAGACGACCAATTGTCGGACGAGGAGCGCCAGCTCAAGAAGGCGAACAGCCGGCTGCCAGGGATCACGCTGCTGCAGCTGATCTATCAGCAGAAAGCCTATGAGGGCGACGCCAAGGACCACGAATTCTCCGGCACCTCGATGCGCGAGCACTAGGCGAGCGGACACGAGGACACCAAGCGCACGCTGAAGCGGCGCGAATGGATCAAGATGCCCGAGAACGGCATGGGCATCGTGATCCACGACGTGCATCGCGAAGCAGAATAAATAAGGTCGCTCCTTCGACCGTCATTGCGAGCGAAGCGAAGCAATCCATGTCACCGCTTGCGGAGATATCGATTGCTTCGTCGCTACGCTTCTCGCAATGACGGTTGGAGAGAACGCTACGGCCGCGTCGACATGTTGCTCGGTGGGCCGGCCTTGCGGATCGGCTCGGCGAGACGCGCGAACTCGCAGAGCAGCGAGCGCGTCTTGCGCGGATCGATCACCTCCTCGACCCAGAACTTCTCGGCCGAGCGGAACGGCGAGCGCAGCTTGTTGAGGCGGTCCTCGATCTCGCGCAGCTTGGCGGCGGGATCGCTGGCCGCATCGATCTCGGCGCGATAGGCGGCCTCGATGCCGCCCTCGAGCGGCAACGAGCCCCAATAGGCCGACGGCCAGGCATAGCGCATCGAGAAGCGGTTGGCCGGCTGATGCACCACGCCGGCGACACCGAAGGCGTTGCGGATGATGATGGTGCACCACGGCACCGTGCTCTGGTTGACCGCCGCCATCGCCCGCACGCCGTGGCGGATGGTCGCCGACTTCTCGGCCTCGAGCCCGATCATGAAGCCGGGGCAGTCCATCAGATAGACCACCGGCAGATGGAAGGTCTCGGCGAAGTCGACCCAGCGCACCACCTTCTGGCAGGCGTCCGAAGTCCACGAGCCGCCATAGTGGAAGGGGTCGCTGGCGAGCAGCAGCACCGCACGGCCCTCGATCCGTGCCAGTCCGGTGATCACAGGCCGGCCGAAATTGCTGGCGACCTCGAAGAACGAGCCCTTGTCGACGACCGTATCGATGATCGGCCGCATCTTGTAGACCTGCTTGCGATTGCGCGGCACTGCCTTCAGCAGCGCTTCCTCGGCGCGTTCCGGGTCGTCGGTGCAGGGAATGGTCGGCGGCAGATCGTAGACCGACGCCGGCAGATAGGACAGGAAGCGCCGCGCGTAGTCGAACGCCTCCTCTTCCGTCTCGACGGCCTGGTCGATCGCACCGGCGCGGGTCTGGATGTCGGCACCGCCGAGCTCCTGCTTGGTCAGATCCTGCCCCAGGCGCTTCACCACCGGCGGGCCGGCGACGAACATCGCGGAGCTCTTGGTCATGACCGAGTAATGCGTGGCCGCCAGCCGCGCGGCACCTAAGCCCGCGACCGAGCCGAGGCCGAGACCGACCACCGGCACGCGCGCCAGATTGGCGGTCGTGTACCAGTACCAGCGCGTGCCGCCGACACCGCCGGGCAGATTGGCCGCGCCCCTGGTCTCGATTGTCTTGACCGAGCCGCCGCCGCCCGAGCCCTCGATCACGCGGACGATCGGCAGGCGGAAGTCGTGCGCCATCTCCTCCGCCATCAGCGGCTTAGCGGAAATCGATGCATCGGCCGAGCCGCCGCGCACGGTGAAATCGTCGCCGACGACGACCACGGTGCGGCCATCGACCCTGGCGCGGCCGAACACGCAGTTCGCCGGCGTCAGATGCTTGAGTTCGTTGCTCTCGTCGTATTCGGCGATGCCGGAGATGGCACCGACCTCGTGGAAGCTGTTCTGGTCGACGAGCTTGTCGATACGCTCACGAACCGTGAGCCGGCCCTGGTCGCGTTGCCGCTTGACCTTGTCAACGCCTCCCATCTCCCGCGCGAACGCTTCGCGCCGGGCGAGGTCGTCGAGTTCCGGCTTCCAGTTCATGCATTGCCTCCGTCTTGATGATTTTGTTGTTGTTATGGGGGGCCACCGGAAGCGACTTGCGTTCGATCCGATTGCTGAAGATGTCGCCGTCGGCGCCTTCGAGCAGGCTGCCGACCGCGGCGGCGAGGTCGACCATCAGCGGCGCGACCTCGCGATGCAGCCGCTGCTCGTCATACATCGCCGAGAGCAAGCCGATCGTGGTGACCACATAGGTCTGGTATTGCGGTGACCACAGCGGCACCGCGACGCCGTTGATGTGCGGGCTCCACAGGCCGCAGGCGACGACGTAGCCGTGCTCCTGCAAATGACGGCGGTTGGCCGCGATGCGCGGCGTCAGCATCTTGGCACTGTCCGGCAACTCGCCTTCCATCTCTGATATCAGCGCGTCGCCGATCGCGGGATCGAGCGCTGCGGTATAGGCGTGGCCGGCGGCGGTGGTCGCCATCGAGATACGGCTGCCGGTGGCCTCATGCAGGCCGAGCGCGTTCGCCGCGCGGGCGAACTCCAGGTAGACCAGATGAAAGCGGTCAGGGATCACGAAGCCCACGGTGCCGGGCAACTGGTCGGCGACATCCTGCAAACGCAGCCGGATCAGGTTGCGCAGCTGCAGCCCCTTCATCATCGAGGTGCTCATCGCGACCGCGCTCGGGCCGATGCGATATTTCTGATCGCGCGGCAGATAGACGAGCTGTCCCATCCGCGTCAGCGTGTGCGTCAAGCGCGACACCGTCGAACGCGGCAGGCCGCAGCGGTTCGAGATTTCGAGATTGCCGAGTCGCGCTTCGTGTCCTTCGAAGCACCGCAACACATCAAACGCGCGCGACACCACCTGGATGACATCGCCATCGCCAGTCTCGCTGGCGAGCATTCCCTGCCGGCTAAGCCGTTCCGAGCGCCGTCCCATTTGTTTTGGCTCCATTCCGTCTTACGGAATAAAATTCCACTTGCAGAAGAAGCTACCTCAGGCAATCTGCCGCCACAACAAAAAGCCGTTCGCCGGATGAAATTTCCGCAAGACGGTATCGGAGAGTGGAATGCCAGAGATCAAGGTTGTGACCGAAGTTGCCGGGCGCGTTTGCGCGCTTCCTGTTGAGGCCGGCAGCAATATCGGCGATGGCGACGAGATCGCGTTCGTCGAAGCGATGAAGATGGAAATACCGGTCACGTCGACGACGGCAGGCAAAATCAAGTCGATTCTGGTCAGGATTGATGACGTCATCGCCGAAGGCCAGGCCGTCGCGATCGTCGAGACCTGACGGCGGACCGTCCGGCCGCCCGCGCGGACCAAATTCCCACGTGCCGCGTCCTCCGACGGCCACTCCTTTGGAGCCAGGCAGCGTCGGACGCTGTTTTGCTTGCGAAACATTTCCGAGCGAAAAGTTTCGCATGACAAAACAAATACCGAGCAACCGCTCGCTTTGTGATCATCGGTTCGGAGACCGCAGCCGTCGGATGGCGTCCGACCCGGACCGATCGCTTCACAGCTGACGTCGGTGCGCGCTCAGTTGCGCGCGCCCTGATTGCGTTGCACAACAGGAGGCGATGAAACGATCGCCGCCTCCCGTCACCGCCACCACCACGGCCTGGTCCAGCTCGAAGCCGCCGCTGCTGCGGTTTCTGCACGCTTGTTACGCAGACTTCCTGCCGGAGGCCGGCGGCGCGGTGGCCGACTACATCCCCGAGCTCGGCAAGGCCGACCCCGCCCATTTTGGCATCAGCCTCGCGACGCTCGACGGCCATGTCTATGAGGTCGGCGACAGCAGGGTGCCCTTCACCATCCAGTCGATGTCAAAACCGTTCGTGTTCGCGCTGGCGCTCGACACGCTCGGCGCCGAACGGGTGGAGAGCGTGATCGGCGTCGAGCCGTCCGGCGACCCCTTCAATTCGATCCGGCTCAATGCCGATAACCACCCGTTCAATGCGATGGTGAATGCCGGCGCAATCGCCTGCTCCGGCCTGCTCCATGCCGACAAGGGCGACGGCGCATTCGACTACATCCGCCAGGCGCTCGGCCGCTTCGCCGGCCGCGAGCTCGATGTCGACGAGGCAGTCTATGCCTCCGAGAGCGCCACCGGCGATCGCAACCGGGCGATCGGCTATCTCTTGCGCACCAACAGCGTGATCACCGAGAACGTGCCTGCAGTGCTCGACGTCTATTTCCGGCAATGCGCCATCCTCGTCACCGCGCGCGATACCGCCGTAATGGCGGCGACCCTGGCCAACCGCGGCATCAATCCGCTGACCGGCGAGCAGGTGGTGACGCCTTACGCGATCGCGCGCACGCTGTCGGTGATGACCTCGTCGGGGATGTACGACTACGCCGGCGAATGGATCTACCGCGTCGGCATCCCCGCCAAGAGCGGCGTCGGCGGCGGCATCCTGGCGGCGTTGCCGGCCCGGCTCGGGCTCGGCAGCTATTCGCCAAAGCTCGACAAGCACGGCAACAGCGTGCGCGGCATCAAGGTCTGCGAGGCGCTGTCGGGGCATTACGACCTGCACATGCTGAACCGCAGCGACGATGCCCGCCACAGCATCATCGCCGACTACAATATCGGCAAGAACCCGTCGCGGCGCCTGCGCCGCCCGCAGGAACAGGAGATCCTGGCAAAGCACTTCCAGGAGGTGCGCGTGATTGAGCTGGTCGGCACGCTGTCGCTCTCCAACGTCGACTATGTCTCGCGCCGCCTCGCCGGCAGCCCGCGGCCTGCGTTCGTGATCTTTGACCTGCGCCGCGTCACCGCGACAACCCGCGCCGGCGCCCGGCTGGTGGCGGAAGCTTTCCAGGAGCTGGCCGAGCTCGGCGTCACCGTGATCCTCTCCGGCATCAAGCGGACCTCGCGCGAATGGACCACGATCAGCGAGTGGACCAACCGCCTCGGCAATATCAGGGATTTCTATCTGCTCGACACCGCGATCGAATGGGCCGAGGACCAGATCGTCTACCGCTATGGCGGCTCGATCGACTTCCTGGAAACGACAGAGCTTTCGGAGCAGCCGCTGCTCGCCGGGCTGAGCGAAGCTGATATCGCCGATCTCACTGCGCTTTGCACGGTCAGGACCTACCAGCCCAACGAGAAGATCATTGCCGCGGGCAGTGAGGCGACCTCGCTGTTCTTCCTGCGCAGCGGCGTGGTCCACGTCACCCTGCCCGACGGCATCCGGCTCGCGACGCTGACCGCCGGCATGGCGTTCGGCGAGATGGCGCTGCTGGAGCCGAAACGCTCGGCAGATGTGATCGCCGACATGTCGGCCACCGCCTACGAGGTGGCGATCCAGGATTTCGAGCGGTTTCGCGAGCAGCACCCGCGCGCCGGCGAACGGATCATGCGCAACCTCGCGCAGATCCTCGCCGAGCGGCTGATCGTGGCGAATGCGAAGGTGGACCTGCTGACGTCGGGGTAGATCTTGCTTCCCCCCTCGCCCCGTTCTTACGGGGAGAAGGCTGGGGTGAGGGGCTGCATCCGCACAATGACCGAGAGACGAACTCGCGGAGAGCCCCCCTCACCCGGACCGCATTCCGCTTCGCTCCATGCAGTCCGGCCTCACCCCGCAAGCGGGGCGAGGCGAAGAACTCCGCGGCGCGAGCCGTTCAGCTTACCACTTCCGTCACCGGCTGCATGTCGATCTCGAACGTCTCGAGAAATTTCGACGTCATGATGTAGAAGCCGACCGAGAGCTGCAGCTCGATCAGTGCACCCGGCGTCAACAGCGCCGCGATCGCCTTGAATGTCGTATCCGTCGGCTTCTTCAGCTTGACGATCTCGTCGGTGAAGGTGAGTGCCGCGCGCTGCACCTCGTTGAAGCAGCTCGCGGACTGCCAGTTGTCCAGCGCAGCGTTCTGCTCATCGGTGACGCCGACATTCTTCCCGATGCGCTTGTGTGCGACGATCTCGTAAGGCGCCTCGCAGAGAATGCCGGTGCGGGTGATCGCAAGCTCGCGCACGACGGGATCGAGTTCGCCTTTGTGGCGGATCGCGCCGCCGAGCCGGCAGTACTGCTCAAAGTAGCTCGGCGAATGGGCCATCATGCGAAAGATGTTGGCGTTGCGGTTCTTGTCGAGGATCTCGCGGGTGCGCGGGCTTGCCTTCGCGGGATCGGAGTAGTCGATACGGGCCATTTCCTAACCTTGATCTCTGTCGTTTCTGTCGGGTTCCGAAACAGTATCCGCCGACCGTCGCAGGAGCAACACGCGCGAGTCAAATTGCCGCCGCATTCCCATACAACCCTGACACAGTCGATATTCGCTGAGTGGGGACTCGTCAAAAGCGAATGCTCGACGCGGGGTGTTCCGAGTACAAAATCTGGCCGTCATGCGCGCAATTTGCGCAACGATGAGTCACGCCCAAGTCTAGGGGAAACGCATGAAGGAAGCCACCAAGAGGGCGGCCTCGGAAGCGCTTGCGCAAATGCTGGCGGTGACGGCGATGCTCGTCATCGCCAGCTTTGTCTTCTATTGGCGATAGTATCCGTAAACTATGAGGGGCAAGAGCGAACCAATTCAGCCTGGTTTCGCGTTCTGACTGGATCGTTCAGCCCCTCATTTCGCCTTTGCGAAATACGGAACCAGCCGTCCCGCGAATTGCGTGAAGCGCGCCAAAACCTTGTCGCCGATGGCGAGGTCGTTGTCGCCATGTGCCATCATGCGAAAGCCCTCGTCGGCATCCACGAGCAGGATATTGTAGGGCACATGCGCCCGGGTCTCCGGTGTCGCGGCGCGACAGACCAGCGACGTCGCATACACGGTCCCTGCTCCGCTCGCGCGGTGCTCAGCGAGATCGGGCGAGCCGCAGGCGGCGCAGAAGCTGCGGCGGAAATACTGCCGCGCGCCGCAGGCGTTGCAGGTCTGATAGACGATGGCTTCCGCGCCCTTGGTCCAGTCAGCGATCGGTTCGCTCATCGCACGCGCTCCAGGAACATGCTGACATGGGAGGACAGCACGCCGCCGTCGCCGTGCAGCAACGCAACCGAGGCGTCGCGGACCTGGCGATTTCCGGCGCGGCCGGTCATCTGCAGGTGGGTTTCGACCAGATGCGCCATCGCGCCGCCGACACCGCAATGGCCGTAGCTGAGCAGGCCGCCATGGGTGTTGAGCGGCATCTCGCCATCCTGATTGAAATAGCCGGCGCGCACCCGCGACGCCGCCTCGCCGCGCTCGGCAAGGCCGAGATCCTCCAGCAGCATCGCCAGCGTGATCGTGAAGCTGTCGTAGACCGCGGCGTAACGCACGTCCGATATCGCGACACCCGACGCCGCTTTTGCCTTCGCAATCGAAATCTCCGCACCGAGCTCGCTCAGCGCGGGCGCCGCCGTGATGTGCTGATGGGTATGCGCCTGGGCGCAGCCGCGGACGCGAACCCGCCGCTCGCCGGTCGGCTCGCGGCTGATCACGCACGCCGCACCGCCGTCGGACACCGGGCAGCAGTCGAGCAGTTTGAGCGGGATCGCCACCGGCTTCGAAGCCATCACGTCGGAAACCGTGATCGGCTCGTGGAATTGCGCGCCGGGATGCATCAGCGCGTGCTTGCGCATCAGCACCGCGAACTCGGCGAGGTCTTCCTGCGTGAGGCCGTACTCATGCATGTAACGCGTCGCGACCAGGCCGTAGTAGGCCGGGATCGTCGGCCCCAGCGTCACCTCGTAATCGGGATGGCCGACCTGGGCCAGCGCCTGGATCGAAGCGTCGCGGCTCTGCCCGGTCAGCCGGTTCTCGCCGCCGACCACCAGCACATGCTTCGCCACGCCGGCATCGACAAGGTGATGCGCCAGCATGGTCATCGCAAGCCCGGTGGCGCCGCCGACCTGCACGGCGTGAGCATAGGACGGACGAATACCAAAGTGCTCGGCGAATACCGTGGCCAGCATGATGTGCGGCGAGACGGTGGAATAACCGCACAGGATACCGTCGATGTCGGCGCGCTTCAGTCCGGCATCGGAGATCGCGAGTTCGGCCGCCTTGCTCATCAGGTCGAGCGAGGACAGGTCCTCATGCTTGCCGTAGGACGTGAGGCCGACGCCGGTGACGAAGCTCATCTTGTCTCCACCCTCTCCGTCGTCATTCCGGGGCGCCGCGAAGCGGCGAGCCCGGAAGCCATTTCACCGGCTTCGCATGTGGCCCGATGGATTCCCCGATGCGCAATTGCGCATCTGTGGCCTGCGCCTGACGGCGCATCCCGGAATGACGCTGTGGAAATTCCCAACCATCAATACGACTTCGGAAGGCCGAGCACCTTCTCGCCGATGAAGCTGAGGATGAGCTGCGGGCTGATCGGCGCGATGCGCGGGATCAGCGATTCCCTGAAATAGCGCTCGACGTGATACTCCTTGGCGTAGCCGAAGCCGCCATGGGTCATCACCGCTTGCTCGCAGGCGTGAAAGCCTGCTTCCGCTGCGAGATATTTTGCCGCGTTCGCGGCGGGGCCGCACGGCAGGTTCTGGTCATATTGCCAGCCGGCGCGCAGCACCATCAACCAGGCAGCCTCGAGCTCCATCCAGCACTTCGCCAGCGGATGCTGGATCCCCTGGTTCATGCCGATCGGACGGTTGAACACGATGCGGCCCTTGGCGTATTCCGACGCCCGCTTCAGCGCGATCTGGCCGAGGCCGACCGCTTCTGCTGCGATCAGGATGCGCTCGGGGTTCATGCCGTGCAGGATATATTCGAAGCCGCGGCCTTCCTCGCCGATGCGATCCTCGACCGGGATCTCGAAGTTCTCGAAGAACAGCTCGTTGGAGTCGACGGGCTTGCGGCCCATCTTCTCGATCTCGTGCACGGTGACGCGCTTGCGGTCGAAGTCGGTGTAGAACAGGCTGAGGCCGTGGGTCGGGCTACGTACCTCCTCCAGCGGCGTGGTGCGCGCGAGCAGCAGGATCTTGTTGGCGACCTGCGCGGTCGAGATCCACACCTTCTGGCCGTTGACGATGTATTTGTCGCCCTGGCGCACGGCGCGGGTCTTGAGCTGGGTGGTGTTGAGGCCGGTATTGGGCTCGGTCACCGCAAAGCAGGACTTGTCGCGGCCGTCGATGATCGGCGGCAGCATGCGCTGGCACTGCTCCTTGGTGCCGAACACCACCACCGGATTGAGCCCGAACACGTTCATGTGCACAGCGGATGCGCCGGACATGCCGGCGCCGGATTCGGAGATCGTGCGCATCATGATCGCAGCATCGGTGATGCCGAGCCCGGAGCCGCCATACTCCTCGGGGATACAGATGCCGAGCCAGCCGGCATCGGCCAGCGCGCGATGGAAGTCGGCCGGATAGCCGCCCTCCTTGTCCTTCTTCAGCCAGTAGGCTTCGTCAAAGCGGGTGCAGATCTTGGCGACGGCGTCGCGGATCGACTCCTGGTTGGCGGAGAGTGCGAAATCCATCTGTCGTGCTCCTATGCCTTCACCACTTTGGCCGCGCCGTCGCGCACCATCGCCGCGATCTCATCGGTCGAGAAACCTGCCTCGCGCAAGATCTCCGCGCTGTGCTCGCCGAGCCGCGGCGCCAGCCGGCTTGGTTCGACCTTGGTCTCCGACCAGCGCGCCGACGGCGTCATGCTGCGGATGCGGCCCTCGGTCGGGTGATCGACCACGGGGAAGACGCCGGTCGCGACCATATGCGGGTCCTCCAGCAGGCTCTCGAGATCGTGCATCGGCATCACGGGCACGTCGGCCTTTTCGAGTATCTCGTTCCACTCGGCCGTGGTCTTGGTCTGCAGGATGCGCGCGAGCTCGGCGTAAACGACATCGATATTGGTGGCGCGGCCGGCGAAGGTCGCGAATTTCGGATCGCTGCGTAGATCGTCGCGGCCGGTCGCCTTGAAGAAGTTCTCCCACTGCTTGTCGTTGTAGACGATCACGCAGATATAGCCATCCAAGGTCTTGTACGGCCGCCGGTCCGGCGACAGATGCCGCGCATAGCCGCCCTTGTCGAGCGGCGGATCGTAAGTCAACCCGCCCATATGGTCGCCCATCACGAACCCGGCCATGGTCTCGAACATCGGAATGTCGACGCGCTGGCCCTGCCCCGTGCGGTCGCGATGCACGAGGCTCGCGCAGATCGCGCCGACCGCGGTGAGCCCGACGATGCGATCGACCAACGCGTTCGGCACGTAGCGCGGCACGCCGTCCGAGGTCTGCGCCATCAGCGCCGGCAGCGCGGTGGCGCCCTGGATCAGGTCGTCGTAAGCGGGTTTAGCTGCATACGGGCCCTCCTGGCCGAAGCCGAACACGCCGGCATAGATCAACCGCGGATTGACTTTGGCGACGACGTCGTAACCGAGCTGCAGCCGCGCCATCGCCTGTGGGCGCACATTGTAGACCAGCACGTCGGCCTGCGCGATCAGCCGTAGCACGGCCTCGCGCCCCGCCAGCTTCTTCAGGTCGAGGCAGACCGAACGCTTGCTGCGGTTGGTGTTGAGGAACACCGGCCCCATACCGGGATGCCGGGTCGGACCGATCTGCCGCGTCACGTCGCCGTCGGGCGATTCCACCTTGATGACCTCGGCGCCGTAGTCGCCGAGCATCTGGGTGGCATAGGGTCCCATCAGCACGGTCGTCATATCGACGACCTTGATACCCTGCAGTGGTCCCATCGTCCTGTTCGCTCCCGGATGTTCTGGTTACGCAGCTAAAGCGTGATGAGATCAGGCGAGCGTCATCGCGCTTGGCGTCATTTGAGCATGAGCTTTCCGGAAAGCCGCTTCGCACTTTCCGGATCATGCCTACTAACGGGAGCTATTCGCCGAGATCAAGCTGCGCCGGGCGTATGGGCGTATGCGCGGCGGCGGCCGGATCGTTTCCGCGCGGCGGAACTCAGGGCGGGCAAGACGAAGCCCACCGCCGGCCCGATGCCGCTTACTGCCCGGTCATCGTCTCGCGCGCCTTCAGGAGCTTTTCCAGTTCCGCATTCTGCTGCTCGAGCCGCTCGGCGATGCGCTCCTCGACTTCCGCGCCCGCGGCACCCGCGGCCTGCTCGATCAGCTGCCTGATATTGTCCCGGAGGATTGCAATGCGATCGTTCACTTCCGACAGCGACAGAGACGTCTCGATTCCCATGGTCCGTTCTCCCGGTGACAGGCGCAAGCAGCTTAGCGCGACGGGAGGCCGCGGCCTATCCCTTTGCAGATCCCTTGGCCTATCCTTTGGCCATCATCTCCCGCAGCGCGGTCTTCAGCACCTTGCCATAATTGTTCTTCGGCAGGGCATCGAGATAGACATAGCGCTTCGGCCGCTTGAAGCGGGCGATCGAGGCAAGGCAATGCGCGTCGAGCCTGCCGTCGTCGGCGGCGGCACCGTCCTCGAGCACGACGCAGGCGACGACGATCTCGCCCCATTCCGGATCCGGCACACCAATCGCCGAGACCTCGCGGACATCAGGATGCGTCAGCAGCGCTTCCTCGACCTCGCGCGGATAGATGTTGGTGCCGCCGGAGATGATCACGTCCTTGGAACGGTCGGACAGCGTCAGGAAACCGTCGGCATCGAGGCGGCCGACATCGCCGGTGCGCAGCCAGCCGTCCTTCAGCGTCTCGGCATTGGCCTTCGGATTGTTCCAGTAGCCGAGCATCACGGCTAAGCCCTTGACCTCGATCTCGCCGGTCTCGCCTGCGGGCAACGGCTTGCCGTCCTTGTCGGTGATGCGCACGGTGACGACGCTCTGCGCGGTGCCGACCGAAGCCAGCCGTTCGAGATACCGGGGATGATCGCTTGCGCGGTGCCAGTCGCGCGACAGCGCCGTGATCGTCATCGGCGACTCGCCCTGGCCATAGATCTGCACGAAGCGCTGGCCCATGGTCGCGATCGCATCGGTGATGTCGGCCGTGTACATCGGCCCGCCGCCATAGATGATGGTGCGCAGTCCCTCGCCGTTCTCGCCGCGCTTCTTGGCGGCATCGACCAGACGGCGCACCATGGTCGGCGCCGCGAACATCACGACATTGTCGAGCTGGCGGCCGAGGTTGAGCACCTCGTCCGGATCGAAGCCGCCGGACTCGGGAACGACGTGGCGGCCGCCCATCCGGACATGCGGGAAATTGTAGAGGCCGGCGCCATGCGAGATCGGCGCGGCATAAAGCGAGGCGTCATTCGGCGTCGCCGGATCGACGTCGGCGAGATAGCACAGCGACATCGCAACCAGATTGCCGTGGCTGAGCATCACGCCCTTGGGTCGACCTGTCGTGCCTGAGGTGTAGAACAGCCAGGCAAGATCGTTGCTTTCGCGCGGCAATGGCGCAGCTGGCCCCTCGCCGCTTCGCATCGGCCTGTACGCGTCGCTGTCGACCGACAGCATGGTCATGCCGGCGGGGCAGTCGTCCTTCGCCTCAAGCAGCGCACCGATCGTGTCGTCGGACACGAAAGCCAGTTTGGCGCCGCCATTGCCGCAGATCCATGCCGCCTCGCGGCCGTGCAGCTTGGCGTTGATCGGGATCGCGGCGGCGCCGATCCACCAGATGCCATAGAGGCATTCGAGATATTGCGTGCAGTTCGATGCAAACAGCGCAATGCGGTCGCCGGCGGCGATGCCGTGATCGCGCGCCAGCGCCGCCCCGATCGAGGCGGCGCGGCGGGCAAAGGTTGCGTAGTCGGCGTCAAGGTCGAAGCCGGTCAGCAGCGCCGGCGCGTCGGGACGCGCCCGTGCCGTCGCCGCCAGCCATTCGGCAATGTTCAAGCTACTTCGCCGGCTCGAGGATCGAGACGTAGTTGGCGACCGCAGCGCCGCCCATGTTGAAGATGCCGCCGATCTGCGGGTTCTTGAGCTGCATGCCCTCGGGCGCCTGCCCCGTGAGCTGCATCGCGCTCATCACGTGCATGGAGACGCCGGTGGCGCCGATCGGATGGCCCTTGGCCTTGAGGCCGCCGGACGGATTGACCGGCAGCTTGCCGTCCTTCTGGGTCCAGCCTTCCATGATCGCGCACGCGCCCTGCCCCTTCGGCGTCAGGCCCATCGCTTCATATTCGATCAGCTCGGCGACCGTGAAGCAGTCGTGGGTCTCGACGAAGGAGAGATCGGAGAGCTGCAGGCCGGCCTTTTGCAGCGCGCGCTGCCAGGCAATAGTGCAGCCTTCGAACTGCAGGATGTCGCGCTTGGACATCGGCAGGAAATCCTGCGCATGGGCGGTGGCGCGGATGTTCACCGCCTTGCCCATGGTCTTGGCGGTCTCGGCATCGGTCAGCACCAGCGCGGCGGCGCCGTCCGAGACCAGCGAGCAGTCGGTGCGCTTCAAGGGGCCGGCGACGAACGGGTTCTTGTCGCTCTCGGCGCGGCAGAACTCGAAGCCGAAATCCTTGCGAATCTGCGCGTAGGGGTTGGCGACGCCGTTCTTGTGGTTCTTGGCGGCGATCATCGCCAGCGCATCGGACTGGTCGCCGTATTTCTGGAAATAGGCCTGCGCGATCTTGCCGAACACGCCGGCGAAGCCGCCGACTGTGTCGCCGTCCTCGGGCAGATAGGACGCCTTCAGGAGGTTCTTGCCGATCTCCGGGCCCGGCGTCTTCGTCATCTGCTCGACGCCGACGACCAGCACGATCTTCGCAGCGCCCGCCTCGATGGCACGAATGCCCTGGTGCACCGCGGCCGATCCGGTGGCGCAGGCGTTCTCGACGCGGGTGGTCGGCTTGAAGCGCAGCGCCGGATTGGCCTGCAGCACCAGAGACGCCGTAAAATCCTGCGGCGAGAAGCCGGCGTTGAAATGGCCGAGCATGATCTCGTCGACGTCCGACGCGGCAATGCCGGCATCGGCGAGCGCCTCGTTGGCGACCTTGACGACGAGGCCTTCGACGGTCTCCGCGTCAAACTTTCCGAATGGCGTGTGCGCCCAACCCACAATGCTGGCTGTCATGGCCGTATCTCCCTGTTCGTGTTCGGGAGTTATGTAGCGTATCTTCAGGCGGCTTTCAGCGTTTTCATCGCCTTCGCGCACATGGCGGTTATGCCCGCCCAGTTGCCGGCGCGGATATCGGCCGCCGGGCACAGCCAGGAACCACCGACCGCCAGCACATTGGGCTCGGCGAGCCAGGTCGCCGCATTGGCCTCGCCGATACCGCCCGTCGGGCAGACCCTGACGTGTGGGAATGGACCGGCCAAGGCGCGCAGTGCCTTGATACCGCCGGCCTGCTCGGCGGGGAAGAATTTGACGACGTCGAAACCGTGCGCCAGTGCCTGCATCAGCTCGGAGGCGGTTGCGATCCCCGGCGCGAACGGCAGCCGACTGGCAGCGACCGCCTTCAGCAGTTCGGGCGTCGCGCCCGGGCTGATGCCGAATTTGGCGCCGAGCGCCTCGGCGCGCGCCAGATCGTCGCCATTGAGGATCGTGCCGATCCCGACCACCGCATCGGGCACCTCGGCGATAATGGCCTTGGCCGCATCGACCGCGACCGCCGTACGCAGCGTCACCTCGAGCGTCCGCACGCCGCCCGCGACCAGCGCCTTGGCGAGCGGGACCGCGTCGGCCAGCCGCTCGATGGTCAGCACCGGGATCACGGTGGCCTGTCGGATCAGCTCGGCGATCTGGTCCTGCTTCGATGTCGTTGTCATTGCGAGGCCTTGCGGGATGGTGGGGGACGAGGCGCCTTCTTCGGCGGCATGGCATAGCGCGGAATGATCGCACCGGGATAGCACACCACGACCCCGGCCAGACGATGGCCGGCGCGCGCCGCTTCCTCGGGCTCGG
>NZ_JACMYP010000180.1 GCF_020889705.1 Bradyrhizobium altum | reverse complement strand
GACGGCTTTTTGAGATTTGCGAAGGGTCGCCCCTTAGCATCCCATTGTCACCGCCATTGTAGCACGTGTGTAGCCCAGCCCGTAAGGGCCATGAGGACTTGACGTCATCCCCACCTTCCTCGCGGCTTATCACCGGCAGTCTCCTTAGAGTGCTCAACTAAATGGTAGCAACTAAGGACGGGGGTTGCGCTCGTTGCGGGACTTAACCCAACATCTCACGACACGAGCTGACGACAGCCATGCAGCACCTGTCTCCGGTCCAGCCGAACTGAAGAACTCCGTCTCTGGAGTCCGCGACCGGGATGTCAAGGGCTGGTAAGGTTCTGCGCGTTGCGTCGAATTAAACCACATGCTCCACCGCTTGTGCGGGCCCCCGTCAATTCCTTTGAGTTTTAATCTTGCGACCGTACTCCCCAGGCGGAATGCTTAAAGCGTTAGCTGCGCCACTAGTGAGTAAACCCACTAACGGCTGGCATTCATCGTTTACGGCGTGGACTACCAGGGTATCTAATCCTGTTTGCTCCCCACGCTTTCGTGCCTCAGCGTCAGTATCGGGCCAGTGAGCCGCCTTCGCCACTGGTGTTCTTGCGAATATCTACGAATTTCACCTCTACACTCGCAGTTCCACTCACCTCTCCCGAACTCAAGATCTTCAGTATCAAAGGCAGTTCTGGAGTTGAGCTCCAGGATTTCACCCCTGACTTAAAGACCCGCCTACGCACCCTTTACGCCCAGTGATTCCGAGCAACGCTAGCCCCCTTCGTATTACCGCGGCTGCTGGCACGAAGTTAGCCGGGGCTTATTCTTGCGGTACCGTCATTATCTTCCCGCACAAAAGAGCTTTACAACCCTAGGGCCTTCATCACTCACGCGGCATGGCTGGATCAGGCTTGCGCCCATTGTCCAATATTCCCCACTGCTGCCTCCCGTAGGAGTTTGGGCCGTGTCTCAGTCCCAATGTGGCTGATCATCCTCTCAGACCAGCTACTGATCGTCGCCTTGGTGAGCCATTACCTCACCAACTAGCTAATCAGACGCGGGCCGATCTTTCGGCGATAAATCTTTCCCCGTAAGGGCTTATCCGGTATTAGCACAAGTTTCCCTGTGTTGTTCCGAACCAAAAGGTACGTTCCCACGCGTTACTCACCCGTCTGCCGCTGACATATTGCTATGCCCGCTCGACTTGCATGTGTTAAGCCTGCCGCCAGCGTTCGCTCTGAGCCAGGATCAAACTCTCAAGTTGGACTTGAACTTTGAACCGGCTGATCACAACGTTTGACGAGGTCCCACCATTCTTCGCCGACCGAAGTCTGCGAGCTGCCTACGATTCACATCGCTGGCAACGATGGTGTAACCTTTAAACGTGTACCGCCGAAGTCTTTCGTCCACCCTCAGAAAGTCAAAAGCCGAAGCTTTCAAGTATTCCGAGAGACGCAAGGACTCCGCCGTCCACGTTTCTCTTTCTTCATCTTCACTTGTCAAACAGCCCGGGATCCGATGACCCCACACCCTTAGAGGGTGGTTCTACCCTTCAGCGACGAACAGTGAACCTCAACCGATTTATGTCGGCTGCTGTGTCACTCATCGAAGTGAGGAGCATCAGTGGCGCGTTCGCTCGCCTTGGTCAGTGACCCGGCGGCGCCGCGCTCAGTGGTTGGTTTATAGTCCCCACCCCTCGGGATTGTCAACGACCATTGTCAACAAATCGTCGCACGCCGAAATCGCGTGTGCAGTGCGAAAAAGCTCTCGTATTTTCCATGGCTTAGGCCAGAGGTAAAAATTCGCAACCCAACCCGCGCGGCAAAAAACTTTAAAAAAAGTTTGTCGTCGAAGAGCTCGAGAGGCCCTCCGGAACGGGTTCCCCAGCCCTCCTGAGCGGGTTCCCCGGCGCTCCAGAGCGGGCGGCGGCACGGACCTGCTTCAGGAAACTTTTCCATCTCAAATGCCGCACTTGAGCCACAATCCTGCGACGATCTGGCTATATGACATGCATTGAACCGCTCGAAACCTGTGGGGGCTCGGGTGGTTTTTCTGGGGGACCAGGCGATTTTCTCCAAGAACCCGTCGCCTCTCCCTTCGCGGCCGAGCAACATCGAGAGATCTGCACACCATTGACGTTCGAGAGTGCGGCTAGCTAATGGCCTTCGTCTTCTCGACTTCGATGCGTGTGGCTCGCCACACTGCCGAGATTCCTCTTCAGGGGATCGAGGTGGGGACGAGGACGAGCAGAGGTCGATCGCAGTTGCTGGAATTTGGGGGGATATCGGGTTGAGCCAACGGGCGTCACGCGGAAGCGGCATTGGGCGCGAGACCGGGATGATCGATCTCGGTCACGAACCGCCGCTTTCAGTCGACGGCACCGAGGCTGCGGTGATCGATCGCCGCCGTGTCTCCGTACAATGGTTCAGCGGCACCATTCTGACTGGATTATGTGGCGCGGCCCTGATCGGCGGCGCCGTTTTTGCGTCGCTCGACGGCGAGATGACCTTCGCCAAGGTGCCGGAGCGCGTCGAAGGCGCGCTGCGCGGCGCCTTCACCGGCAATGATCGCGTCGTCAGCCTGCACAAGGGCGACCGCCTGCCGCCGCCGAGCGAATCCTCCGCCTCCCGCAGCCTGGTGCGCGTGTCGACCGTGACCCGCGTCGGCAATCGCGACGTGATGCGGGTGCGGCCCTTCATCCGGATTTCCGGCAATCTCTCAATGACCACGAGCGATCTGTCGTCCAAGATTCCGGCGTTCAACGCGCAGCGTCTGTTGACCGATGTCGGCTCCAACACGCCGGCGGCGGCCGAGGATCCGAATGCGGCCGACGCCGCCGAGCCCGACGCCGAGGTCTCTTTCGTCACCAAGGATCTCGGATCCGTGCTGCCGAAAGCCAAGCTCGCCGCCGTTGTCGCGCTCGACGACGTGCTGATGCGGGTCCGCGACGCCGCCAACTGGCGCGGCTCCGGCGGTTCGGTGCGCTACGCGTCACTCGCCAATGCCGCGGCCGATGCCACCGGCGCCGGCCCCGATATCAGGATGGCTTACGCCACCGAGGGCAACACCTCCGACCCCTATGCAGGCTTCGAGACCCGCGTGGTGCCGGAGAACGTCACCCTGCTGCCGAAGACCAAGGAGCAGGTCACCGGCGGCAATCCGGTTGGTGAACGGGTTCACCTCGTCAAGAAGGGCGACAGCATCACCTCGATCCTGCGCGATCAGGGCGCAACGCCCGACGAGGCGAAGGCGATTGCCGCAACGCTCGGCCCGCGCGGCCGCGACGGCGGCCTGAAGGAAGGCCAGAAGGTGCGAATCCTGATGGCTCCGGCAGCTCCCGGACCGAATGTCAGGCTGCAGCCCTATCGCGTCATCGTCGCCAATGATTCCGTCGTCGAAGCCGTCGCCGCGCTGTCCGATCTCGGCAAATACGTCGCCGTCGACGTGCAGAGCATGAACACCACGACCGATACCGCCGACAATTCCAGCGACGATGACGAGGATGATGGCACCGGCGTGCGGCTCTATCAGAGCATTTACGAGACCGCGCTGCGCAACAAGGTGCCGCCGACCGTCATCGAAGACATGGTCAAGATCTACTCCTATGACGTCGATTTCCAGCGCAAGGTACAGCCAGGCGACTCGTTCGACGTGTTCTTTGCCGGCGAGGACGAGGGCGTCACCAGCACCGAAAAGACCGAAGTGCTGTACGCGGCGCTGACCGTGGGCGGCGAAACCAAGAAATACTACCGATTCCAGAGCTCGGACGACGGCCTCGTCGACTACTATGACGAGACCGGCAAGAGCGCGAAGAAGTTCCTGGTGCGCAAGCCTGTCAACAACGCGATCATGCGTTCGGGCTTCGGCGGCCGCCGCCACCCGATTCTCGGCTATGTGAAGATGCACACCGGCGTCGACTGGGCCACCGCCTACGGCACGCCGATTTTCGCCTCCGGCAACGGCGTGCTCGAGAAGGTCGGGTACGAGGGCGGCTACGGCAAATATATCCGCATGAAGCATTCGAACGGCTACGAGACGGCCTACGGCCATATGTCGGCCTTCGCCAAGGGCATGGAGGCCGGCAAGAAGGTGCGGCAGGGCCAGGTGATCGGCTTCGTCGGTTCGACCGGCCAGTCGACCGGCCCCCACGTCCATTACGAAATCCTGGTCAACGGCCGATTCGTCGACCCGATGCGCGTGAAACTGCCGCGCGGCCGCTCGCTGGAAGGCCCGATGCTGGCAGGCTTCGAGAAGGAGCGGGACCGGATCGAATCCCAGATGTCCAGCCGCGGCAGCTCGCGCATCGTCTCGGATGCCACCGGCAGCGCGCCGATGACGCGGTCCATCAGCAACCGCTGATGATGCAAGAGGCCGGCCCGTCCGGCCGCGCAGATCCCAGGAAACGCTGCAGGCGCAGATCAGATGCGATGCCGTTTGCAGGCCATGACGCCGCCAGTTTCAACATATTTCGCGCCGTCAGATGGGAACTCGAACGGCGATCATCCAGTTGATTCAGCAGTAAAACCTCCAATGGAGGGTGTCATGGAGAACTGGACGAACGCAAAGTTGTGCGACGTCGCAAACCTGATCCTCGGCGCGATTCTCTTCCTGTCGCCGTGGCTGTTCAAGTTCGACGCCGGAATGGTTTCCACCAACGCCCACATCGTCGGCCTCGTGATGGCGATCCTTGCGATCGCCGCGCTCGCGGCATTCGCGGTCTGGGAGGAGTGGCTGAACCTCATCGTCGGGCTTTGGGCAATGGTCTCGCCCTGGGTCCTGGGGTTCCAGGCAATGACCACCGCGACGACCGTGCACGTGGTGATCGGCATCGCCGTCGCGGTCCTTGCCGCGATCGAACTCTGGGCGATGTCCCAGCATCCGCCTCGGCTCACAACACACAGCTGAGGCCTTGAAACGATGCGTCCCACCCGCTGGCGCGGATCGCCGGCGGGCGGGGATTTGGTCGTGCTCAACGAAGATATCCACAAGGATTTGCGCCATGACCCGGCTCACCCGCGACGATGTGCTGAAGGCCGTCGGCCACGCCGACGATGTCACCATCGCCAGGATCATCGCATCCGGCGCCACGATCACCGAGCTTGCCGAAGCCCAGGCCTGGCTTGCCAATGACGAGCCGCTGATGAACGCCGGCAGGCCGCTGGCCACAGGCCGCACCCGCGAGCTGGTCGATATTCTGTCCGAACTCGAACCCGCCGATGACGACGAGCCCGGTCAGCTCAGTCCACCGACCGCCCCGCAGGACTAGCCTGGACAACGAAGCCCTCCCCGCGACCGCGGGGAGGGCTTTTGCATGCGCGTGTCAGTTCAGCTTGCGCTTCGAGACCGGGGCATCGAACTGCACGATCTCGGCGGTGTTGGGCACCTGACCGTTGAAGGTCAGCAGGTTGCCCTTCTCCGAGATCACCACGCGATCGCCGTCCTTGACCTCGCCGGCGAGGATCATCTCGGCCAGCGGATCCTGCACGCTGCGCTGGATCACCCGCTTCAGCGGGCGGGCACCGTAAGCCGGATCCCAGCCCTTTTCCGCGAGCCAATTCCGCGCCTTCGGATCGAGCGTGAGCTCGATCTTGCGATCCTCGAGCAGCTTGGTCAGCCGCGCGAACTGGATCTCGACGATGCGGCCCATCTCGTTCCGCTGCAGCCGGTGGAACAGGATGATCTCGTCGATGCGGTTCAGGAATTCCGGCCTGAAATGCGCCCGCACGACGCCCATCACCTGATCGCGGACCGCCGCGGTGTCCTCGCCTTCCGGCTGATTCACCAAGAATTCCGAACCGAGGTTCGAGGTCATGATGATCAGCGTGTTGCGGAAGTCGACGGTGCGGCCCTGACCATCGGTCAGGCGGCCGTCATCGAGCACCTGCAACAACACGTTGAAGACGTCGGGATGCGCCTTCTCGATCTCGTCGAACAGCACGACCTGGTAGGGCCGGCGCCGAACGGCTTCGGTCAGTGCACCACCCTCGTCGTAGCCGACATAGCCGGGAGGCGCGCCGATCAGCCGCGAGACCGAGTGCTTCTCCATGAACTCGGACATGTCGAGGCGGACCATCGCGGTCTCGTCGTTGAACAGGTCAGCGGCGAGCGCCTTGGTCAGCTCGGTCTTGCCGACGCCGGTGGGGCCCAAGAACATGAACGAGCCGGTCGGCCGGTTCGGATCCTGCAGGCCCGCGCGGGCACGGCGCACGGCGGTTGCCACCGCACGCACGGCTTCGGCCTGGCCGACGACGCGTTTGGCGAGCGCGTCCTCCATCTTCAGGAGCTTGTCCTTTTCACCCTCGAGCATCTTGTCGACCGGCACGCCGGTCCAGCGCGAGACGACCTGCGCGATGTGGTTGGCGGTGACCGCCTCCTCCATCATCTCGCCGCCACTCGGCTTGCTGTTTTCCTGCGCCTCGATGTCGGCGAGCTTCCTTTCCAGCTCGGGGATCCGGCCGTAGGCCAGCTCGCCCGCCTTCTGGAATTCGCCGCGACGCTGCGCATTGGCAAGCTCGACGCGGAGCGCATCGAGTTCGCTCTTCAGCTTCTGGGCGTTGGAGAGCTTGTTCTTCTCCGCGCTCCAGCGCGCCGTCAGCGCCGCCGACCTCTCCTCGAGCCCGGCGAGCTCCTTCTCCAGGGTCTGCAAGCGGCTCTTCGAGCCGGCATCGTTCTCCTTCTTCAGCGCCTCCTGCTCGATCTTCAGCCGGATGATGTCGCGATCCAGCGAATCGAGCTCTTCAGGCTTCGAATCAACCTGCATCTTCAGCCGCGCCGCCGCCTCGTCCATCAGGTCGATGGCCTTGTCGGGCAGGAAGCGGTCGGTGATGTAGCGATTCGACAGCGTGGTCGCGGCCACCAACGCGGAGTCGGTGATGCGCACGCCGTGATGCTGCTCGTACTTGTCCTTCAGGCCGCGCAGGATCGAGATGGTGTCCTCGACCGTCGGCTCGCTGACATAGATCGGCTGGAACCGGCGGGCCAGCGCCGCATCCTTCTCGACGTGCTTGCGGTACTCGTCGAGCGTGGTCGCGCCGATACAATGCAGCTCACCGCGCGCGAGCGCAGGCTTCAGGAGGTTGGACGCGTCCATCGCGCCGTCGGTCTTGCCGGCGCCGATCAGGGTGTGCATCTCGTCGATGAACAGGATGATGCCGCCCTCGGCGGACGAGACCTCCTGCAGGACGGATTTCAGCCGCTCCTCGAACTCGCCGCGATATTTCGCGCCGGCGATCAAGGCGCCCATGTCGAGCGACAGCAGCTTCTTGTCCTTCAGGCTCTCCGGCACGTCGCCGTTGAGGATGCGCAGCGCCAGGCCCTCGACGATCGCGGTCTTGCCGACGCCGGGTTCACCGATCAGGACGGGATTGTTCTTGGTTCGCCGCGACAGCACCTGGATGGTGCGGCGGATCTCCTCGTCGCGGCCGATCACCGGGTCGAGCTTGCCGTCGCGCGCAGCCTGGGTCAGGTCGCGGGCATATTTCTTCAGCGCGTCGTAGGCGTTTTCGGCCGTCGCGCTGTCAGCGGTGCGGCCCTTGCGCAGCGCTTCGATCGCCGCATTCAGATTCTGCGCCGTGACGCCGCCCTTGCTCAGGATGGAAGCCGCCTCGCTGCCCTTCTCGAGCGTGAGCCCGAGCAGCAGCCGCTCCACCGTGACATAGCTGTCGCCGGTCTTGTCGGCGGCCTTTTCGGCCGCATCGAAGGCGCGCGCCAGCTCCGGCGACAGGTAGACCTGTCCCGCACCATTGCCCGAAACCTTCGGCAGCTTGTTCAGCGCCTCTTCGGTCGCTTTCAGGATCGCCCTGGAATTGCCGCCTGCACGGTCGATCAGACCGCCGGCGAGACCCTCATTGTCGTCCAGCAGCACCTTCAACAGATGCAAGGGCGAGAACTGCTGGTGACCGTCGCGCATTGCGAGCGACTGGGCAGACTGGATGAATCCGCGCGAGCGCTCGGTGTACTTCTCAATGTTCATTCGTTTTCCCTCGGCCTGCCATCGTCACCCATTCAGGCATGACAACGGCATCTTCATTGGGTTTTCCGCGGGCCGCGTTGACGTTCCTCAACCAGCCTCTGGTCGTCGCCATCATTTTTCAGGCTTGCCGCAGATGTGGGCACTTGGTTCCGAAACGGAAGAGCCACAGTCTGCGATTTCACCCGATGGAGCTCAGCGCCGCACGATGGCGACAAGGTAGCGGCAGGGCTGAGCAGTTTCGTTACGGAAGACGATGTCCGACGGCGGCCCGAGCTCGACGCGGTCACCCGCAGCGAGCTCGTGGCGCTCCGCCCCTTCCATCAAGGTGAGGCGGCCGCTGATCACCCACACCACCTGGCGGACCAGGTGATAGGCGCTGGCAGGGAAACCGGCTTCCTGCCCGGCAGGCAGCTCGACTTCCACCAGCTCCAGCGGATTGGCCGGATGCAGGAACACCTGCCGCCGCAGATAGGCCGCCTTCGGATCGCGCCACACCGGCTGATCTTTGGCCCGCTGCAGGCGGGAACTGTGTGAGGCAACCTCGAACAGCGCGGCCATGGTCAGGCCATAGGCCGTGGCAATCCGCGACAGCGTCGCCGCTGTCGGGCTGGCCTCCGCCCGTTCGATTTTGCTCAGCATGGCCTTGGACACGCCTGCCCGCCCGGCGAGTTCCGCCAGCGACCAGCCGCGCCCCTCCCGTTCGGCGCGAACCCTCCGCCCGAGAGCTTCATCAGGTCCGTCTTCTATAATTGACATAATGTCTTATATAGTAGACGATGGGGTCCGTTCAAGAGGTTTATCGAGGAACGACCAATGATTATCCGCCCCGCCACCGAGCAGGACATTCCTGCGATCACCGCGATCTTCAACGAGGCGGTCGCCAACTCGAACGCCATCTGGACCGAGAAGCAGGATTCCGAGGCCGAACGGCTGGCCTGGATGAAGGCCCGGCTGGCGCTGGGCTACCCGGTGCTGGTCGCTGAAGGGCCCGTGGTGCTTGGGTACGGCACGTTCGGCGATTTCCGGGCCTTCCCGGGATACCGCTACAGCGTCGAGCACAGCGTCTATATCCACGCCGATCATCGCGGCCGCGGCCTTGGCCGCGTCATCGTCGACGCGCTCGTGGCCGCCGCGACGGCGCTCGGCAAGCACGTCATGATCGCCGGCATCGACGGCGGCAATCCCGCCTCGCTCCGGCTGCACGCGCGGGCCGGCTTTGTCGAGGTCGCGCGGATGCCGGAGGTCGGGCGCAAGTTCGGCCGCTGGCTCGACCTCGTCTTCATGCAGCGCGTGCTGGATGCCGCAGGCGCGGCGCGGCCCGACTAGCTGCCGTCGCATCGGCGGCGGTTCTCCTCGCGGGCCAAACAGGCTAGAGCGGGCGGATGGACAGCACGCACACTTCCTCCGCCCGGATCACCGGCATCTACCGCTATCCCGTCAAGGGTCTGACACCCGAGCCCCTGCCCCGCGCCGAGCTCAAGGTCGGCGAGGCGCTGCGCTCCGATCGCCACTACGCGATCGAGAACGGCCCGAGCGGTTTCGATCCCTCGGCGCCGAAGTGGCTGGCTAAGCCGCATTTCCTGATGCTGCAGCGGGACGAGTGGCTGGCGCCCCTGCGCGCCCATTTCGACGATGACAGCCATGTGCTGACCTTGCGCCGGGACGGCGCGATGGTGGCCCAGGGCGATCTCGAGACGGAAGCCGGGCGCGCGGCGATCGAGCGCTATTTCACTGACCGTCATGCCGGCCAGATCAAGGGGCCGCCCAAAGTGCTGGTGAGCCCTGGGCACAGTTTTTCCGACGTGCCACGCAAGGTGGTCTCGATCATCAACCTGGCCAGCCTGCGGGCGATCGAGGACATGGTGCAGGCGCCGGTCCATCCCCTGCGATTCCGCGCCAATCTCTATGTCGAGGGCTGGCCGGCCTGGCATGAGGCCAGCCTGCTCGACCAGACCATTGCGATCGGCAGCGCACGGGCAAAAGTTGTGAAGCGCATCACCCGCTGCGCCGCAGTCAATGTCGATCCCGACACGGGCGCGCGCGACCTCTCGGTCCCGAACACGCTGATGCAGCGCTTCGGCAACAATGAATGCGGCATCTACGCGGAGATCATCAGCGACGGCGGCGCGGCCGTCGGCGACACGATTGCCGCGGAACCGCACCAGGTCACGCCCCAGGTTCCGTATTCCTTGAAGACGGCATAAACGTGCATCGCATTGCAATGTTCGGTTGCGTGCAATAGACTTCACTCGAACATTTTGAATTGCAGCAAATTTGTCGAAATTGATTGCACGGGGTTGCCATGAGCATGATCATGGTTTCGTACCGGCGGGTCGATCAGGACACGGCGGGCCGCATCGCCGACCATCTGATCGAGAAGTACGGTGAGAAATCCGTCTTCTTCGACGTCAACAGCATTCGCACCGGCGCAAACTTCGTCGACCGGATCGCCAAGGCCATCGTCGCCTGCGACATCGTCATCGCGGTGATCGGTCCGCATTGGATCGGCAAGACCGACGATGGGAAACCTGCGCGTCTGGAGGATCCCGCAGATTCCGTGCGCTTCGAGATCGAAACGGCGCTGAAGCACAACAAGACGCTGCTGCCGCTGCTGGTGAACGGCGCAACCATGCCGCGGGCCGACGAGCTGCCGGAATCACTTCGCTTCCTGCACTACTGCAACGCCGCCCGGGTCGACTCGGGTCAGGATTTTCGCGTGCACATGACCCGCCTGATCGATACGATCAACGAGGTCCTGAGTGAGGCCGGGCGATCGCCGCTGCGTGAAGTTTCGCCGATCAAGCGCTACTGGAAGTACGGCGCAGGCCTCGCCGGCGCGGCATTGGCGCTGGCCGTCTGGACCGTCGGGCCCGCGTTCGAACATACCGTGGTGAAGTCAGGCGGACAGGACGATCAGACCACCGTCGGACGCGCGACGCCGCCCGCCGTTCCGGCCTCCGTCACGCAGCGCGCCAAGGCGCATGACGGCTTTCTCTTTCCTGATTCCGATCGACGATTTCTGAGTGAGGCCGATCTCAAGGACATGTCGGCGATCGAGCTGCGCATCGCACGAAACGAGATTTTCGCGCGGCATGGCCGGTTCTTCAAGGACCAGGTGCTCGCGAACTACTTCTCGCAATTCGCCTGGTATCAACCCGCTGCGGTCGAAGTTCCCCTGAGCAACCTCGAGACGACCAACGTCGACACGATCGAGGCGAAGGAGCACGAGAAGTGAGGCCAGCCGGCAGTATCGGTTGATCTCGCACCGCGTATGGCCACCTCCCCATTCTCAGGGGAGAGGTGGCCAGTCGCTGATCAGTTCGTCGGCATCACATAGGCATAGATCCGGCCGCGCGAGACCGGCGTCTCGCGGACGCGATGGCCGCTATTGCCCGAGATCATGATCGGATTGCCCTTGGCATCGACGCCGGTGATGATCCCGACATGACCGCCGCCGCGGCGGCCCATCACGGCAATGGCGCCGACCTGCGGCCCGGAGACGCGCTGGCCGTATTTGGCGAACGAGCTCGCCATGTCGGAGCCGGTGCCGCGATGGCCGGTCCGCTGCAGCACCATGTTCATGAAGCGCGCGCACCACAGGCTGGAGCGGCCGGTCGGATTGCCGCCGAGATAGCGGCGCGCCGTGTCGACGATGCCGGACGAGCCGAAGCCACCAGCCGCGTTCACATCGGTGTTGGACGCGGCCTCAGCGCCGGGCATCACGGCCGCATTGGCCTCGCCGAAGCCGCCCGCCTGCATCTGGGCGCGGCGCTCGGCGCGCGACAGCCGCGCCGTGTGCCGGTAGTGATGATGAGCGGAATGCCGCGCGTGATGGCCGGCATGAGCCGAATGCGCGCGACGCGAATGGTGCGGACGGGCGGACGCCGGAACGGCGGAGATCACGGCGAGCGTGAGCGAACACAGAGCCAGCGCCAAAACTCGAAGCGACCGGCGATACGCAAGCAACTGAACCATACTTCACGAGATCCTCTGAAACGCCCCCCAACTCCCCGTCGCGTTCCCAAGGGAATGCGGCGGTGGTTTTGAAGATCGGGATGTGGCGAGAGGAAGATTTCATGCGGCGTTGCGAAAACGATTTCGGGGTCATTCCGCGCAAATTCCATGACGAAAATAGCCAGAACTGCCGCATTGCAGCCGCGGAAATTGCAAATCTGGAGCCGGCCAACGAGAGGAGAATTTCAATGCCCCATGCCATCACGAAAGATAATGTCCGCCTGCATTTCGAAGAGGCAGGCAGTGGGACCCCGATCATCTTCCTGCACGAGTTCGCAGCTGACCACACCAACTGGGAACCGCAGCTGCGCTACTTCGCGCGCGGTCACCGCTGCATCGCCTACTCCGCGCGCGGCTACACGCCGTCGGACGTGCCGCCAAGCGCCGACGTCTACACTTACACGCACTTCTACACCGACGCGCTCGCGGTGCTCGACCATCTCGGCATCGCGAAGGCGCATTTCGTCGGGCTCTCGATGGGCTCCTATTCGTCGCTGCAGATCGCGCTCAACGCGCCGGAGCGCGCGCTGTCGATGACACTGGCCGCTGTCGGCTCCGGCTCCAGCCTCGAGCATCTCGATGCCTTCCGCGCGCAGTGCCGCGCCAATGCCGAGCAGCTCGAGTCCATCGGCTCCGCCGAAGTCGCCAAGGTGACGCGCGAGGCGCCGAGCCGGATTCCGTTCCTGGTCAAGGACCCGCGCGGCCACGCCGATTTCTACGCCGCGCTCGCCCGCCACGACGCCAAGGGCTCGGCCAACACGATGCGCAGCTTCCAGGGCGGCAGGCCCTCGATCTACACCATGACCGAGGCCATCAAGCGCGTAGCGACGCCGGCGCTGATCCTGTGCGGCGACGAGGACGACAATTGCATCGCGCCCAGCCTGTTCCTGAAGCAGCATCTGCCGACCGCCGGCCTTTCCTTCTTCCCAAAGTCCGGCCACGTGCTCAACCTCGAGGAGCCCGCGCTGTTCAACGCGATGGTCGAGCGCTTCATCGCACTGGTGGAAGCCGGCCGCTGGCCGGTGCGCGATCCCAGATCGCTGGTGGCCGCGCCGGTGTAAATCGTCATTGCGAGCGAAGCGAAGCAATCCATCTTCCCGCAGGCGCGAAAGCATGGATTGCTTCGTCGCTATCGCTCCTCGCAATGACGGCAGCTATTTCGCCTTGCCACCGCGGCTGAGCAGGAACACGCCCTGCTCGCCGAACATGTTCCACACCCACCAGGGCAGGTTGAGCGGGACCGGGCGGCCGTAGAGATCGAGCGCCACCGCGCGCTCCATCTTGACGTTGATCCGCTCGCAGAGCTCCACGAAATCCTTGATGGTGCAGAAATGGATGTTGGCGGTGTCGTACCAGCTCGCCGGCAGATTCTCGGTCCGCGGCATGTGGCCGCCGATCAGGAGCTGCAGCCGCATCTTCCAGAACCCGAAATTCGGGAACGAGACGATGGCGCGCTGGCCGATCCGCAGCAAATTCTCCAGCACCACCTTGGGCTGCCGCGTCGCCTGCAAGGTCTGCGACAGGATCACGTAGTCGAACGCATCATCGGGATAGTTGACGAGGTCGGTGTCGGCGTCGCCCTGCACCACTGCGAGCCCCTTGGCGACGCAGCCGTTGACGCCCTCGCGCGACAGCTCGATGCCGCGGCCGTCGATGCCGCGGCTCTCCAGCAGCTGCAGCAGTTCGCCGTCGCCGCAGCCAACGTCGAGCACGCGCGAGCCCGGCCGCACCATGTCGGCGACCAGCAGGTGATCGGTGCGATAGCCGCCGGTCCGCTCCGGCGCGACGCCCGGCAAGGGCAATGTCTGCTGCATGCTCATGACTGGCCGTCGTCCTTCAATCCGCGCGCCTTGCCCGCGGCCTGCAGGAAGGCGCGGGAGATTTCGAGGAATTCCGGCACGTCGAGCAGGAACGCGTCATGGCCGCGATCGGTCTCGATCTCGGCGAACGACACCCGCGCGCTCGACGCGTTCAGTGCATGCACCAGCGCGCGCGATTCCGAGGTCGGAAACAGCCAGTCGCTGGTGAACGACACCACGCAGAACCGCGTCTTGATGCCGGCGAACGCATTCGCCAGCGCGCCATTGTGATCGGCGGCGATGTCGAAATAGTCCATCGCGCGCGTGAGATACAGATAGCTGTTGGCGTCGAAGCGCTCGACAAAGGACGAGCCCTGGTAGCGCAGATAGCTCTCGACCTGGAAATCCGCATCGAATGAGAAGGTCGGCAGCTCGCGATCCTGCATCCGCCGTCCGAACTTGCGGTGCAGCGCGGCGTCCGAGAGATAGGTGATGTGCGCGGCCATCCGCGCCACCGCCAGTCCGCGATGCGGATGCGTGTCCTCGTCGACATAGCGGCCACCGCGCCAGTCCGGATCGGCCATCACCGCCTGACGGCCGAGCTCGTGGAACGCGATGTTCTGCGCCGAGTGGCGCGTCGAGCAGGCGATCGCGAGCGTCGAGAACACGCGCTCGGGATAGGCCGCGGTCCATTGCAGCACCTGCATGCCGCCCATCGAGCCGCCGACCACGCAGAACAGCGTCGCAATGCCGAGGCGATCGATCAGCATCGCCTGCGCACGCACCATGTCGGGGATCGTGATGATCGGAAAATCGAGCCCCCACACCTTGCCGGTCGCAGGATTCAGCGACGCGGGGCCGGTCGAGCCCATGCAGCCGCCGATCACGTTGGAGCAGATGATGAAGTATTGTTCGGGATCGATCGGCTTGCCGGCGCCGACGATGGTGTCCCACCAGCCCGGCTTGCCGGTGACGGGATGGGTGTTGTTGACGTGCTGATCGCCGGTCAGCGCGTGGCAGATCAGGATCGCGTTGGACCTGTCAGCATTGAGCTGGCCATAGGTCTGATAGGCGATCTGGAACGGCGCGAGATCGACGCCGCAATCGAGCTTGAGCGGCTGATCCATGCCGAACTTCGCCACCAATGACGACGGGTGATCGGCCTCATGGGCGCGATCATCGCTGGACATCGGCGGGCTCGGTATCGGACGCACGTTGCTCATCTAGGCGACCCTGCCTCCGCGTGGGAGGGCTCGAACAGAAATCAGGTCATAAAAAACCCGGCCTGAACAAGGTTCGGCCGGGAGCTGATCTGTCCCCGGCCTGTTTAGCGAGTTGTTTAACGTGGCTGCAAGCCGGCCGGCTCAAATGACCACGGAGTGGAGCGAACCTAGTCCTCAGGCCCCCCGTCGTCAAGGCGGCCAGCGAACATCCCCTTGCCGGGCGCCAATGGTTAACCGAATGCGCAAGGCACGCCTGCGACGTTTCTCTTTGCTTTCGCTGGCCGTCTTTCCTAATCAGGGACCCTGTCTGGCACGGCATCGGGCCGCCCGGACGACAAGGTTTGAGAGCATGTCCAACCCACCCCCGTCGCCGCCCTCGCTGCAGGAGCTGCGCAAGGAGATCGATGCGATCGACGAGCAGGTTCACCGCCTGCTGATGGCGCGCGGCGACATCATCGACCGCCTGATCCAGGTCAAGAAGACCCAGGAGGTCGGCTCGGCGTTCCGTCCGGCGCGCGAGGCCAGCATGATGCGCGAACTGGTGCGGCGCCATCGCGGCATCCTGCCGCTCGACACCATCGAGAGCATCTGGCGCGTCATCATCTCGACCTTTACCTACGTGCAGGCGCCGTTCGCGGTGCATGCCGATGTCTCCGTCGGCGAGTCCGCCATGCGCGACTCGGCGCGGTTTCACTTCGGCTTCGTGGTGCCCTACGTCTCGCATTTCAGCGCCCAGGCCGCGGTCGAGGCAGTGGCGAAGTCGAAGGGCGACCTCGCGCTGGTCTCCGCGATCGCCAGCCGCACACCGTGGTGGAATGCGCTCGAGGCCGATGGCGCGCCGAAGATCATCGCGCGGTGGCCGTTTCTCGAACGCGCCGACCATCCCGCCGCGCTGCCGGTGTTCGTGATCTCGCGGGTCGCCGACGACGCCATGGTCACGGAAGTACAGACCTGGAGCGTGCGCGTCTCCGGCTGGAACGCCGATGTCGCCCGGGCGCTGGCCCCGCTCGCCGAGATCGTCGCGGTCCCCGACACCGCCTTCGACGGCGCGGCCCTGCTGGTCTCGGTCACCGGGCAAGACCTGACTAACAAGGGTTTCGAGAAGATCAAGCTCGCCTTGATCGAGGCCGGCGCCTCGGTGCGCTCTTCGGCCCTCGTCGGCAGCCACGCAACGCGCTATACGGTGCCCTCTAACGGATCGGCCAGGACCTGAAGTAAGAGCCAGCCGCCCGTAGTCTATCCGGAGTTGATGATGTCCCGCCCCGTGCCGAATCCCGGCATCCTCGATATTGCGCCCTACACGCCCGGCAAGAGCCCGGTGCCGGAACCGGGCCGCAAGGTGTTCAAGCTGTCCGCCAACGAGACGCCGTTCGGTCCGTCTCCGAAGGCGATCGCGGCCTACAAGGCCGCGGCTGACCATCTCGAGGACTATCCAGAGGGCACCTCGCGCGTGCTGCGCGAGGCGATCGGCCGCGCCTATGGGCTCGATCCCGACCGCATCATCTGCGGCGCCGGCTCCGACGAGATCCTCAATCTCCTGGCGCACACCTATCTCGCGCCCGGCGACGAGGCGATCTCGACCACCCATGGCTTCCTGGTCTACCCGATCGCCACCATGGCGAACGGCGCCAGGAACGTGATTGCGGCCGAGACCAACTTCACCGCCGATGTCGACGCCATCCTCAAGGTGGTGACGCCGCGCACGAAACTGGTCTGGCTCGCCAACCCGAACAATCCGACCGGCACCTACATCCCGTTCGACGAGGTCAAGCGGCTGCGCGCCGAACTCCCGTCGCATGTGCTGCTGGTGCTCGATGCCGCCTACGCCGACTACGTCTCGCGCAACGACTACGAGCTTGGGATCGAGCTGGTCGCGACCACGGACAACACGGTGGTGACGCACACCTTCTCGAAGATCCACGGCCTTGCCGCGCTGCGGGTCGGCTGGATGTTCGGTCCGGCGCATATCGTCGATGCCTGCAACCGCATCCGCGGTCCGTTCAATGTCACGACGCCGGCGATGCTGGCCGCGGTGGCGGCGATCGAGGACTCTGCGCATGTGCAGATGTCGCGGACGCATACCGAACAGTGGCGCAACTGGCTGACCGAGGAGATCGGCAAGCTCGGGCTCAAGGTGACGCCGAGCGTCGCCAATTTCGTGCTGATCCACTTCCCGGCCGACACGGGCAAGACCGCGGCGGAAGCCGACGCCTATCTCACGCGGCGCGGCCTCGTGCTGCGCGCGCTCAACAATTACAAGCTGCCGCATGCGCTGCGCATGACCATTGGCACCGAGGAAGCCAACCGCCTCGTGGTCGACGGCCTGCGCGACTTCCTGGCCGGAAAGTGAACACCGACGTGACCACGGCTCCGATCTTCAAACGCATCGCCCTGATCGGGTTCGGCCTGATCGGCGGCTCGATCGCGCGCGGCGCGCGCGCGCAAGGCCTGGTCGGCGAGATCGTGACCACCGCGCGCTCGGAGAGGACGCGCGCCCGCGTCGCCGAGCTCGGCATCGTCGATCGCGTCGTCGAGACCAATATCGAGGCGGTGAAGGATGCCGATCTCGTCATCCTCTGCATCCCCGTCGGCGCCTGCGGTCCGGTCGCAGCCGAGATTGCCGGCCATCTCAAGCCCGGCGCAATCATCTCCGACGTCGGCTCGGTGAAGGGCGCCGTCGTCAAGGACATGGCGCCGCATCTGCCTGACGGCGTGCACTTCGTCCCGGCGCATCCGGTGGCCGGCACCGAGCATTCGGGACCGGATTCCGGCTTCGCCGAGCTCTTCATCAACCGCTGGTGCATCCTGACGCCGCCCGAAGGCACGGATCCTGCCGCGACCGACCGGCTGCGCGCGTTCTGGGCCGCGCTCGGCGCCAAGGTCGAGATCATGACGCCGGATCATCATGACCTCGTGCTCGCGATCACCAGCCATCTGCCGCATCTGATCGCCTACACCATCGTCGGCACCGCCGACGAGCTGGCGCAGGTGACGGAATCCGAGGTCATCAAGTTCTCCGCCGGCGGCTTCCGCGACTTCACCCGCATCGCAGCGTCGGACCCGACGATGTGGCGCGACGTGTTCCTTGCCAACAAGGATGCCGTGCTCGAGATGCTCGGCACCTTCACCGAGGATCTGTCGAAGCTCACCCGCGCGATCCGGCGCGGCGACGGCGACGCGCTGTTTGACCACTTCACCCGCACCCGCGCCATCCGCCGCGGCATCGTCGAGATCGGCCAGGATTCCGCCGCGCCCGACTTCGGCCGGCCGCATGAGAATTTGAAGAAGTAGGATCAGGCACGCAGCTTTCTCCACTGCGTCGTCCTGGCGAAAGCCAGGACCCATTACCACCGCATTGGGTTGTGAACGGGATCGTGGCCTCAGTGTCGTCCGGCAATTTACATTCGGGGTAATGGGTCCTGGCTTTCGCCAGGACGACGATGAGGATGGTTCTCGCGCGATACGACGCACCGTCATTGCGTACTTCATCTCGGT
>NZ_JACMYP010000179.1 GCF_020889705.1 Bradyrhizobium altum | reverse complement strand
CCTTGCCGGCGAACGCGGTGTCCCACCGCCAGTTACACCACGCTCAGGGACACGATCCTGGGAAACGACCCCCATGACCAGGCCTCTTCGGACCGCGTCCACCCCGACTCGATGAACCTGCTCTCCGCGAAATACTCAAAGCAGGTGCGTAACGTCAAAGTGCGGCAGATGACCGCATGGGTTGGCAATCCCGCCGCGTTCCGCCACTGCCGGAGACAGTCACACTACTCTCGGGCTGCTGAAGTCGAGAAGACCGCGACCTTCGAAGATCAAAAGCGCCGCCATGCCGGCGATTTCGCGTTGCACCTCTTCATCCTGTTTTTCGAACCAATCGCGGATTGTCTGCAAGGCGTCGTCGATCGATTCACGGCTGATATCTCTGCCGAGCCGCTCTGATTGAACGGAACTACGTTTTCCAGCGGGGGCATGCGCGGCCACGGCTGTGAGCTCTCGCGGCCTGCACTCGGTACCGTTCCGATGGCGTTGCGGGTGGGTTGTTCCCGGGAGGCGCACAGCTCGTCGCGAGCCCGCCCAAATACTCGGTGACGACCGAGCCAGCTTCGTCCGACATGTCAATCTGCCGCGAAATCTCGTCCATGTGTCCGGCGGCGCCAGGTCTATCGACGATGGCAAAACGGCACGGTGCGACAAACTTTTATGCTCCGCAGAGAAGAAGACGAGCCATTCATTGCCAGAGGCGGACACAATCTTTCCAGTCAACTACCAACCCTATCAATTGATCAAGAAGACAGACACATGGCATGCATCCGCGTTCCGTGAACACCGTCACGGAAGCTGACCTCAGAATTTGGTCGAGAAGAATGAAAAGGCTCCTGCTGAGCACAATAGTCCTAATGGTGCTGGCCGCCGCTGTCGCTGGTCTGGCCGCGCGGCTCTGCGAGCGAAGTGGTTCTGACATCGGTATCGATAGTGGCGGTGGCCGTCGATGCTGGGATCTCGTCAACGCTGGCGATGTGATCCGTGCGTCGCCTCCTGCCATGAGGTGTCTTGGTGCGATAGGAGGCCCGCTCGGCGGCGAAATCGGTTTCCGCTGGCAAATAGCCAACTCGGTGTTCGGCATCGCGGTGAACGGCAACTGCGCCAATCCCGCGGACTCCAACGCGAGCCTCGTTCTGCCGGGCCTTCAGGATGAAGGCGAGATTGTTACACGCGGCCCGGTCAAGGACCCGCTCGCTTACAGCTGGAATGACGTGCTCGTGTACGTAAAAGGCGCCGCTGCGGTCGCCGGCAATAAATATCAGCTCTGCGAGCTTGCGACTCCGCTGCCCCTCGTCAACGGCAGCGAAGACCAACGGGGCGGCGCAGCAGGAGCGGACGTAAGGTCTTCTTTTCTGCCCACTAAGCCGTCAGCGCTGAGTACGATTGTGTGCTCATGGGCCCTCCGATCATTGGCTTTTGCTCAACCGGAATCGCAGGCTTTTCCAACGGGCGGCCCCGCAGGAACTGCCCGCGTTGGCCAGGACATCAACATCGGTTTGGTCCACGTGAACTAACGCCTGGATGTCGCGGACGTCCTTGATCTTCGCTTTGGTGTTAATCCCTGTCGAGCGACGAGAGTAACTGATGTCCAGAATTTTGGCTGTTGGGACGGCTTTGCCACCGTTCCGGTTTTCGCAGACGGACGCCAAGGCCTTAGCGGGTCGCCACTTCGGATCCAGAATGGAGAAGCTGAAGAGATATCTTACAGTATTCGATCATGCGCTAGTCGATCAGCGCTTCTTTTGTGTTAAGCCCGAATGGCTTCTCAGCGAGCATCGCATAGGTGAGACAAACCAGATATACATGGATTGGGCAAAGGAGCTCGCGTGCAAAGCGACAGTGCTCTGTCTCAACCGGGCTGGCGTTAAGCCCGAGCAAGTCGATCGGGTTATATTCGTCTCGACGACAGGGATAGCGACCCCTAGTCTCGACGTGGACCTGATCTTGAAGGTCGGATTGCAAGCGGATGTGGGACGGACGTCAATTTTTTGGCCTCGGATGCGCTGGGGGAGCATCGGGAGTTAGCTTGGCAGGAGCCCTTTGCCGAGCAACCAACGAACGCATTCTCCTCGTTGCTGTGGAGCTGACTTCCCTTACATTCCAGCCGAACGATCTCACCCCAAAGAACGTCGTCGCCTCAAGCCTCTTTGGAGATGGCGCCGCCGCGCTATTAATCGGACCAGCTGAAAGCGGCTCTGGCAAACTGGATATCGTGAGAAGTACGAGTTTGCTTCACCCTGACTCGACTTCTTTAATGGGCTGGCATTTTGGCGACTCCGGATTTGAAGTCGTGGTCTCCGAGCGCATTCCATCAATGATTAGCGAATTGATGCCACGTGCAATGCGATCGTTGCTAGCGGAGGATGGCATCCTTCCTAGCCAAGTGAAGAGCTTTATCTTTCATCCCGGCGGGAGAAAAGTATTGGAGGTTTGTGAGCGGGGCCTTGGGAAGTCCTCTGAGAGCTTATTTTCCAGCTACGAGACGCTTCGACTTCATGGAAATATGTCCAGCGGAACTGTGCTATTCGTTCTGGAACACGTGCTGGCGCATGAAGAGCAAGCGCCGGGATCATACGGTATCTTAGGCGCGTTTGGGCCAGGCTTTTCGGCCGAACTGTCACTACTGAAATGGGCCTGACACCGAAACGACACAGCCAACGCCCACAAACCTTGAGTTGTTGGGCAGCCGATTGAGGCGTCCCCTTGTAGTGACCGGCATCACCAAACTCGTTGCCGGTGCTATCGAGCGCCCGCGTGCCCGAGATGCTGCCGCTGGTCTTCTCTGTTCGATGGTGCCCCAGCAGCGTCCGCGGGGCCGTTGCCGTTACAGCATCGCTCCGGAACCGGTCTGGCTGTCCTCTCTTAGACAACCTCAGACGGCGAGTTGATCGCTATCGAGTTCTGGTCACGGTTAAGGCGCTCATGCACTGCCCTGCTGGCCTTGAAGATCGGAAAGCGCTTTTGCTCGATTTGCACGTACTCGCCCGTTTTTGGATTACGGCCGGTACGAGCCTGCCGATGGTTGACCGAAAATACTCCGAAGCCCCGCAACTCAACCCGGTCACCGCGCGAGCCCCTCAACGATCTCATCGAGGATTGCGCTCACCATACCGTTGACGACGCTCTGATAAAGATGCGGGCAGCTGTCGGCGATACGTTGAACGAGCGTGGACCTGATCATCGACGCGCTGTTGCCATTTGGGAAGTGGCCTTTGCTCGAAAGCGTTGGCACCTGTCAAGGATCGCATTATACCGGTACTGATGAAGGAACGTCATCGCGATGAATAACCAGCTTTTGCTGGCTCCTGGAGCGCGACATGGCCTCGACTTTCGTTTGATCGGTAACCGCAGGTTTCCATGCTGCCAACGAGAGACCCATAATGTTGCACGGCGGCGGCTCCCAACGACCCCACTATCGACTGCTCCAACTCAAGTCACGTGCTGATGGCTAGCAACGCTGTCTCTGTGTGATTGATCGGACGGAGATAGGAGCGCCGACCAGTCAGGTGGTCCCGAGTGGACACGGAATGAGCCCTCGGCGTCGATGGCAGCCGGTTCCTCGGTCGAACATTGTGGAGCAAAACGCTTAGCCACGATTGCTTCACACTACAGCGACACGCAACCATTGCGCGGCCGGTCAACTACTAATCCTAGCAATTGATCTAGATGACAGAAACGGGTCACCTTCGACCAATGAACGTCTCTCGGTCAACCGCACGCGCAGGCACTCAGCATGCACGACCAATCACAATCGGTTCTCGCCAAAGTGCCTGATCGAACCACTGACTCCTCACCTTCGTCAATGCTGCGCGTTCAGGTCTGCTCCAGCAGCGAACTCTCGTTCCTCATGGAAGCGCACGACGGCCTCTCCGCCGCAATCGCTGAGCGCGCAGGTTTCAAGGGTCTCTGGGCATCGGGCCTGTCAATTGCCTGCTCTTTGGGATACCGCGACGCCAACGAAGCATCGTGGAGTCAACTTGTCGATGTCGTCGAACGGATCGTGGACTCAGCCCAGCTGCCTGTTCTGGTTGACGGCGACGGCGGCTTCGGGAATTTTAACAACGCTCGTCTGCTGGCGCGCAAACTTCGTCAGCGTGGCGCTGCCGGAATTGCGCTGGAAGACAGCTGTTTTCCGAAGGCGAACTCGCTTATTGGCGATCAGCATCCACTCGCGGACCCCGATGAATTCTCTGGCCGTCTACGGGCCGTGAAAGATACAGTTGCTGAAGACTTGGTCCTCGTGGCCCGTATCGAGGCGTTAATCGCCGGGCATGGAATGGACGAAGCAATCTCGCGCGCTCATGCTTACGCCGACGCGGGAGCCGATGCGATCCTCATTCACTCGCGAAGGAGCGCCGCGGACGAGATCCTTGCGTTCGCGCGCGCCTGGCAGAACAGATTGCCGGTCGTGATCGTTCCAACCAAATACTATCGAACACCGGTCTCTGCGTATCGTAAAGCCCCACATTTCCACAGTGATATGGGCCAACCACTCCATGCGAGCTGCAATAGTAGCCATACGGCAAGTCTGTAGTCGCATCATCGCAGAGGAGAACACCACCAGCATTGAGCCCAATATTGCGACGCTCGACGAGGTCTTCGAACTCTTGAGGTACGACGAACTGGCCCGTGCGGAAGCGCGCTATCTTCACCCTCCTGAGCTAGAGCAATAACTTCTCTTTCACGCTGTAACATACTCATTCTCGAAGGACCATCGCCATGCCACTGGATGCCTTACCATCACACTCAGATGCGCTTATCAGCGAGTCTCAGGGTTTTGCTCCTGAAATTGGGCATACCATCGATTGCGACAGCTCTTACGCGGCCGATCTGTCAAGTACCTCGGCCCGATCTCCCCACTTCAACGATCATCAAGTCACCGGCGATGGCCACGAGCGCATTTCTCTCTCGGCGAAACGCCAACGCGCACGATGATCCGTCTTTTCCTGAGATCTCAACCGTTTTTCACGAAGCCGTAGACCCCACATCGCAATAGCAACTACAGCGACATTCTGAACCGACGGGGAGCGCTCATGGTGGCGCGACGGACAGTTCCGCTCAACTCTCGCAACGTTCTCTCCCTCACTGGGTGCCGCCGGTGGTGCAAACAGCTGGCCCGGTTAGGTTTCATTGGAACCATGGTTGTCGCCTCAACTGTGGCTGGCGGACTGACTGACCGTTCTATGCTTGTCGACAGGGCCGCCAATGCCATCGCAGGTGACAGGGCGAGCGCTGGCATGCAAGCCCAAATCGGCCAGGTGCAACCGGGCGGCAAGCCCGTCGCGCTACCGGTTCCCGCGTGTGGCGAGACAACCCCCAAATTTGGCTCCAATGATCCGGACGATCCAGTCGACGGCACCGTCAACGAGACCATCACCGAGTGGTTGGCGGCCGGCAACAAAGCCGAGTGGAAATCAGACTTTGGTCTGGACAGGCCTGCTCTCGGCGACGCAGAGTACGAAATCGGCACCTCGAGTTACGGGAAGGATCTTTTCCTGACCGGAGCCGAGAGCAAGGCCCGCGGCATCGATCCGCATAGGAAGCAGATACTGCCGCACCGCGGCTTGTTCGATAATCCGAAGGGCATTCTCGAAAACACCATTTCAGGCGCCGACAACGCGCTCAAGCACGGCTTCCATGCCGTTGAGCTCGATCTTCGCGCAGATAAGAACGGTCATGCCTGGATGATGCATGACAAGACATTAGGGCGAGTTACCGGCGATCCGAGAAATTGCCTGAATTCAGACGTCTCCACGGAGGAAATCAGGCAGATGAACCTTTCGATATGGAATCCCATCACCAATGAGCGCACGCCGGCACTTGACCGCAACGGTATTCCGCAAAAGATGGAGGACCTGCAGAGTGTCATCGATTACGTTCGCGAGAAGAATAGAAATGACGAGGAATTCAACGTCATCATCGATCCCAAGGACGAGGTATCGACGATCGCGGCAATCAAGTTGCTCTCGGCGCCCGAGAATGCTGATGTGCGCAACCATCTCGGCATAAAGATCTATTCCACCCAAGTGCCGATTACCGATCGCGTCATTGCGCGTTGGGAAAAGAAAACAACCAAAGTACTTGATGCGCTGGTTCAGGCCAATGCCACCGTCCAGCCGAACAACAGGCTCAATCTGATCCCGGTCCTCATCAAGGTGGAAGACGTCCAGTCTTCTTACATCGACGATGATCAGGTGACCCAGGCCAGCGATTGGCTGACCTCCTTCGATCGGCTGGGCGACCTTACCATGGTGGAAATCTGCCGTTACAAGGGAACCAACACCCTCGACGAGATGAACCAGGTGGCCGCGGCGTTCCAGGCAGCAGGCGAGAAGTTCGCCAGTACGCCACTCACAATGTCCTATATCTCCGAAGCGTTCTCCGTTAACAGCCACAAGTATTACTACGGCGCTGAGGGCGTGCCGATCACCCTGCCTGGCCGTCCGGACATGGATTTTCGCGCCACTTTCGGCGCGCTGCTGCCTTATGCCGACGTGCTGGTGTCCGACAATCCTTATCTGGAAACACTCTATGCCACAGGCTGGATCACCGATGGCAATCATGCGGATTATACGTTCCCGATGGATTCCGGCTACAACCCAGCATCCATCATCGATGCACCGAAGGATATCACTGGCAAGCCAAGCTGGACGAACGATCCACATCGTCGCTGAGGTTCTGGTGCCTCAGCTTGACGATCTGCGCCACGATCGTTGCACGCGCCCTACGCAAAACCCCGAACTAGTATGATGAAATGGCTAGTCGAGCAAATCCGAACATTGAAGGCCAGCGAGAGTAGGGCCGCCCGCCGTTGGCAACCCGTCAGCGTAAGCGGCGGACGAGACGGCGCTCGATCTGCGCACTCACGCAGGAACAATCCACACGGGGACAGATCGACACGTGAAGACTTGACCGGACTGGCTGTGCTCGTTGATTCGATGGCGGCTTTCGGGGACTTCAATAACGCGCGCATCCTGGCATGCAAGCTCCGTCAGCGATAACGGTTGCGTGGCAACAGCCGCCGGCGTCGATATCGAAAAATTCTCGATCAGCCCCAGGGCAGCGAAGCATCGCGTTTATCGCACAGCGTTGGATCAACGATGGCACCGTAGACAGGATGTAGGGAAGTCTCCCGAGAAACTGCCCATTCCCAGCCCTAGCGCGACCCGCACCACGATCTGCAAACGCGATCCAATCCGACCAGGCCAATTGGCGCACGTCGGCGCTCGATCGGTTCGGCCATTTGGGCCTCGCGGAGTGGGCCGTTCTTTCCACGAACTGCTGGCGCGGTGAGCGGGGATGCAGCCCGACGCCCCACAAGGTCCGAGGGACCATTCTATGGCGCCTTCTCGACCGCTGGGCCGCCGCCCCAGGGTGTTAAGTTGTTGATTTGCCGTGCTTCGCAAGGTGTTTGCGTTACGTTTCGTTCACGGAGGTTTCAACCAATTCGCTGCCATTTCGCTGCGTTCTCAAGGTGATGTAAGCTTGAGGGCCACTCGCCGGCATTTCGGTTTACGTTTTTGAATAGATTGTCAGGAGATGAGAATGCCCGCCCGCATCCAAAGCGCCGGTACCTCGCACGCTGAGTTTATGCGAGCCGCGAATGACGAGCTAACCAAGTTCGAGCGCCGCGAGCGCGAGTTTCGGAAAACCGACCGCGACGAACGGGCCAAAAGACTGCGGTTGCCGGTGGAAAGGTACGACGCCGAGGATTGGCGCGTAAGGAAACCATCGAGCCCACTTCATCGAACCTGAGACCGCGCGGCCTCCACGGTGACATGAACATGCCTTAAGATGCCCGATCAAGAAAGATGGAGTGGTTGCTGCCCTCCCCGGACAGAACTGCGATGTGCCAAAAACCGTGGTGCATGAGTCACGAAGCAGATAGGACCACTAAGTCGAGATACAATGATCGGGCTGGATCTGACAAAGAATCTATTTCAGCTCCGCAGCGCATCGATCCTTCAGGCATGTAACGCCTCCTTCAAGGCGGCGATGTTGTTTGGAATTGCTCGCGATCAGCATCCATGCGACGCAATGAATCACAGATTGAATGCGTCGTGATTCCCCAAATGCCGGCAACCGCGAATCTCTTTGCTCAGCCCGCGCTCTGTGGTCGCCAGATTAGTTGTGAAGTTCTCCAGTCGAGGTCGCTCGCGCGGATGACGATATCAATGTCGCCGTCTCCATGCTTGTTGGTTGAGTTCTTGTGCGAGCCCATCCAGACAGTTCCGTAAACGCATTGAAGGTCTATACAGGAGCCGGCATGTTAATAGGTTCTATTACAAAATTGAAGGAATGTCGAAACTGCGTACGATGAGGTGCGTCGCTGCTCCTCGTCGGTCATCTGCGAAGGACTTTGCACGAATTTCGGTCGACAGCAGTTCGGTGCGGGTTGGCGATCGACGCTCACTCTTGGATCAGGTGCGGACGCTGCATGATAGGACATCAGCGGTATCGAGATAGATGGCCGCGCCGACCTCGACACGACGGAGATGCTGCAGGTATCCCCCGTCTCTCGCCTCGTGGACCGTCTCGATTGATCGAGGCGCGTCCTCTGCCCCGTCTGCAAAGACCTCGGTAAGGACGCGGCCGGTCATCGTTGACGGCCGCGAGATGCCAATCAGCCTGAGCACGGTCGGCGCAAAATCGCAGATACCTGAGGGAACTTGCGAGACGAGGCCGCTCTTGATCAGCGGGCCCGCCAGGATGCCGACCGACGACATCTCTTTGGCATGCAGTCCGCCATGCACGCCGAAGCCGACCGGCCAATCCGGGCTCCAACTGCGGCCGACGAGACCGAACGGATCGACCGCATCATCCGTCCGATATGAAAACAGGATATCTGCCGAACGGGCATGGTCGGCGAAAGCCAGGTGGCGGCCGAAGCTGCCCGGCGCAATGCCATCGACCTCGCCCTGGCCGGCGGTGAAAACCGAACCGCACCATGGCCGTTCGATCATCGCCGCCACCGCGCTGCGGATTGCAACGCCGGATGGCTCAGCCAGGTAAATTGCGCCGACCTGCCCGGGTACGACGATGGCGTCGATCCCCGGCTCGGGCACAGGGCCACAGCGTAGTCCTGCCGCCTCGAGCGTCTCGAAGAGGTCGGCGCGCGCCTGCACCGTGACGTGACCGTGATCGGATGCGGCGACCAGATGCACACCTTGGGATGCGCCCTCGGCCTCCCACCAATCGAGCACGCGGCCAAATTGCGCATCGACAAACCCGATCGCCTCCAGCGTTTCTGGCGCGCCGATTCCGGAATAATGGGAGGATGTATCGGGCTCGCCGAAAGAGAGGATAGCGACATCAGGGTGAACTTGAGGCCAGATGACGTCGAGGAACGCCGAGGTAAGAAAGGATTGAGTCGCGAGATCGGGCGTGCCCTGGGGAGCCGGTGCGGGCGTTGGCCCGATCAGTGCCTCGATCCGTTCGCGCATCGCGGCCGGGGTCCCGATTCGAGGGAAGTGACCGGAGATCGTCACCTGGTCGAGCGTTCGAGCCTTATGGTTCATTAACCGGATTGCTCCAGCCGAGTTGGAAGCAAGTACGGAGAAGGTCCTGCCGTTCTCCATGAGGATCTCGCCGAGCGACGGTGCGCCAAGGAAACGGCCGCCGCTCGCTTCATCGAGGTATTCCATCAGACGGTCGTCGCTCGTATCGACAGAGCGCGGCGGCGCAGACAGGCGATCTAGATACTGGTTACCGACAATGCCGTGCCGATCAGGCGTCGTGCCCGTGACAAGGCTCGTCAGGGCGGTCCGTGTCTCGCTGGGATAGATCGTGCGCTGCCGCGCCAGGATCGCGCCGCGGCGCTGGAGCCTATCCAGGTTCGGTGTCAGCGATGGATTGATCAGATCGGGCCGAAGCCCGTCGAACAGCACGATGATAACGCGCTTCGAGATCGATCGGACGGACATCGATGTTACATCAGGCAGCATTGTCATCCGGGCCCTTTGCCATTCTCGCGCATTGGTTGGCCAGCGGGCTCCATTGTATCCAATGAGCCTGCTATTGCCCGCTGACGCACTAGCGATTGTTGATAGCTGAAGGGCGACAGTTCTCTCGAACTAGATGCGCCGCCAACGGCGCACTCCTGCTCAGACGACTCCGATAGACATTTCGACAACAATAGAGAACTGGACACACTGGCGTCCTCCAACAAACGTTACCAGGCTCATGATCAGGGACGTTTTCGACGTCGCGATGCCGTTCTCTAGCCGTCGGTGCCACAGCGCATTTGTTTATTCGGACGTTCCATTTGCGAGACGTCCTAGTCAACTCCCAGCTTTAGTAATTGATCTAGATAAAAACGCTATCGGCTGTTGCCCGTCACAACCGCCCGTAACCTGCATTGCAGTGAGCACGAGGCCCCGATCTTCTGTCTAGTTCGCTGATCCGGACGTTCGGGGACGGTTGGAAGCCGCGCTATCACAAGCCGACGCTACCTCCGAACTCCGTCAGCGCAGAAGCGCCTACGTCACCCATTCTTGGCGAAGTGGCCGCGTCCATTTCGCTCGAGACGATACGCTGACGCCTGGCTGACAACGATCGCTCGCCCAACAAGGGTTTATAATGGCAAAGCAATGTGTTGTGCGCCAGTCAACTACCAACGCTGGTAATTGTTCTAGATGACAGGACCATGTCACTGTTGGTCAATCAACGTAGAGCTGGCCAAGTTGGCCTAGTAAAACGTCACTTGCAGGTGTTCGGCATGCAACATCCACGACAATGTGTTCTCGCCGACAGCTCCGATCGATGGCCTGACTTCTTCGCAGTGTCCAAGAGGCTACCCCATGCGCGCTGCCACACCTTCGATGCAGGTCTGCGGTCGCATTCTCGGAGAACACTCCCAGCATTGAGGCCGACTTGGCGAACGATTGACAAGACCTTCAAACTGTTGAGGCAGACGAATTCACAAACGCGGAAACGCGCTGCCTTCGTCCCGCGAACTTGGGGCAACAACCGCTCAGTCCCGCCGCAACACACTCGTTCTCGAGGAACCACCGTCATGCAACCGACGACCTTACCGTCACCCTCCACTGCATTTTTCACCGAAGCACAGGTCTCGCCTCCTGAAACTAGACGCACCGTCCAATACCGCGACGGCTCTTACGCCGACGATTTGTACATCGCCGGAGCAGATCAACCTATCTCCTTGCCCATCTCATTGACCATCCAGCCACCGGCAAAGAGCTGCGAGCTCATTTCGACCGAGACGAAACGCCAAGGCGAATGATGATCCTTCTTTCTTAAGATGGCGAGATCCGGCTTTCAAGAAATCCGTAGGCTCTGCACCGCACCAACAACCAAAGCCACATTCTGGATCGACGGAGAGCGCTGATGTTGGCGCAACGCACAACCTTGTTCAAATCGTCTGGCACCGCTGCGGCGAGTGACGCCGCCAAAGCAGTTGCCGCGAGCGGTAAAGAAATCATCGATCTCACCGCCGGGGAGATCTGGAGCCACACGGCCCCATCGGTGCGCGAGGGCGCGATCGCCGCAATTAATTCCGACATCAACCGCTATACAGACACGCTCGGCCTGATGGAGCTGCGCCATGCGCTCGCTCAGAAGATTTCCACCGAAACGGCCCAATCTTGGTCGGCAGATGAAATCGCCGTGACGACCGGCGCCAAGCAGGCGCTCTTCAACGCAGCCATGATCCTCGTGAATCCCGGGGACGAAGTCCTGATCCCAGACCCCTACTGGACCACTTTCCCAGCTCAGATCGTCATTGCCGGCGGCGCGCCCGTGTTCATCGAGACAAGACACAGTCACTTTGTGCCGAGGCTTGCCGACGTAGCGGCGGCCGTTACGCGAAAGACTAAAGCGATCGTGATCAACACGCCGAACAATCCGACTGGCGCCGTCTATGATCGCGATACTCTTGCTGACATGGCTCAGCTAGCCATCGACCGCGAGCTCTGGATAATCTTCGATGAATGCTACGGGACTTTCGCCCATGCCCCACATGTCCATCATCCGATCCTCACGCTGGCGCCTCGCGCGCGCGAACGTACTTTGATTGTCAATTCGTTCTCCAAATCGTTGGCTCTGACCGGCTGGCGGATTGGCTATCTCGCCGGTCCCAAGGCGGTCATCAGCGCAGTTAAGGCCCTACAAAGCCACACAACCTCGAACCCCAATGTCATTGCCCAGCATGCGCTCCTCCATCATCTAGAGTCCGGCGACTCTAGCTTTCAACTTCAATTGCAGCGCCACGTTGGCGATGCGCGGGCACTCGGGCTCTCTATCCTTGCAGCACTGAGATCAGTGCCCCAGCCCGCCGCCCAAGGCGGGTTCTACTTCTATCTCGATCTTAGCGAAATGCAGCGGCGAGCTAAGATTAATGGCCGCGAACTCAACGCCGACAACGTCGTTAGCGCGTTGCTGATGGATGCCGGTGTCGCGACCGTGTCGGGCACAGCTTTTGGCGACCGCGCCGGAGTTCGTCTCTCCTACGGCATCGATCTCGAATCGCTCGACAAAGGTCTGCGGCGTCTGACAGCGACTCTAAACACTTGGAACTGAATTCTTGGCTCCGCAGGGTGCCTCGAGAAGGGAGCTAACATCATGCCTGAGAAGTCCACACCACGCCTCCGTAGTTGCGTACGGCTCGCGCTTGCGCGCCTATGACTGACACTCTGCACGAACCGCTAATCGAAGTGCATGGTACACCGATCCTGCGCAACGCACCCGACAATCTCGACGAACTTTGGGTTGCCGACGCAACCGTCGTCGGCTGCGACCAAGGACGACATGATCATTCTCGCGGTGACACGTTCAACTGAAACACTCAACGCTGACGTCAACCGCCTTGGTGAAGATTCACGCTCTGGGAATGACGACGGGATATCACGCAACGACCGCAACCATGAAGATACACAAAATGACTTCCAATGCTCCCAAGAAGGCCGTCATTCTCGCCGCGGGCTCCGGCTCTCGCCTGCGACCACTAACGGATTTGTGCCCGAAGCCCTTAGTCAAGGTCAACGGTACACCGATTCTTCACAACGCCCTGCGAAACTTGGAGGCAGTTGGCGTCGAAGACGTGACAATCGTCGTCGGCTACCGCAAAGACGCCATTCAGTATTCATGCGGCAGCCGCTTCGGCGGCCTTAACGTCAACTATGTAGAGTCAGCCGTCTTCGAAAGCACCGGCAGCGCTTATTCCCTGTGGCTTGCACGTGATACCCTCCTTTCCGGAGACTGCTACATTCTGGAAGGTGACGTCTTCTTTGAGGAGAACGCCCTCCGCTATCTCAACGTTGCCGATGCTCTCGACCTAGCCGCCGTTGCACCATTCGAGTCGAGCATGCAAGGGTCCGCCGTGACGCTGTCAGAGGATGGACTTATTTCTGCGTTTCGGATGAAGCAGACGGCAGCAGACCTCGACGGCGATAGCCCTGTGCTTTTCAAAACAATGAATATACTGCGGTTCAGCTCTGTTACGCTGAGAAAGACGATTGTCCCCTCCCTGGACGATTTAATCGGTTCCGGCGCCAAGCAGACGTACACTGAGGAGCTGCTTGCCAAACTCGTCGAAAGGCGCGGGCTACAGCTTGCCGCTGCGCGTTGTGACGATCTTCGTTGGTATGAAATCGACAGCATGGACGACTTGCGGATCGCTGAAAGCATCTTCTCATCAGCCTCACCCCGCTCGTCAACCGAGTCGTTCGAGCATCGGATTGGTGGTTGAGGCCAGCTCCAATGTTCCGCCAGCTTATCGATCCGGCCAACGCTGTGACTGCTGCAGGTCTTGTGCTCTCGATCATCGGTATCAACTTTGCAATCGCCGGCCGTCTGGAGGTCGGAGTAGCCATTGTGCTATGGGCGCTGCTTGCCGATCACCTGGACGGCGTTGTCGCTCAGCGAACGCAAGGCCGCGCCGCGGAGACAGGACAGGTTGGCAAGAATCTAGATTCGCTCGCTGATTTGGTGAGCGCCGGCGTCTTTCCGGCGGTAACGTCGATAATCGTCGGCCATGGCTCAACGGTCACCGTTGCCGCTGGAACCGTTCTCGTTGTCGCCAGTGCCTTGCGACTAAGCTACTTCAACGTATTCGGATCTCCGGGTGGCCGGTTCATCGGCGTGCCGACCACCTACGTGATACCAGCAACGGCAATCATATTCTTGCTCCGTCCGGCCATCCCCGAGGCACGCTTCCCGCACTTGTTCGCGTTTGTCCTCGTCGTGCTCGCTGTTCTGCACGTTTCGCCGCTTCGAGTGCCGAAGACGACTGGCATCATGTACCTCGTCATCACGGCATTTTGTGTTGGGGCATCCATCGTACTCGCGACAAGGGGACTGGCATGAATACGCGGCCTGAATTCGTCCAGGTAGACGATCTGTCCGCCCTAGACCACACGCGCGGCAGGATCTATCGAGAGCTCGGCGTCGAGCCGTTCATCCAATGCGCCGGTGTCCGCACGATTTATGGAGCGAGCAATCCGAGCGACGAGGTCATCGCCGCAATGAACGGGGCTGCCGAGGCTTTCGTCGACATGGATGAGCTCGCTGAAGCCGCAGGCCAAAGGATTGCTGAACTCACTGGCGCCGAATGGGGTGTCATCACCGCCGGCACTGCCGCGACGCTAGCCTTATCCACTGCGGCATGCATCGTGGGGAACAATCCGGAACTGATGTTACAGTTGCCGGACACATCGGGCCTGCGCAACAAGGTGTTAATCCCTTCTGATCAGCGTTTCGCCTACGAACAGGCGATCCGCCTCGCAGGCGCCGAGATCGTCGGCATTGCCACGATAGAGGAGTTGGTGCACGCATTGGATGGCAGCGTCGCGATGATCTGCCTGCTCGGTCGCATGGACGCTGCGTCGGCATTACCGCTGAGCTCGCTTCTTTCCTTGGCGCGCGCGCACAGTGTGCCCATTCTCGTCGATGCCGCAGGCCTTTCTCCCGAAAAGCCGGATCGCTGGATCAAGAAGGGAGCCGACCTGGTCGTATACGCAGGTGGCAAATATATCCGTGCACCACAATCCACCGCAATCGTGCTCGGCAACGAGCGGCTTTGCAAGGCGATCTGGTGGAATGGAGCCCCTCATCAAGCATTCGGCCGCTCAATGAAGGTCGGCAAGGAGGAGGTCGTCGGCGCTCTAGTTGCGCTTGATCGCTGGATCAACTTTCAGTCGGCGAAAGACGAACGCGATCGATGGCTTCCACGATTGACGCAGATCGAGGCTCACCTCAGCTTGCTGCCAGGCGTCAGAACGGAACTGCTATCCTGGCCTGGTTCCGTGACCGCTGTTCGGCTGAAGGTCAGCTGGGACACCGGCTCCATTTCGTTTAATGCGGAAGACTTGAGGCTTGCACTCCTGCGGCAACGACCGCGCATCCTCATTCACGACTTTTGGTCTACGCCGACCTCCATCATCCTCGATCCCGTGAATCTTACCGATGACGAGGCCGAGATCGTCGGCTGTGCCTTGGCAAACGCATTTCGTAAGCCCGAGTCAATCGTTCAACCTGCCCTAAACCTCCGCGCGGAAATCGACGTCTCGGGCAGTTGGCGGATTGAAATGCAATTCCTTCACGGTTCCGCGACCCATCAGATGTCCATTCTGCAGATCGGTGCGATGATAAGTGGCGTCCATTACACGGGATCATCCTCGGGAGTTGTATCCGGGGGTGTGCATGGCCGTCATATCCAATTCGAGGCTGCGCACGAGCGAGTGCCGATTTGGCTATTCTACGGCTTCGACGGCGAATTAGCGGAAGATGGCTCGATCAGCGGAACAGTCCGACTGGGCGGCACCGCTAAGGAACATCTCGGTCCGGTCTTCAAGCGTCAATTCGGCTCCGCGGAATGGCGAGCGACAGTCGACAACGTAACGCGGGATAGCTCGGCTGAAGTCGGCAGGTATGTCGCCTCAACCCAGGGAAGACCGGAATGACCATTCAGGACGTTGAGATCCAGCGCCAGCATTCGTTCGGCCTGCATGGCCAAGTCGCGTTGATCGTCGGCGGCTACGGAGCGATCGGCGCAGTAATCTCTGAAACATTGGCCATCGCTGGTGCGATCAGCATCGTTGCAGGACGAAGTGGGGACCGGGCACGAGCTTTTGCCGCCGAACTGAGCGACAAAGGCTTGTCCGTCCAAGGTATCGAACTCGATGCGTGCGATGTTGCGGCAGTGCGACGTCTGCTCTCCTCGCTCAAGCATCAATATGGTGCGATTGACATTCTGGTGAACTGCGTCGGGCTCAATCGAGAGCAGCCTCTGCTCGAGGTGACGGAAGATGCGTTCGATAAAATCTATTGCGGGACATTGCGCGCGGGAATGTTTCTCGCCCAAGCGGTCGCTGCCCAGCAGGTTGCAGCCGAAAAGGGCGGCAGCCACATTCACATTCTCTCGCTTCGGTCGTCACTTGGTTTCCGAGGCCGAGGCTATAGCGCCTTTTGTGCTGCAAAGGGAGGCTTGGCCATACTTTTGAAGCAACACGCGACTGAGCTAGCGCCCTACGGGATTACGGTCAACGGAGTCGCTCCTGGTGCTGTACGAACTCACAAAAACCACAAGGCTCTTGAGGACGCAGCGACCCTTCAGCAGGCTATATCTGATGTCCCTCTTAGACGTCTGGCAACGCCATCCGACGTCGCCGGGGCGGTGCATTTCTTCGCATCGCCTCTATCTCGGTTCGTTACTGGTCAGATCCTGCATGTGGACGGTGGGCTAACAGCCAGCGCTTGAGGAGCCTCTCGCGGAAGGAGCAGACGATGAAAATCGGCGTAGTCGGAGCTGGCATTATTGGAACCTCCATCGCCTATCACCTCGGTAAGGCTGGCGCGCAAGTCACGATCTTCGATATCGGCAGCCCCGGTGACGGCGTCACTTCCAAATCGTTTGCTTGCCTCAATGCCTTCGGCCAGCCAGCGGCTGAACTGCCGTTCCGGCTCCAAGCCATTAGGTACCATAGAACGATCGCTCGCGAAATCGGAAGTGAGCGGTATTTGCACATTTGCGGCACACTGCGCCTCGCTACCGTCGAGTGCGAGGCTACAAAGATCACTGCAAACGCGAAGACGATGCGCGAATTGGGCGGTCGCACGAAGCATCTCACCGTGTCGGTGATCGACGAACTAGAACCGCTTGTCCAGGCACATCCACTGATTGAAGCTATTAGCGTGCCGGAGGAAGGCTGGGTCGATGCAAGAGGCTTGTCCCGCCGCTTCGCACATGTTGCTACACGAAACTTCGACGTGCGATTTCGGCGGCTGCGAGTACTACGCATTGGGAATGACGGACAAAAACCATGGGTCAACTATGATCTCGGCACTGACTCGTTTGATTGTGTTGTCCTAGCGGCCGGGAGCGATACCAACCCAATCCTACAGGCGTCGAGTCTTACTCCCTTCCCGATAGAAACAAATCCGGGAGCTTTGCGGGAAGTGCCATGTGACAAAGGCTCGGACCTCGGGCACGTGATATATGCGGACAGCTTCCATGTTCGGCCTGGTGATCGTGGTGGCATCCTAGCTGGCATATCTCCACTCGCCGGAAATTTGCATTCAACCGACCGGTTCGAGAGAGAGAGCCAAGCCATTTTGGAATCAGGAGTGGAATGGATCAATCGGTTTTCAGAACTTCCGGGAACGCCGATTCTCGGTATCCGGTCTGTGGCAGCGGACGAGCTTCCCATCGTCGGCAGGCTCGAGGATGCCAGTCAGGTCTATGTCGCGGTTATGCATGGTGGGATTACACTTGGACCGTTGGTGGGCCAGCTTGTCGCAGACGAACTCTTGGACGGACAAGCTAGCGACCTGTTAGCGCGATATCGCCCCTCTCGGTTTCTCAAGAACGCGACTTGCACGCCAGCTACAGAACTCTCGACTGAACAGGGTGGAATCCCGAACACGGCGCCTAGAACGAGCGCAGGATTGGCTGGCGATAATCCACGGGTGACAGGTGAGATCAGCCTCATTCGAAGTACTCCTCCTGCTCCTGTTTGGCTAAGTGATACCATCCGGCAATCCCTTGCGCGTGTTGCGGCAGAGGCAAACATCGGCGAGGTCTTTAGGGCCCACCGTTTTCGGGGAACCGAGGCCGACAGAGAAGCTGGGGCCGGTTGGATAGCTGGCCGCCTCGGAGGCGCGCCGGCCGTTGACCGCATGATCACCACGAACGGCACTCAGAACGCACTTTTTCTTGCGACCCTTGCAACCACTCGCGAGAAGAAAATCGTCGCGGTCGAAGATATTGGCTACTATGGCTTCCGAAACGTTGCTGCACTGCTGGGCGTCACTCCACGCGCGGTTGCAATGGATCATGATGGTATGCTCCCTGATGCCTTAGACAAGGCGTGCACTGACGGGAACGTAGCCGCTGTTTATCTTCAGCCCACGGTTCACAATCCGACGGCTTATGTGATGTCCGTAGAGCGCCGTACAGCGTTGGCTGCGGCGGCACGACGCAATAACGTCCAGATCTTAGAAGATGACGTTTACGGGTTTCTGCCGGACAGCTGCCCCATTGCGATTTCGGCTCTTGCTCCTGAACTGGCGTGGTACGCAACGGGACCCGCGAAGTGCATAGCGCCAGGCCTAAGGATTGGCTATTTGGTGGCTCCTACGGCGCAAGCTGCTGCGGCTGCATTCGCACCGGTGTCGACCGTAACAACTTGGCATGTATCACCACTCGTTGCTGAACTCGCGCGGCTGTGGATCGGCGACGGCACCATGCACGCTATCCGAGACGCCGTCAGAACTGAAGTTCGAGCGCGTCAGGCAATCGCCGCCGCCGTGTTAAAGGGGACGGACTATCTTAGCCACAGCGAGTCAATCTTCATTTGGCT